>DASUEK010000109.1:0-4815 GCA_036275115.1 Permianibacter sp. | reverse complement strand
TGGGGGCTGGAAATCCTCATCCGGACCCAGCAGCAGCGACTGGTCCAGCGCCTGCTGCACATCGAAGCGGCGCTGCGCGGACCGGCTGACGGTTTGCCGCTGCAACTGCACAGCAACTGGCAGCGCCAGCGTGGCGGTATGGCGAGCTTGCTGCGCGAATACGCCGCACAACTGCCGCGACCGAGCGTGCTGTTTCCGTACCTGCCGCTGCTATTGCTGCTGCCTGTGCTGTCCGTCCTGACCTGAACGAGAGCGGAGTCGCGATCGGCAATCGGCTGCCGCGCGGCGCCAGCCTGATCAGATCGAAAAATCGTGCAGGCCACACTCGCGCTTCAAGCCAAAGAAGCGGGTGTCTTCTTCGCTCATGCCGTCACCGAGTGGTCGGGTGGTGTGCCAGTCGCCAATCGAGACGTAGCCTTTTTCCCACAGCGGGTGATATGGCAGCTTGTGTTGCTTGAGGTACTGGCCGACATCGCGGTCGGTCCAATCGACGATCGGGTGCACCTTGTAGCGGCCGTCCTGCAACTGCAGCCACGGTGCCTGCGCCCGTGACGCCGACTGGCTGCGCCGTACGCCGGAAAACCAGCTGCCGACTTGAAGCTCGCGCAGTGCGCGCTGCATCGGTTCGACCTTGCGGAGCTGGTTGTAACGGCTGATACCATCGACCCCTTGTTCCCACAGTTTGCCGTAGCGCGCTTCCTGCCAGGCGATCGACAGCGTGGCGCGATACACCTGCAGGTTCAGCAACATCCGCTCGGTCAGTTCATCGATAAAGCGATAGGTTTCCGGAAACAGGTAACCGGTGTCGATGACGATGACCGGGATGTCCGGTTTCACCGTGGTCACCATGTGCAGCAACACTGCGGCTTGCGCACCAAAACTCGAACTCAGCGCAAACTCACCGGGCAGATGTTGCAGCGCCCATTGCACCCGTTCTGGTGCGCTCAACGCCGCGAGTGCCTGATTGCTTTCCGCCAATTGCGCCGGGTTCAGCGACTCCACCGGCGAAACGGCGGCGGTGCTGGCTTGCCGATTCAGTGCTGTGCTCATCGTATTCGCCATCCGTTTGTGTTCAGTCGTTTCAGGCTGCAGCGGTCAGGACGGCAGCGCGATGCAGCCAATCGCCAAACCGTTCGGTCGGTTTGCGCTCGCTGGCAAAACGGCCGAACAAGGGCGCGAGTTCCGCCAGAATGGTCGGTTCATCGATGTTCTCGCGATACAACTGATTGAACCGGGTGCCGGCCGCGTCACCGCCGAGATAGAGGTTGTAGCGGCCCGGCGCTTTGCCGATCAAACCAACTTCGGCGAGCCACGGCCGGGCGCAACCGTTCGGGCAGCCGGTGATGCGCAAATTGAGCGGAAAGCTGAGCAAACCATTCTGTTCGAGCAACGCTTCGACCTTGCCGACAAAGTCCGGCAAATAGCGTTCGGCTTCGGCCATCGCCAGCGAACAGGTCGGCAGCGACACGCACGCCAGGGCATCACGGCGCAGCGGCGTCACGGTCTGGTATTGGCCCATGCCGTACTCGGCCACCAGCGCATCAATGCGCCCGCGCAGCCGCGCCGGCACATTGGCAATAACGAGGTTCTGGTTTGGCGTCAGCCGGAAATCGCCGGCGTGGATCTTGGCGATCTCACGCAAACCACTGAGCAGGCGTTTGCCATCGCGATCGACCACCCGGCCGCCGTCGATGTGCAGGGTCAGGTGAGCGCGGCCATCCGTGCCGTCAACCCAGCCAAAGCGATCGCCGTTGTGATCAAAGGTAAATTCACGCGCCGGGGCCAACGCAAAGCCGGTGCGCGCTTCCAGTTCGCGCTTGAACCAGTCGATGCCGTGTTTGGCGATGGTGTATTTCAGGCGCGCATGTTTGCGCACGCTGCGCTCGCCGTGATCGCGCTGGGTGGTCACGATGTGTTCGGCCACGGACAGCAACTGCTCCGGCGTGACAAAACCGATGACATCGGCAAGGCGCGGATAGGTGGTCTTGTCGCCGTGCGTCGAACCGAGGCCACCGCCGACGGTGACGTTGAAGCCGGCCAGCTTGCCGTTGTCAAAAATCGCGATGAAACCCATGTCGTGGGCGAACACATCGACATCGTTGACTGGCGGCACAACAAACGCGGTTTTGAACTTGCGCGGTAAATAGGTCGGACCGTAGATGGGTTCTTCCTCGGGCTCGCCGCCTTCTACCAGTTCGCCGTCCAGCCAGATCTCGTGATAGGCCTTTGTTTTCGGCAGCAAATGGGTCGCGACTGCCTGCACATGCGGGTAGACCTGCTGCCAGGCATCCGATTGTTCCGGATTCGCCGACAGGATGACGTTGCGGTTGATGTCGCCGCAGGCGGCAATGGTGTCGAGCGCGACACTGCTGATGCCTTGAATGGTGGCTTTCAGGTTGCGCTTCAACACGCCGTGCAACTGAAATGCCTGCCGGGTGGTGAGCTTCAGTGTGTCGTTGCCATAGGTGCGGGCGAGTTCGTCCATTTTCAGCCACTGTGCCGGTGTGGCGACACCAGCCGGCATGCGCACCCGCAGCATGAAACTGTACAGCGGCTCGAGCTTTTGCTCGGCGCGTTCGGCGCGCAGATCGCGGTCGTCCTGCTGATAGCTGCCGTGGAATTTGATGATCATGGTGTCGTCGGCGCGGATGGCGCCGGTGTGTTCATCCGCCACGCTTTCTTTCAGGCTGCCGCGCAGAAATTGGCTGCGTGCCTTGATGCCTTCGACTTCGCTGGGTCCGCTCATCTTGTTACGCTCTTGAAAATTTGTGTTCTGTAGGGTGGGTCTTGACCCACCGAGATCAATCTTTTGGGTTTGCCGTTCGTGTTCGGTGCGTCGAGACGCAACCCACGATGTCGTCAGTCGTCAGTCGCGCCATTCAATAGACATCTCGGCGGTAGCGGCCTTCTTCCCGCAGCCGGTCGAGATACTCGTCGGCGTACGTCAGATCTTTGCCACTCTGTTCGGCGATGATCTCGCGCAGCGCAGCGTGCACGTCCGGCGCCATCTGCTTGGCATCGCCGCAGAGGTAAACGGCGGCGCCGCGTTCGAGCCAGTCGTAAACGGCTTTCGCTTGTTCCCGCAGTCGGTGTTGAACGTAAATGCGCTCGGCTTGGTCGCGCGAAAAGGCCAGCGACAGCTTGCTCAGCGCGCCACTCTTGAGTGCGGCCTGCCATTCGGTCTGGTACAGGAACTGCGAGGTGAAATGCTGGTTGCCGAAGAACAACCAGATTTTGCCTACGTTTGCGCCACCAGCGGCCCGCTCGGCGCGTTCCTGGACAAAGGCACGGAACGGCGCGATGCCGGTACCGGGGCCGATCAAAATCAGATCGCGGCTGTCGTCATCCGGCAACCGGAACGCCGGATTGTGTTCAACGAACACCTCGACGGTTTCGCTATCGTTCAGATCGGCAAGGAAACGCGAGGCCGCACCGACCCGTCGGCCTGCGTCGGTTTGTTCATCGACTACGCCGACCGTCAGGTGCACTTCGTCGCCGACCAGTTTCTGCGACGAAGCAATCGAATACAGCCGCGGCGTCAGCGGTCGCAGCACACTGACCAGCTGCTCGGCACTGAGTCGGGCCGGAAACTGTTGCAGCACATCGAGGAATTGATGGGCAGTCAGAAACGCCTGCAAAGCACTCGCCTGCGCCGGCTTCAGCAGCTCGGCCAGTTTTTCCTGCTGCGCGATCTGCTGGTAGCGCTCCAGCACCGGTTTGGCGAGTTGGGTCAGTTCGCGTTTTTCGCTGAGCCAGCGGCGCAGGCTCAGCGCTTCGCCGTCAATCACAACGGGGCTTTCGCCATCGAGCGCGAGCGTCGCCAGCACGGCATCGACGACCAGCGCCGGATTGCGCGGCCAGATGCCGAGCGTGTCGCCCGGTTCATAGCTGAGGCCGGAACCGGCCAGTGACAATTCGATGTGGCGGACATCCTTGCTGCTGTCGCGCGCGGTGATTTTTTGCACCGCCAACACCGGCGCCGGGAACGGTTTGTCACGGTGGTAATGGGCGGCAGTCGCTGGTCGCAGCGGCAACACTTGTGCGCTCGGTGCGCTGCTGACGGGCTGCAGTTTTTTGGCCTGCTCGACGATGTCGGCGCGCCAGCGCTTGGCGTCGGCGTCGTATTCGACGTCGGCATCGACCCGTGGCTGCCATTCGCTGGCGCCGAGTTTGTCGAGCAAGCCGGCGAGGTTTTTGCCGGCGGCGCAGAACTGGTTATAGCTGCGATCACCGAGCGCAAAGATGGCGTATTTCAGCTGCGGCAGTTTCGGCGCCCGGTTGCTGGCAAGAAACTTGAACAGCGCAATGCTGTCTTCCGGCGGTTCGCCTTCGCCTTGCGTGCTGATCGCAACCAACAGCAGTTTTTCCTGCGCGAGTTCGCGGGTGGGGTAATCGCTGGCACGCAGCACGCGCGCGGCGATGCCTTGCGCCTGCAGCTCGCTGTGCAGTTGTTCGGCCAACCGCTTGGCATTGCCGGTTTGCGATCCGTACAACACGGTGGCGGTCAGCGCCGGCTTGCTGTCAGTGGCCGGCACGGCGGCGACGGCGCCTGCACCGCGCTGGGCGAGGCCATAGGCGTAGCCGGACAGCCACAGCAATTGCTCGCTGGACAGCGCGGCCAATTCGCGTGCCAGCGGGTGCTGGCGGAAATCGCCGAGCGGAGTCGGCAGCGGGGACGAAGCAGTCATCTCGAAAGCCCTACATTTGGATGGCCAAATGCTGGGCGATCGGGCGGTTCAGCGGAAAGGACGAGCCGTTACAGGCTTACAACCGGAAGGCATGAGTGGCATAGCGCAGGTGATGCATCACTCCACA
>DASUEK010000108.1:0-7535 GCA_036275115.1 Permianibacter sp. | reverse complement strand
GCCTTCAAAGCCACTGGCGTGTGCCAGCGACAGGGTTGCACTCAACACGATGGCGAGTGCGCCCGTCAGCAAGTGTTTCATGGAATTGCTCCTGTCAGTGAGGGGGCGGTCTGCGACGGTCAGCCTGCTGCCAGCCCGTTGGCCATTGCCGGGTTCTACCACATCGGCATCTGCCGGTATTCTACGCGCCTTGACCGGTTCGGGTTCACCGACAGTACGGGAGCAGCATGGACAAGTGGGAACGCTTTCGGGCGTTGCAAAAACTGTTGGAGGCGCATCGCCAACCGATTCCGTTGCGGACGCTGGCGGAGCGGCTGGAATGCGACCCGGCCACCATCAAACGGCTGGTGGCGGAATTCCGCAACAAATACGACGCGCCGATCGCCTCGTCCCGCGCCGGTTACGCCTGGCGGCCACGGCCGGACCAACGGTTCGAACTGCCCGGCACCTGGCTCGGACAGGCGGAATTGCTGGCGCTGATGGTGCTCGACAACGCGCTGGCGACGCTCGGCAGTCGGATCATGGAGCGGGAGTTTTCCGCGCTGCGCAAGAAAGTGCAGCAGTTGCTGAAAACCGATGCCATCGATGGCGGTGATTTCGTCAAGCGGCTGCGGGTGGTCAGCAGCCGACAGCGGCTCGCACCGTTGCCGTTTTTCTCCGAGCTGGTGTTGGCGTTGCAGCAGCGCCAGCAGCTGCAATTCGACTATTACAGCCGCTCGCGCGACAGTGCTGAACGGCGCACGGTGTCGCCACAGCGTCTGGTGCTCTACCGCGACAACTGGTATCTCGATGGCTGGTGCCACAGTCGGCAGGCCTTGCGCACGTTTGCGCTCGATGCGGTGCGGGATTGCCAACGCCTGAGTCAGCCGGCACGTGATCTGCCGGATGCCGAACTCGACAGCCATTTCGGTCGTTCATTCGGGATTTTTTCCGGCGCGCCCACCGCGCGGGCGGAACTTTGCTTTAGCGCCGAAGCGGCGCGTTGGGTGCAGGCCGAAAGCTGGCATCCGGATCAGCAACGGGAGTGGCTGAACGACGGCCGTTTGCTGCTCACGGTGCCGTACGCGAACCCGACTGAATTGCTGCGCGATGTGCTGGCCTGGGGCGACCAGGTGGAAGTGCGGGCGCCATTGACGCTGCGTCAACAAGTGCGCGAGCGCCTGCAACAGGCGCTCGCGGCTTACCGCGATTGAACGCGCTTAATTGTTGCGGAAGCGGCGCACCAGTTCGCTCATTTCGTCGGCCATGTGCTGCACATCATGGGTTTCATCGGCGAGTTTCTGGGTCGATGCCGTGGTGGCGTTCGCCAGATTGGCGATATGGACAATACGCCGATCGATGTCTTCGGTAACGGTGCGCTGCTGTTCGGCGGCGGCGGCAATGCTGCCGGAGCGATCGTTGATCTGGGTGACGGTCAGGGCGATCTCCGCCAGCGATTGCTCCAGCGAGCCGGTGCGCTCGGCAGTGTGATCGGCTTTTTCCATGCTGGCGCGCATCAATTCCACCGCCCGCTTGGCGCCTGTCTGCAACTGCTCAATCGTGCGTTGAATTTCGGCGGTCGATTGCGCCGTTTTGCTGGCGAGGTTGCGCACCTCGTCGGCAACCACGGCAAAGCCGCGGCCCTGTTCGCCGGCTCGCGCGGCTTCAATGGCGGCATTCAGCGCCAACAGATTGGTCTGATCGGCGATGCCGCGAATGGTGGCGATCACCGAGCCAATAGCCGCGCTGTGTTGATCGAGTTCACTGACGCTGCTGGCGGCGTTATCCATCTGCGTGGCCAGCGCCCGGATCTGCTCGGCCGCATCGAGCATGACCTGACGGTTGCGTGACACCACCGACATCGCCTGCCCGGTGAAGCTCGCGGCATCTTCGGCGTGGCGCGCCACTTCTGCAATCGCTGCACTCATTTCGTTGACCGCCGTGGCGATCTGCTCGGTTTCGACTTGCTGCTGTTGCACCTGCTGCAAGGTGTCGTTGACCCGACCATTGGCCGTCAGTGCCGAACGGTGCAGCAATTCACTCTCATGGGTGACCCGGCCAAGCACGGTCAACAGGCGCATTTCCTGCCAATGCATTTCGGTGGCCAGCCGACCGACTTCATCGCTGCGACCGCTGTAAATGTACTGCATCAGATCCGGTGGCAAATACCCGCGATCCCGTTGCAGCAAAACGCGCAGCGGTTGCCAGCACCACGGTAACAGCAGTGCCGCCAAGGCAAGCCCGAATCCGCCGGCATAAAGCGCCGCCGCACTGCCGCTGAACCACCATGCCACCAGCGCAGTCACCAACACCGACGTGAACGTGGCAGCGAGCAAGCGGGCCAGCAGGCCCGGTCGCTGCGGCACCGGTTTTTCACCCAACTGCATGGCCCGGTAGGCGCGCTCGGCACGTTCGACATATTCGCGTTTCGGCTTGCGCCGCACCGATTCGTAACCGACCACCTTGCCGTGCTCGAACACCGGCGTGACAAAGGCATCGACCCAATAGTGATCGCCGTTCTTGCAGCGGTTTTTGACAATCCCCATCCATGGCCGGCCGGCTTTCACGGTTTGCCAGAGGTCGGCGAAGGCCGCAGCTGGCATGTCCGGATGCCGCACCAGGTTGTGCGGTGCGCCGAGCAACTCCTCGCGGCCAAAGCCACTGATATCAACGAAGGCTTGATTGGCGGCGGTGATGATGCCTTTCAGATCGGTGGAGCTGACCAGTTCGACGTTGTCACGCATCGCGACTTCCCGCTGCGTGACCGGTTGGTTGTTACGCATTGTGTGTCTGACCCTTTTTCGTTGCCGTCCTGCTGTAACCGGGCTGGCTCACCAAACATAGTCGACAAATCCGGCTATACCTGTAGGGTGGGTTGGAAATCGCCTTCCGGGGAGTCCGGGTTCATGTTGCCGCGTCGTACTGTTTTGCAAGCTGCCTTGTTCGCCGCACTCAGCGCCAGCCGGTTGCGGGCCGACCCGGCGCCGCTGCGGCTGGCGGTGTTTCCGGATTACAACGTCGGCTCGGTGCTGGACGATTTCAGCCGACGTTATGGCACGGCGGTGACGCTGCACCAGTTTGATTCCAATGAAGATCTGCTGGCCGCCTGCGTGGCCGGTGCCGAGTTCGATGTGCTGACGCTGTCGCACTACATGGTGCCGCATTTCGCCGCGCTGGGGCTGCTCAGACCGTTGTCGGCCAATCTGTTGGCCAGTTTGCAACCCGGCAATTGGTTGTCGCGGCTGGCCCGATTCGGTCAGATCGAGCAGCGCTGGTTGGCGGTGCCGAAAAACTATGGCAGCACTGGTTTCGTTTATCGCGCCAGCAAACTGCCGGCGCTGACCGGTTGGCATCAGTTTTGGGATGCGGTCAGCGGCCCGGCATCGCGCCGCGCCAGCGTCATTGAAGATGTCCAGTCCTTGATTGGTGCCGCGCTGCGCTACCACGGCCATTCGCTCAACAGCACCAGGCCAAGCGAATTGCTGCAGGCCGAAGCGGTGCTGAAAAAAGCCCGGCCGCATTTGCGCGCGATGAGCGCAGAAGTCGACGAAGCGATAATGAAAGGCGATTGGTTGGCGATGGCCTGGAGTGATTCGGGTTACTGGCTGTCGCAGGATGATCCGGATCTGCGTTACGTCAACCCGAACGATGGTGGCGAACTGTGGTGCGATTTTTACGCCGTCACCAGCCACTGTCCGGTGCCGGAAGTGGCCGAACAGCTGCTCGAATGGTTGCTGCACCCGGCCCAGATCGCACAGGAAGTGGTGGCGCTCGGTGTGTCGCCGGTGGACAGTCGCGTGCTCGCGTTGCTGCCGGAGCCCGTGCGTCAGAATCCGATCATCTTCCCGCCCGAGCAGTTTCTCGCCCAAGCCGAGATGTCGTCCCAGGAAGCGCTGCGCGAACCCTTGCGCAATGAAATTTTTGCCCGCTTCGCTGGCAGTTTTCGCTGAGCACTGACCATTTGACCCGAGTCGGGCGACGCACGCATGGAGTGGTTTACGCGGCGGCGCGTCGCTGCGCCAGCCAGTCGGCAAACTCTTCTGGCGGCAGCGGTTTCGACAGCAGATAGCCCTGCATGATCTGACAACCGCGATCGCGCAGATACTGGCGCTGCGCCTCGGTTTCGACACCTTCGGCGACCATGGTGAAATGCAGCGCTTCACCGAGGCCGAGCAGCGCGCTGGCGACTGCGACATCGCCCGGGTCATCCGGCAGGTTGCGGACAAAGGTCTGGTCGATTTTCAGAATGTCGATCGGCAGGTTCTTGACGTAACTCAAGCTCGCATAGCCGGTGCCGAAATCGTCGACCGCGATGCGATGGCCGCGCTCGCGCAGGCGAGTCAGCAGTTCGCTCGCGCTCGACAGATTCTGCATCAGCAGGCTTTCGGTCACTTCCAGTTCCAGCGCACAAGCCGGCAGCTCGCTCTGTTGCACCGCGGATTCGATCTGCGCGGCCAGTTGCTCCGGGTGCTCCAGCTGGCGTGACGACAGGTTCACCGCCACCGTGAACAGGTCATGACTCAGGCGTCGCCAGTGCACGGCATCGACGGCGGCCCGCTGCAGCACCCAGGCTCCAATCGGAATAATGAGGCCGGTTTCTTCGGCAAGCGGAATGAATTCGGCCGGCGAAATCAATTTGCCATCGCGCCGCCAGCGCAACAGTGCCTCGGCGCCGCAAATGCTGCCGTCGCGCAAATCGAGTTTCGGCTGATACCAGACTTCCAGCTCGCCGGTGTCGAGCGCGCGCCGCAAGGCCGATTCGAGCTCCAGCCGGCGGCTGACCGCCACGTTCATTTCTTCGCGGTAAATCGCCACGCTGTTGCCACCGAGCGCTTTCGCGTTGTACATCGCGGCATCGGCCTTGCGCAGCAGCTCGGCAAAATCCTGACCGTCTTCCGGGTAACGGGAAATGCCGATACTGGCGCCGATAAAAAACTGCTTGTCACCGACCCGGAACGGCTCGCGCAGCACATCAATGATTTTGCCGGCGACCAGTTCGGCATCACCGATGTGGTGGCCGATTTCCATCAGCAGCACAAATTCGTCGCCGCCGAGCCGGCCAAGCATGTCGGTGCGGCGCACGCTGTTTTGCAGCCGGCCGGCGGTTTCGTGCAACACCAGATCGCCCACTTCGTGGCCCTGACTGTCGTTCACCGGCTTGAACCGATCCAGATCGATGAACAGCACGGCAAAGCGCAGGTTGGCGCGGGCGCTGTGGTCGATCAAATCTTCGGCGCGCTGGTTGAGCAGGTGGCGATTGGGCAGGCTGGTGAGCGCATCAAAGTTGGCCAGTCGCGCCAACTCGTTTTCAATGCGGGCGCGCTCGCGCGACAGGCTCTGGAACTGCCGCAGCGCATCGGCCAGCCGGCTGATCTCGTCATCACCGCGATCCTGAATCGCGGTATCGAGCTTGCCGCCGGCCATGTCTTCGACGTTGTGCGCCAAGGCCACCAAACGGTTGCCGAGCAGCGGGCCGGCAAAAAACCAGCCGAGCAGCAGTGCGCCAGACACCGTCAGCAGCGCCAGCACACCGAGCGCCAGCCGGGCACCGCCAAAGGCATCCTGCATCGCCTGATCACTGCGCGCGACGTTGCCGGTGGTATCGCTCTGGATGTCCTGCTGCAATCGCTGCAGTGCTGACAGCAGCGCCCGGTTGCTTTCCAGCAGATCTTCGCTCTGCTTGAGCGCTTCCAGCCGTTTTGATTGCAGCAGCGGCAGATTCTTGTCACCAAAGACAATCTGTTCCAGATCCGTGCGGGCTTTGATGACCACATCGCGCACACCGCCTGACGGCAGCTGCTGCAGCCGCAAGTCGATGCGATCCAGGCCATCGCGCACGGCGGCAGTCAGTGCCTTGACCTGCACCGGGTCGGGTTCATAGCCCATCCGGTTCACCTGGCCATAGACCAGATGAATCTCAATCTTGATTTCCTGCAGGGCGTACAGCTGCTGCTGCCGACCACCGGCTGCCGCCAGGCTGGCGCCGAGCGGCGACAAGGCCAGCCGCAGCGCATCGGTGATCCGGCTGGCGGCGGCAATGTGCTGATCAATCTGCCGGTTCAACCGCACCCGCGCCGTGGTGACCTGATTCAGGGCTTCCAGATTGGTTTGCAGCGACTCCACGTAACCGCCGAGCTGCTTCTGGTAGGTCGGGTTCGGCAGGTTCTGCACTGCCAGTTTCAGCGCTTGCAGATAATCGTCCTGCTGCGGCTGCAGCAACTCCAGCTCGGCCTCGCTGCGCGAGGCGTACTGCAGTGGCGCCAGCCCGGCCAGGGTGTTGGCGTGTTCAAGTGCGAGCGAGACATTGGTCAGCGTCGGGATGTCTTCATCCACCACCCGGCTGGCGGCGCGGTCGGCGGCACGAAACGCCAGAATGGCGACAACAGCGGTGATCAGCGTGACCGCTGCGCCGGCCAGAAACACCGCCCAGATGCGCGTGCGCACGCCAGACAGACGGCGGACCGGATTGGGCAACCAGCTTGTCCAAGTGGAAGGAAGCATGCCGTCCAATGCATAAGGGTGGCAGTTGAGTCAAAAGAGTATGGCATAAGCCCGGAAAGTCACCCGCCGACGACGAGAACGCTGCAGCTTGCGCCGCGCCAGCTGAGCAGCGACCATACCGGCCCAGTGCCAGCCCGCACGGCTGGTCAAAACGTATCCAACGCCGGTGGCGCCAAGCCGCCGGCGAGCAGCGCACCGACCACCACGGTCACGCGCGGCCCGCACCCGGTCCACCGGCCGGCGCCGGCTCCCTCCGCAACACGCAACAAGCAGGATTCCATCGCCATGGCTACGCAGCAGTACAACGCCGACGCAATTGAAGTGCTCTCCGGTCTCGACCCGGTCAAACGCCGCCCGGGCATGTACACCGACACCACCCGGCCCAACCACCTCGCGCAAGAAGTCATCGACAACTCGGTCGACGAAGCGCTGGCCGGCTTCTGCAAAAACATCACCGTCATCCTGCACCCGGACAACAGCATCGAAGTGGTCGACGACGGCCGCGGCATGCCGGTCGACATCCACCCGGAAGAAAAAGTCTCCGGCGTCGAAGTGATCATGACCAAGCTGCACGCCGGCGGTAAGTTCTCCAACAAGAGCTACAACTTCTCCGGCGGTCTGCACGGGGTCGGCATCTCGGTGGTCAACGCGCTGTCGAGCAAAGTGGAAGTGAAGGTCAAGCGCGATCAAAAAGAGCACTACATCAGCTTTGCCGACGGCGACAAAAAAGAAGAACTGCGCGTGATTGGTGAAGTGCCGAAGCGCGTCACCGGCACCACGGTGCGATTCTGGCCGAACCCCAAGTATTTCGATTCCGCCAATTTCTCCATCCCCAAACTCAAGCACCTCTTGCGCGCCAAAGCCGTGCTCGCGCCCGGCCTGCGCATCGTGTTCGACAACCTCAAAGATAACGAGCGTGATGAGTGGTACTACGAAGACGGCCTGCGCGCGTATTTGATCAGCACGCTCGACGGCACCGAATGCCTGCCGCAAGAACCGTTCTGCGGCACCCTCGCCAGCGAAAACGAAGCGGTCGACTGGGCGCTGACCTGGGT
>DASUEK010000107.1:0-15769 GCA_036275115.1 Permianibacter sp. | reverse complement strand
AATCTTTAAGACTCAATACTCGCTAAGCTTCGTAACTATCCGAATACTCAAATAATTTGCGAAGTTCACTTGCATTGTTTACATCGTGTTTCTTTCGTCGCACGACTCTACGCAAGTGCCCACACAGATTACTTCGTTCATTTTGTTAAAGAGCGTTTGCCTTTCGGCATCGCCAGACTTACCGTCCAGCGGGGCGCACATTCTACAGCACGCCATCTCGTTGTCAACAGGTCGTTTCAGCTTTTTTTGCTGAGTTATTCGCGACTTACGCGAACAACCGACTTGCCGACTTCACCACCGCTGCGCTTTCGCATCAGCAGGGGCGCGCATTCTACAGCGCCTTGCGTTGCTGTCAACAGGCTTTTGCATCGATTTGCTGCATTGCCGTATTGACCGCACCGGCTGACGTTTTGTCAGAGACAGGGCGTCGGCCGGGGCGCGCATTATAGGGCCCGGAAACACCGGTGCAAGGGCTATTTTTCTGTTGCGGGGACTTGACGGGAGAGACCAGCGTCTGATGAGCGCGCCAGCCAAAACCAGTAAATACGAACCGCGAGCAAGAAGACTAGCAGAAGCCCAAACAAAACGGGCTGATTCAGATCAGATTTTGTCTGCCAAAAGTAGTGCAGCCAGGCCAAGCCGGCAACAGGATAGACGAGCCGATGCAACCGCCCCCAACGCCGTCCTAAACGGCGCATCTGGCGGCGCGTTGAGGTCCATGCCAAGGGTAGCAAGCCGAGAAAGGCCAGAAAGCCGACGATGATGTACGGCCTTTCAGTCAAGTCCTCTACCAAGGTTGGCCAATCGAGCCCCATATAAAGCAGCATGTAACTGGTCAGATGCAGGCAGGCATAGAAGAACGCAAACAGGCCCAACAAGCGCCGGACCAGCAGCAATGCGCCAATTCCGGTCAGTCGTCGTACCGGTGTCACCGCCAAGCTCAGCCACAGGCTGTATAGCGCCCACTGCCCGGTGGTGTGAACGATGGTTTTCTGCGGATCAGCGCCCAGATCCGCATTGATAACCCCCGTTACCAACAGCCCGGCCGGAAACAGCAAGCCCAGCCAAATCAACGGCTTGAGGCCCCATCTGACCCATCGCTCCGGAGCGAATCCCAGCTTCCACATCAATAGGTGTCTCAATAGTGACGACGCAGGTCCATGCTTTGATACAGGCTGGCGACCTGTTCGGCATAGCCATTGAACGGCAGCGTTTCGATGCGTTCGACACCACCGAACAGCGAACCACTGTAAATGCGGCGCTCTTTGGCCTGACTCCAGCGCGGATGGTCAACCGCCGGATTGACGTTGGCATAGAAGCCGTATTCCCCGGGCGCGGATCGACTCCAGCTGGTCGGCGGCTGGGTCTCCTGAAAGCGGATACGGACAATCGACTTGATCCCTTTGAAGCCATATTTCCACGGCACCACCAGTCGAAACGGCGCGCCGTTCTGCGGCAACAAGGTCTTGCCATAGAGCCCGACGGCCATGAGGGTCAGTGGATGCATGGCCTCATCCATGCGCAGTCCCTCGACATATGGCCAATCGAGCGACGAAAAACCGAGAAAACCCGGCTTCTGACCGGGCATCTGTTCCGGGTCATGCAGGGTTTGAAAAGCCACGTACTTGGCTTTGCTGGTTGGCTCGAAACGCTTGATGAGACTCGCTAACGGGATCCCGACCCACGGGATCACCATGGACCACGCCTCCACACAGCGCATCCGATAGACCCGCTCCTCCAGCGCCTGGCCACGCAGCAGATCTTCAAGCGCATAGCGACCAGGCTTGCCGACCTCGCCTTCTACTACCACCGACCACGGCTCGGTCCGCAGCGCGCCGGCACGCCTGGCCGGATCCGCCTTGTCGAGACCAAATTCGTAGAAGTTGTTGTAGGTCGTGATCGCCGCCTCCTCGGTCAGGCGGCTTTTCCCAGCAGCGGCATCCGGCCGATACGCCAAGCGGCTGCCGGGCTTGGCTGCCATCACTGCCGCCGGTAACAAGCTGCCGGCGGCGACAATCCCCAGCGACAGCAGCAGGCGTCGGCGGTCCCAATACGTACTTTCATCGGTAATCTGGCGCGGAGCATGGCGCTCGGGCACGCGAATCAACCACGACACTGGTGACCTCCCGGTTCTCAAATTACCTGCTTCAGACAATGGAGCGACCGATTCGTTACAGCTTCAGGCCACCTTGGTGATCGGTACGAGCACAAGGGGAAAACTGATTGGCCCCCGTCGGCTTTTTCTCCTTTCCTTGCGCCAAAACATGCCACCCAAGTCGAACCAACGACCGGCAGCCGGGCGGCTCTGCTATAGTGTGCGCGCGAATTCGGTCGGCTCGTGCGGTTCCGACCCCCATTCTTCAGCACCATGAGCGCCAGCAAAAAACTCCTTATCAAAGGTATTACCGAGTCCGGTCAGGTGTTCCGGCCAAGCGATTGGGCGGAGCGCATGTGTGGAAATCTGTGCACCTTCCGCAATCGGCGGATGTACTACTCGCCGCTGCTACGCCCGGTCATCATCGCTGGCCAGAAAGGCGTGGTCGTAGACCCGTCGCTGGCCGAGCTGCATCCGCAGCTGTTTCGGGAAATCATCGATTTCGCGGAACAAAACGCGCTCCAGACCGCCGAATACGTCGAAGTTTGAACCGCTGCGCTTCCCTCACTGGGCAACGCTCACTATAGTTAGGCGCAACACTACCCCGGATCGTGTATGGAGTCGGTTATGAAGTCCTTCCCTCTCGCCGCCATCGGCGCAGCCCTGATGGTGCTGGGTGTTGCCCACGCATCAGATACCTACAAATGGACCGATGACAACGGCCAGGTGCAATACACCCAATTGCCCCCCAAGGATCGCCCGTACGAAACCATCCGCGTGCGCAGCAAGCAGCCAGAAACCGCAGCGGCCGCACCAACCGGCAAGAAAAAGGAAGACGCTGAGAAAGGTGGTGATGTGGCCGCGGCGAAAGCAGAGGCCGAGAAGATGGCCCGCAATTGCGAGCTTGCCAAACAGAACAAGGACGCTTTGCTCACCATCCCCAAAATCCGGGTGACGGACAAAGACGGCACCGAGCGCTTCCTGACCGACGAAGAGCGGAAAGAAAAGATGGCCGCAACCGAGGTGAATATCGCGACGTACTGCAAGCAGTAACGCGACATTGATCAATAAAAAGGCGCCAAGTGGCGCCTTTTTGCTTTCCGGATCACCTCTCGCTATTGCGGCTTGCTCAACACCAGCTCGCCTTGCACGACATCCACCACCACTGTCTCACCAGCGGCAAAGCGGCCAGCAAGTATGCTCTGCGCCAGCGGGTTTTCGACCAGCTGCCGCACCACTCGACGTAGCGGCCGTGCACCAAACGCCGTATCGGAACCGGCCTTGGCGAGGTAGAGCAAGGCTTCCGGCGACACTTGCAGCTTGATTTCGTGCTCCGCCAGACGCTTGCGCAGGCCTTCAATCTGCAGGCTGGCAATCTGCTGCAAATGTTCGTCGGCGAGGGCGTGGAAGACCACGATTTCGTCGACCCGGTTGATGAATTCCGGCCGGAAGTATTTGCCGATGACATCCATCAGCATGTCCTTCAGCTCGCCATGGCTGCTCTTGCGATGCTCCATGATGATGTCGGAACCCAGGTTCGAGGTCATCACCACCACCGTGTTGCGAAAATCGATGGTGCGGCCCTGACCGTCGGTCAACCGGCCATCCTCCAACACCTGCAGCAGCACGTTGAACACATCCGGATGTGCTTTTTCAACTTCGTCGAACAACACCACCGAATACGGTTTGCGGCGCACGGCTTCGGTCAGGTAACCGCCTTCGTCGTAGCCGACATACCCGGGCGGTGCACCGATCAGGCGCGCAACGGCGTGCTTCTCCATGTACTCGGACATGTCGATACGCACCATCGCCTCTTCGCTGTCGAACAGAAACGACGCCAGCGTTTTGCACAGTTCGGTTTTCCCGACACCGGTGGGGCCAAGAAAGAGGAACGAACCGTTCGGCCGGTTCGGATCAGCGAGGCCGGCGCGAGCGCGCCGAATCGCGTTGGCGACCGCCGTCACTGCCTCGTTCTGGCCGATCACGCGTTGGTGCAAGGCCTCTTCCATACGCAGCAGTTTGTCGCGCTCGCCTTCCAGCATCTTGGCGACCGGAATGCCGGTCCACTTCGACACGATGCTGGCGATCTCGACGTCGCTGACCTTGTTGCGCAGCAGCTGCATTTTTTGCATTTCCGCCTGCGCCGCCATGTCCAGTTTCTTTTCCAATTCCGGAATGCGACCGTACTGCAATTCGGACATGCGAGTCAGATCGCCGGCCCGGCGCGCCACTTCCATGTCCTGACGAACCCGTTCGAGCTCGGCCTTGATGTTCTTTGAGCCTTCCAGCGCCGCTTTTTCCGCCAGCCAGATCTCGTTCAGCTCGGCGAACTCGCGTTCATACCGCTTGATATCCTCCTCCAGCGCGTCCAGGGTTTTCTTGGCACCGCTGTCGGATTCTTTTTTCAGCGCCTCGCGCTCCATCTTGAGCTGGATGAGTTTGCGTTCCAGCCGATCCATTTCCTCCGGCTTGGAGTCGATTTCCATCCGGATCTGCGAGGCCGCCTCGTCAATCAGGTCGATCGCCTTGTCCGGCAGTTTGCGGTCGGAAATATAGCGATGCGACAGCTGCGCCGCGGCAATGATGGCCGAGTCGGTGATTTCGACACCGTGGTGGACTTCGTAGCGTTCTTTCAGGCCACGCAGAATCGCGATGGTATCGGTGACATTCGGCTCATCGACCAGCACTTTCTGGAAGCGGCGCTCCAGCGCAGCGTCTTTTTCGATGTATTTGCGGTATTCATCGAGCGTGGTGGCACCGACACAGTGCAACTCGCCGCGCGCCAGCGCCGGCTTCAGCATGTTGCCAGCATCCATGGCGCCGTCGGCTTTGCCGGCGCCGACCATGGTATGCAACTCGTCGATGAACAAGATGATCTTGCCCTCTTCCTTCGACAGCTCGTTCAGCACCGCTTTCAGGCGCTCTTCGAATTCACCACGGAATTTGGCGCCGGCTATCAGCGCGCCCATGTCGAGCACCAGCACGCGCTTGTGTTTGAGCCCTTCCGGCACTTCTCCGTTGACGATGCGCTGGGCGAGGCCTTCGACAATCGCGGTTTTACCCACACCGGGCTCGCCGATCAGCACCGGGTTGTTCTTGGTCCGGCGTTGCAACACTTGAATGGTGCGGCGGATTTCGTCGTCACGACCAATGACCGGGTCCAGCTTGCCCTGCTCGGCACGTGCGGTCAGATCGATGGTGAACTTTTCCAGCGCCTGCCGTTTTTCTTCGTCGTTGGCATCCTCGACACGTTGACCACCGCGCACCGACTCGATGGCTTTTTCCAGCGAGGCTTTCTGCAAGCCCAGTTTGCGCAGCAACTCACCCAGCGCGCCTTTGTCCTCGGCGGCAGCGAGCAGGAAAATGTCGGACGAGATGTAGGCGTCCTTGCGCTGCTGGGCGAGCTTGTCGCAGACATTCAGCAAACGCGCCAAATCATTGGACAAGTGCACGTCGCCTTCGGTGCCGCGCACGCTGGGCAGTCGCTCCAGCGCCTGGGTCAGCTGCGAACGCAAGGCATTGAGATTGACACCGGCACGTTCGAGCAAATGCCGGGCGGAGCCGCCGTCCTGATTGAGCAGCGCCAGCATCAAGTGCAGCGGCTCGATGAATTGATGATCCCGACCCAGTGCCAGTGACTGGGCATCTGCCAAGGCCAGCTGCAAATTGCTGGTCAACCGATCCATACGCATGAGTAACCCTCGCTTGTGTCGCATGCGTCAATGGCATGCGCGAATGGCAACGAGATGCGGTCAGGCGAGTCGGATTTCAAGCAGGCAGGTACAGCGCACGAACAAACCTTGCGCCAGCGCAAACCCATCCGCTGCCGCCGCAAGCGTAGCGGATGGCGCGGCGATCAGGATTCGTTGGCGGGCGACGGTGCGATATGCGGACGCCGGCCGAGCAGCAGCTCGCCGAGTTGCTGCCGCATGTCGGCGCCATGGGCGTGTTCAGGTGCAATGACCGGAAAGTCGGTCAGCGTCACCCGGCCACGCAGGAACAGACAGGAAAAAACCGAGCCTTGGCCGGCCACACCTTCGATACGGGCCGGCACGATCGGCGCGTTGGCCAGTTGCGCCAGCCGCAACACGCCCGGCTTGACCCGCGATTCCGGCTGGTCGTCGAGAAAAATGCGGCCGTGTGGAAACAAGGCCACCGCCTCGCCGGCTTTCAGCGCGCGCACTGCGGCGCGAAAAGCGGCATCGGTGCGGCCGCCTCGATCCACCGGGATGCAGCCAGCAGCCTTGAACAGCCAGCGCAGACCAAAGCGGTTGTATTCCTCTTCCGCAATCAGGAATCGCAATGGCCGGCGGCTGGCGGTAATCAGCAAAAGCGGATCCAGCCCTGAGACATGGTTGGCCGCGACCAAGACGCCGCCATCTGGCAAATGCAGATAGGCATCGCCCTGGCGGTGATAACGGCGAACATAGCGCCGCACCAGACCATCGATGGCATTGACCCACCAGCCGCCCCAGTCGGCCTGATTGGCGCGCAAGCCGGCCCAGACCGCCAGCGCAAGAATCAGCAACAGCGCCGCCAACAGATACACCAGCGTCATGAAGCACTCCGCCAAATCAGGCTTGCCTGACGCCCCGTGTCGCGGTCACGCCGGTAGGAGAAAAACCGCGCCGGGTCGCTGTAGGTACAAAGCCCGCCGCCATAAATCGACGTTACACCGGCCGCCTGCAAACGCTGACGCGCCAGCAGATAGAGGTCAGCAAACCAGCGATCGCCATCGCCTGCGCGGAACGCTTCAGCCGCCCTCGCGTCATGACGACAAAACGCCTCGCGGACATCCGGCCCCACTTCGAACGCAGTCGGGCCGATGGCGGGGCCAAGCCACGCCAGAATATCGCTCGTGGCACCCTCATACGTTTTGATGGTGGCTTCGAGCACGCCGGCACACAGCCCACGCCATCCGGCATGGGCGGCGGCGACCCAGCTGCCGCGGCGGTCGCAAAACAAGACCGGCAGACAATCAGCCGTCAGCACGACACAAACCTGATCTGGGGCCGTACTGAAACTGGCATCGGCAGTCGGGCGTTCGACCGATGGCAGCGCAACTACGGCGGTGCCGTGAACCTGATGCAGCCAATGCGGTTCGGTCGGAAGCGCCAGCGCTGTCTGAAGCAGACGCCGGTTCCCGGCGACCGCTGTTGCGGTGTCGCCGGTGTGGGTGCCAAGGTTCAAACCGGCAAAACCACCGGTGCTGACGCCGCCGACTCTCAGCGTCGACGCCGCCTGCACCGTGGCCGGTGCCGGCCAGTCGGGTCGCAAGACCTCAATAGTCATTCTTGTTGCGATCCTTGCGCAGCAGATCGAGCAGCTGGGTCAGGTCGCTTGGCATCGGCGCCTCCCACAGCATTTGCTCGCCGGTCACCGGATGGGTCAGACCGAGCTTGGCGGCATGCAGGGCCTGGCGGCGGAAGTTTTTCAGGGTATCGGCCAGCTCCGGTCCGGCTTCAGCGAGCTGCCGACGGCGGCCACCATAGACCGGATCGCCCAGCAGCGGGAAACCGGCATGGGCCATGTGCACCCGGATCTGGTGGGTGCGGCCGGTTTCGAGTCGGCATTTGATATGGGTGTGGGCACGGAAGCGTTCGACCACGCGGTAATGGGTCACCGCATTGCGGCCGGTCTCTTCGACCACGGCCATCTGCTGGCGATTGGTCGGGTCGCGACCGATAGCGGCATCAACCGTGCCGCCCGCGACCACGGTGCCGTGGACGACGGCGTCGTACTCGCGCAGAAACGCCCGTTTGCCGAGTTGCTGCACCAGCGCGAGGTGGGTATCCGGCTGCCGCGCCACCACAAGCAGGCCTGAGGTGTCCTTGTCGAGCCGGTGCACGATGCCGGCACGCGGCAGCATTTTCAGTTCTGGCGCGTGATGCAACAGGGCGTTGACCAAGGTGCCGCCGGCATGACCGGGCGCCGGGTGCACCACCAACCCTGCCTGTTTGTTGACCACAATCAGCGCATCGTCTTCGTAGACGATGTCGAGCGCGATGTCTTCCGGCGCATCATCGCTCTGCACCGGGATTTCGGCCTCGATCAGCAGGCTTTCGCCGCCCATCAGCTTTTCCCGGGCCCGATCGACCACCACACCGTTGACCTTGACGCAGCCGGACTTGATCCAGCCCTGCAGGCGCACCCGCGAATATTCACTGAACAAATCCGCCAGGACGACGTCCAAACGGCTCCCGAACGCCTGTTCCGGCACTGTGGCTTCCAGCCGGACGGGTTCTGACGCTGAATTCATGGAATGGGTGACCTTGAAGATGAGCTTGGTTAGAATGCCCCGCTATTCTAGCAATCTATATAACAACCAAAGGCAGTTTGTTCGCATGTTGAGCCGTTTGCTGTGCCTAGTCCTCGCTGCCGTCATGGTCAGCGGTTGCGCGACCACTGCCGAAGACCGCGAACAGCGCCGGCGCGAACAAAGCGCGCAACAGCTGTACAGCGCCGCCCGCCAGTCCATGGAAGTCGGCAACTGGAAATCCGCGATTGAAAAGCTGGAAAACCTCGATTCACGCTACCCGTTCGGGCCGTTCTCGCAACAAGCCCAGCTGGATCTGATTTATTCCTACTACCAGAACCGCGACACCCCGTCGGCCGTTGCCGCCGCCGATCGTTTCATCCGCCAGAACCCGCGCCACCCGAACCTTGACTACGTCTACTACATGAAAGGCCTGGTCAATTACTACTCGGAACTCGGCTTCCTGCGTGAAGCGTTTGCCGCCTCCTTGTCTGAGCGCGATGCCAGCACCGCCGAAAAAGCCTTCAAGGATTTTTCCGAGCTGATCAAGCTCTACCCGGACAGTCAGTACGCCGCCGATGCCCGTCAGCGCATGATCTACCTGCGTAATCGTCTGGCCGACTTCGAACTGCACGCCGCCAACTACTACACCCAGCGCAAAGCCTGGCTGGCCGCCGCCAACCGCGCCCGCCGCGTCATCGAAAACTTCCCCGGTGTCGATGCCAGCGCCGACGCCTTGGTGATGATGGTGCGCTGCTACCGCGAACTGAACCTGCCGGAACTGGAAAAAGAAGCCCGCGATGTGCTGGCGCTGAATTTCCCGGATCGGATGCAAGATATCGAAAGCTGAGCTTTCGCTTGAAACAACAAGGGCCGCAAATGCGGCCCTTGTTGTTTATAAACTTTGTAGGATGGGTAGAGCGGCATAGCCGCGAAACCCATCATTTGGTGCGCCAATACCGATGGGCTTCACTTGAGCTCTACCCGCCCTACGAACGCTGTTTAGTTACCTCAAACTATTTTCGTTCCTCGTCCCACAATCTAACGAAGTAACGCCATTGCTCATTGAACTGCGACTCATTGAGCAGATTGAAACCATTGCAAGGTACAGCTGAATCTGTGAAGACCCCAAAATTTTCACCAAGTGGGGCGGCAACAATTGGTTGGCCGCTTAAATTGAAGCCAATCTCTCGAACGGGGATACCATTCTCATCAAGCTCAAGCCACCAAACAGAAACATCTTCATATAAATACTCAAAGTCAGGATTTGCTGCGGGGATAATGGCTTCGAACATGGAAACCGCGAGTCTTTCCCATAATGAGCGTTTTCGCGCCGCCTTCTGCGAAACTTCGTAGCTAACGTACATCATTTATCGGCAATGTTCTTTTAAAAGAGTTTAAAGCGCCGCCTCGTCCTCTTCCCCGGTCCTAATCCGGATCACCCGTGCGACGTCATAAACGAAAATCTTGCCGTCGCCGATCTTGCCGGTGCGGGCGGTTTCCATGATGACTTCGACGCAGCGGTCGACCAGTTCATCGGCGACCACCAGTTCGATTTTCACTTTCGGCAAGAAATCGACCATGTATTCGGCGCCACGGTACAGCTCGGTGTGGCCTTTCTGGCGGCCGAAGCCTTTGACTTCGCAGACAGTCATGCCGGTGATGCCGACTTCGCCCAGCGCTTCCCGGACGTCGTCCAGTTTGAACGGCTTGATCACCGCTTCGACTTTTTTCATTTCGGCTCTCCCTCACACGATTCGTTGGCTGACTGTAGCAGCTTTTGCCGGACCGGGCGCTTCAGCGCCAATCATCCGGCTGTTTGATAAAACCCGAGACAATCGGATAGCGCCGATCGCGGCCAAAGGCCCGTTTGCTGATGCGCGGCCCCGGCGCGGCTTGCCGGCGCTTGTATTCATTGCGATCGACCAGCTGCATGACCCGTTTTACGGTTGCGGCGTCAAAACCGGCGGCGACCATTTCCGGCAGACCTTCGTCGCGTTCGATGTAACGCTCCAGAATGGCGTCCAGCACCGGATACGGCGGCAGGTTGTCCTCGTCTTTCTGGTCCGGCGCCAGTTCGGCCGACGGCGGCCGGTCGATGACCCGCTGCGGGATCACTTCGCCGTTGCGGTTGCGCCAGCGCGACAGCGCATACACGGTCATTTTCGGTACGTCTTTCAGCACATCGAAACCGCCAGCCATGTCGCCGTAGAGCGTGGCGTAACCAACCCCCATTTCGCTCTTGTTGCCGGTGGTCAGCACCAGATAACCAAACTTGTTCGACAAGGCCATCAGCAGCGTGCCGCGGCAACGCGCCTGCAGGTTCTGTTCAGTCAGATCGACGGCGGTGCCGGCAAACTGCGGCGCCAGCGTATCGAGAAACGCCTTGACCATCGGTTCGATCGAAATGATGTCGAACTGCGCGCCGAGGATCTGCGCCTCGCGACGGGCATCCTCGACACTGATGTCGGCGGTGTAGTGGTAGGGCATCATCACCGCGCGCACTTTATCGGCGCCGAGCGCATCCACCGCAACCGCCAGCACCAGCGCCGAATCGATGCCACCGGACAGGCCAAGAATCACGCCCTTGAAACCGCTTTTCTGGACGTAATCGCGCACGCCAAGCACCAGCGCACGATAGATTTCTTCTTCTTCGCTCAGATCTATCGCGCTGTCACCAAGCGCCTGCATATGGCCGGCCTGCCAGCGCACTTGGCGCAAATCTTCGGCAAACGGCTCGCACAGCAGGATGCGGCCGGCGCGGGTCCAGACTTGTGAACGGCCATCGAATACCAGTTCGTCCTGTCCACCGACCTGATTGACATACACGATGGGCAAACCGGTTTCCTGCGTTCTGGCCGCGAGCACACCGGCGCGTTCGGCGGCCTGCTGGCGATGCCACGGCGAGCCGTTCGGGCTGACGATGAATTCGGCGCCGGCCGCTTTGGCGGCGGCAATCGGTTCGGGGTGCCAGAGGTCTTCGCAAATCAGCAAACCGATGCGGACGCCATCGAGCGTGAACACGCAGGTTTCGTGGCCTTCGGCAAAATAACGTTTCTCGTCGAACACCAGATAATTTGGCAGGCGTTGTTTGCGGTAGCGGGCCAGCACCTGACCGTCCAGCAACACGCTGGCCGCGTTGTAGATCTGCTCGCCGTCGCGCTCCGGATGGCCCACGACGACGGCAATGCCGCGCGCCACGTCGGCAAGTTCACGCAAGGCACGATCAACCGCCCGCTGAAAATCCGCCCGCAGCACCAAGTCTTCGGCCGGATAGGCACACAGCACTTGCTCCGAGCACACCAACAGCCGTGCACCGTTCGCCTTGGCCTGTTCAATCACCCGGCGCAAGCGCGTCACGTTGCCCACCATATCGCCAACGACGACATTGACCTGTGCCAGCGCAATCTGCATGGCGATGCTCCCGTTTTTTCGCAATGGCTCGACGCCGTGACGGTCCCGCAACGCGACCGTCACCTGATCCGCAAGGCCGACATTTTCGCCGATTCGGCCGTAGCCGAACAGGCGGACTTGCAGGCTGCGACAAATTTGCCGACACTGCCGGCTGTTTCCGTTGTCAGACCGCAATGAACCGTCCTACGCCCAGTTTTGTCCGTTCCCGTGATCAGGCCAGCAACCGCGAACATTACAGCTGGCGTGCCCTGACCATGTTCAACCTGTACCGGTTTCTGGTGGCCGGCGGGATGGTATTGCTGTTTGAACTGAATCTGGGTCCGAGCTTTCTCGGTCAGGACCGTCCGGATCTCTATCGCCACACCACGGCCATTTATTTGCTGCTGACGTTGCTGACCATTCCGCTGGTTTACCGGCGGCAGCCGAATGTCAGCACGCAAGTGGTGCTGATGGTGCTGGTTGATATCGTCTGCATCACCTTGGCAATGCACGCCAGCGGCGGTGTGCCAACCGGGCTCGGCATGCTGCTTGGCGTCAGCATCACTACGACCAGTCTGCTGCTGGCGCGGCCCTGGTCATTGACCTTTGCTGCGCTCGCCAGCGTCGCCATTGTCACCGAACAAACCTGGTCGTTCCTGGCCGGCCAACGCTCGATCAACACCTTCACCCAGACTGGCATTCTCGGCGCGACGTTCTTTGCCATGTCGGCCTTGGCGCTGATGCTGGCGCGCCGCATCCGGGAAACCGAAGCCGCCGCCGAAGCCAGCCGGGTCAGCCTCGCCAAGCTCGAGCGCCTGAACGAGCACATCATCCAGTACATGAATGCCGGGGTGCTGGTGGTCGACAAGCAGCACCAGATCCAGCTCATTAACCACGCCGCCTGGACCCTGCTCGGCATGCCCAACGCCGTGCAACACAAGCCGCTGGAAGAAGTCAGCCCGGCCTTGCTGAAGCAGTTGCGGCACTGGCGGCGCAACCCGGAAATGAAAGGCGAGCCGTTCCGGATGTCGAACACCGGCCCGGATCTGCTGCCGGCGTTCACCGGCCTCGGCACAGACCAGCAGCTGACCTTGGTCTTTCTCGAAGACACCAGTAAAACCACCCAGCAAGCCACGCAAATGAAGTTGGCCTCTCTCGGCCGGTTGACTGCCTCCATCGCGCACGAAATCCGCAATCCGCTTGGCGCGCTCAGTCATGCCGCCCAATTGCTGAAGGAATCACCGGACATCGGCCCGGCCGACCAGCGGTTGGTCGACATCATCGAAAAACATTCGGCGCGGATGAACAACATCATCGAGAACATCCTGCAGATCTCCCAGCGCCGCCCGTCCAAACCCGAGCGCATCGCGCTGGCCAGTTTTCTGCACAACTTCGTCGAGGACTTCAAACTGGGCCGCAGCCCGGCCCCGGAAATCCTCGCCGATATCAGCCCGCGCGACATCGTCGTGCTGTTCGATGTGGGCCAACTGATCCAGGTCCTCACCAACCTGTGCGAAAATGGCATACGCTACAGCATTCGCAAGGTGAATCGGCCGCTGCTGGAACTGCATGCCGGCGTGGACAAAACCTCCGGTCGCCCGTTCCTCGATGTCATCGACCACGGTGAGGGCATCAACCCGGAAGTGGCCGAAAAAATGTTCGAACCGTTTTTCACGACCAGCAGCAAAGGCCTCGGGCTCGGCTTGTATCTGGCCCGAGAACTGTGTGAAGCCAACCAGGCGCAACTGAACTACCTGCCGATCCCGAGCGGCGGGACCTGCTTCCGCATCAGTTTTGCACCTGCGCAACGGACCATTCCCGCGCCATGAAAACACCTCTCGCCCTTATCGTTGACGACGAACCGGACATTCTCGAGCTGCTGGCCATCACCCTGGGCCGGATGCGGGTCGACACCCGCGAAGCCACCAACCTGCAGCAAGCCCGAGAATTGCTCACCCAGCACAAGTTCGATATGTGCCTGACCGATTTGCGGCTGCCCGATGGTGATGGCATCGAGCTGGTCAAATACGTGCAGGCCCATCAGCCGACCCTGCCAGTCGCGGTGATCACCGCGCACGGCAACATGCAAACCGCCATCGAAGCGATGAAGTCCGGCGCATTCGATTTCCTGTCCAAGCCGATCGAACTCGGCGTGCTGCGTGAGCTGGTCAAAAACGCTTTGTCACTGCCGACACCGGAAAGCGAAAAAGTCGTCACCGAGTTTCCGGCCCATGCGCCACAACTCATTGGTAGCAGCAGCAAGATGCAGGCGCTGCGCCAGACCATCGCCAAAGTGGCGCGCAGCCAGGCACCGGTGCACATCACCGGCGAATCGGGTACCGGCAAGGAGCTGGTCGCGCGGCTTATCCATGCACTCGGACCGCGCGCGGATGCGCCGTTCGTGCCGGTCAACTGCGGCGCCATTCCGTCCGAGCTGATGGAAAGCGAATTCTTCGGCCACAAAAAAGGCAGTTTCACCGGCGCGGTTGCCGACAAACCCGGTCTGTTCCAGGCCGCCGACGGCGGCACGCTGTTCCTTGATGAAGTGGCCGATCTGCCGATCACTATGCAGGTGAAACTGCTGCGCGCCATTCAGGAACGGGCCGTGCGCCCTGTCGGCGCCGAAAAAGAAATTCCGATCAACGTCCGGATTGTCAGCGCCACCCACAAGGATTTGGGCGAGCTGGTCCAGAACGGACATTTCCGTCAGGACTTGTTCTACCGCATCAACGTCATTTCGGTGACCACGCCATCCTTGCGTGAACGCATCGACGACATTCCGGAGCTGGCCCAGCACATCCTGAAAAAACTCGCCGACCGGCACGGCATGACCGTGCCCGGTCTCACCGCCAGCGCCAGTGCCGGGCTGAAGAAATACGCCTTCCCCGGCAACATCCGTGAACTGGAAAACATTCTGGAACGCGCGCTGACTCTGGCCGATGGCGATGTCATCGAAGTCGAAGATCTGTTGCTGCCGGAAAGCAGCGAGCCGGTCATCGATGCCGCCACACTTGCTGCTGTCACACCGGGCAAACGTGGCGACATTCCGCTCGACCTGTATCTGGAAAAAATCGAGCGCGATGCGATTGTCGAAGCACTGGAAGCTTGCCGCTGGAACAAGACCGCCGCGGCGCGCAAGCTTGGCATCAGCTTTCGTGCCATGCGCTACAAACTGCAGAAACTGGGCTTGGAGTAACAGCAAGCCCGTCGCATCAGTCACATAAAAAGCCGCTCCACGGAAAAGGATGTCATGAAGCGACGCCATGTATGGCTAACTCTCTGCACCGCACTCGCTGCCATTTCGTTTTGGCAATACCAGATAGCGCCTTCGCAGGCAGGCAGCGATACGGCAACGGCAAATACCAGCCAGCTGGCGACGGATGCGGCGCAGGCGCCCCTCCCGGCCAATCGTTCTTACACTGTTGCGACGGCAGCCACACCTACGCCAGTCAACACCTCATCGGCAGCAAACGACAAAGTAAGTGAAGACGTGCTCATCAGCGAGGCCACGACCCTTGCGGAGTACGAGAAACAATTCTTTTCTGGTGACAGCCTCCGAATCGATAAACTACTGGCCGCCACCGAAGCAGAGCAATTCGCTGGACTGTTTCACGCGCTCGACAGCCTTGCCGTCGATCCTGCGGTGCGTATGCGAACCCAGCAGCTGACCGAAGCACTGCGTTCATTACCCGCTTTGCAGGCCGGAACCATCAGCCTGCAACGCTTCGCATGCGGTACACGTTTCTGCGCCGCCTCATTCCTCAGTCAAGACGAAACAGCCTGGGAGCAATTTCGAAATGCCCTTTCCGGTCAACTCGAGTTGCCCGACGGAGGCGTATCTTTTGACAGTCACTCGGGCCAGCAAGGCGATTGGGAACGGCGTCTGGTTTTCTCCACCGATGGCAATCAGACGGGGGGCATCGTTTTGCAAACGAATAGCGCCGTTACATTGGTTCCCGCCGACGACTAGTGACCGATAAATATCCGCAGAACATCAATTGCCGATTCGATACGGTTCGGCATTG
>DASUEK010000106.1:0-7822 GCA_036275115.1 Permianibacter sp. | reverse complement strand
CGCTTGCGGACCGCATCCAGGCCTTTCAACACGGAAATACTGGAGGAATCGTAGCCGCCGTTGTCGGTGTTCTCAGTGGTCATGCTTTTCTGTCCAGCTAACAAAACAAGGACCACGGCCAGTCGCGGCCGCGGTTGGAGGGTTGGTTCAAGCCAGAAACCGGCGCCCGTTTCAGCACAAAAAGTGGGCGAAACGGCCGCGCCAAGCGGCACCGGTCATCAGGCTGTGGGCGTGGTCGCGTCCAGCTGCTGGACAGCGCCATGTTCCACGTGAAACGTAGCCGCATTATACCGCGCCAGCAGGCTTTCCGGCCCGTTTTGTGTTGCCGTAACAAACACTTGCCAGCCCGGAAGAGCCAGTACGGAGGCCAAAAGCGCCTGCTGGCGGTCACGGTCGAGTTCGCTGCTGATGTCGTCCAGCAACAGCACGCCACCGTGCGGGTTGCGGGCCGCCACTTGCTGCAGCTGCGCCAGATGCAGGGCCTGCACGACCAGCTTGCTCTGGCCACGCGACAGCTTCTCGTCAGCCGACACCCGCCCTATCCGTATCCGCAGATCGGCCTTGTGCGGACCGTAGCCGGTCGCGCCGCTCTGCCGGTCACGTTCCACTCCGGCAGCCAGCAGGTCCGCGAGTTCGCCGTCCGGCCAGCCACGGTACCAATCGAAACCGATACCGGCGTCGGGCAGAAAGCCGGCAACAGCGGCCTCAACCGCCGGTGCCAGCGACTGCCAGTAACGCAAGCGGTAGGTGTGCAGCGCCTCGGCCGCTACCAGCAGTTGTTCCGTCCACGGCCCCAGCTCTTTCGCCGGGGCATTGGCTTTGAGCAGCGCGTTGCGTTGTTGCAACAGACGGGCGTAGCGCTGGGCGACAGGCGCGAAACCATGTTCCACGTGGAACACGCCCCAATCAAGAAAGCGGCGGCGCTCACGTGGACTACCGGCGAGCAAGCCGTAACTGTCTGGTGTCAGCACTTGGACCGGCAGCAATGCCGCGACCGTGGACAGCTTGCGCTCGTCCTGGCCATCGATACGAAGGGCGAAGCCGCCCTGACGGTCCCGGCGGACGCCGATACGGTGCTCCACCTGCCCTTCGCGCCAGCAACCAAACAGGGTTAGCTCTGGCTTGCCGTCCTGAATGACTCGCTCGATTTGGCTGGTGCGGAAGGAGCGGCCGGTACCGAGCAGGCAAATCGCCTCCAACAGCGAGGTCTTGCCAGCCCCATTGCTGCCGAATACCCAATTGAGATGGGGCGCCGGTAGGAGCGCCCCATCAGTGAGGTTACGGATGTTCTGAAAGCGGAGTTCGGCTAACACGGAAACGGCTCAATCCCGGCCAGGGCAGCCCACGCACGCAACGGCGCGGCTCACAGCCGCATCGGCATGACCAGGTACAAGGTGCCGGAACCGCCCTGCTCTTCGGCCAATGCTGGCGAGGCTGCATCGCTGAACATGAAGCGCAGCTTGTCCCATTTGACCGCGTTGACGATGTCCATCAGGTAATTGACGTTGAATCCGACTTCCAGCTCGCTGCTGCTGTAGTCGACATCGACCTCGATCTCCGCCTCTTCCTGCTCCGGGTTGTTCGCCACCAGCATCAGCTGGCCGGTTTTCAGGTTCAATCGCACGCCGCGGAATTTCTCGTTGCACAGAATCGCGGCCCGGCCGAGCGCTTCTTTCAGCACGTCGCGGTTGATGACCATGATCTTGTCGCCACTGCGCGGAATGACCTTCTCGTATTCCGGGAACTTGCCATCAACCAGCTTGGAAACGAAGTGGTAACTGTCGGTCTGGACCCGGATATGGTTGGTCCCGACGGTGACCTTGACCGTTTGATCGGACGGTTCGAGCAGTCGCAGCAGCTCCATGATGCCCTTGCGCGGGACAATCACGCCGAAATCGCCGCTCGCCTCTACCGGATTGCGGGCTTCCGCCAACGCCAGCCGGTGACCATCCGTGGCAACCGCACGCAGGCGGCCAGATTTCAGCTCCAGGAACAGACCATTCATGTAGTAGCGGACGTCGCCTTGGGCAATGGCGAACTGGGTCCGTTCGAACAGAGAGCGCAGCTCAACCTGCGGCAAATCAAACGACACCGCGCCCGGGCCTTCTTCCAGCGACGGAAACTCCGACGCCGGCAAGGTAGTCAGGGTGAACCGGTTGCTGCCGGACCGCACTGTCACCCGGCCATCACCGAGCTGGAACGTGACCGGCTGCTTATCGGGCAAGGCCTTGATGATGTCGAGGAACTTGCGCGCCGGCACCGTGATGTCGCCAGGCTCCCCCTTCTCCAACGGCACTTCCGCCCGCAGCTCGACCTCCAGATCGGTGCCGGTGAGGCTGAGCCGCTCTTCCCCGATGCTGACCAGAATGTTGGCCAAGATCGGCAGGTTGTTGCGGCGTTCAACGGCGCCACAGACCATGTTCAGGGCCGGCAGCAGGTTCTCGCGTGCGATCGTGAATTTCATGTTGGACCTTGGATCCCAAAATGTTGTGGTTATGTTTCACGTGGAACACATTAGGGCCGATCAGCACCCCAATGAACAACAGATTCGACGGCTTATCTACTTAGCTGGACAGTGTCCGCAGCAGGTTGGCGTAATCCTCTTCCATGCTGCGGTCGCTTTCCTTCAATTCCTTGACCTTGCGGCAGGCGTGCAAGACCGTCGTATGGTCTTTTCCGCCAAACGCTTCGCCAATCTCAGGCAAAGAGTGGTTGGTCAGCTCCTTCGACAAGGCCATGGCTACCTGACGTGGCCGGGCGACCGACCGCGAACGGCGCTTCGACAACAGGTCCGAAAGCTTGATGCGGTAGTACTCCGCCACCACTTTCTGGATGTTCTCGATGGTAACCATTTTTTCTTGCGCAGCAATGAGATCGCGCAAGGCCTCACGCACCATGTCGACGGAAATCTGCCGGCCGGTGAAATGGGCATAAGCGATGACCTTGGTCAGCGCACCTTCGAGTTCACGGACGTTGGAGCGAATCCGCTTGGCAATGAAGAACGCCACTTCCTGAGCCAGTTCTACGTTGGCCGTATCGGCTTTGGCCATCAGGATCGCGACCCGGGTTTCCAGGTCCGGTGGCTCGATGGCCACGGTCAGACCCCAACCGAACCGGGACTTGAGTCGATCCTCAAGGCCTTCGACTTCCTTGGGGTAACGGTCACAGGTGATGACAATCTGGCGATTGGTCTCGAACAGGGTATTGAAGTTGTGGAAAAACTCTTCCTGAGACCGATCCTTGCCGGCAAAGAACTGAATGTCGTCGATCAGCAGCGCATCGAGTGAGCGGTAATAGCGCTTCCACTGCTCGATGCTATTGGTTTGCAGCGCCTTGACCATGTCCTGGACGTAGCGCTCAGAGCGCACGTAGACCACTTTGGCACCGGGCTTCTGTTGTTCGATCAGATTGCCGACCGCATGCATCAAGTGCGTTTTGCCCAAACCCGTTGCGCCATAAATAAACAAGGGATTGTAGGCTTTGCCCGAATTCAACGCTGCCTGTAGTGCCGCCGCCTTGGCGACCTGGTTCGATTTGCCTTCCACAAAATTATCGAAGACAAAACTGGGGTTCAAATTGCTGCGATGGCTTGGAGCAGCGGCGACCGCTGGTGCATTCAGCTCATCCGGCCTGCGCTCTGCCACCGCCTCGACCCGGGCGGTTTGGCTTGGTGCTGGCGCACTGGTCAAAGGTGCTGCCGCCTTGACGGCTTCGGCTGCCCGCCGTTCACCGATTGCGAGCGCAACGGCCGGTGCCTTGTCGCCGGCAAGCTCCAGCAAAAAATCGCGGATCCGAGGCAGGTAGCGGTCGCGCACCCACTCGAGCACGAAACGGTTCGGTGCCAGCAAGCGAATATCCTGACCACTCTCCAAGGCCTGCAGCGGCCGAATCCACATGCTGAATTCGTCCGGCTTCAGTTCATCTTGCAAACGGGCTTGGCAATGCGGCCAATAGGATCCCTGACTCATGCGCTGGCTGATTTTCTGGAACGGGTTTACTGAGGAAGCCGAGGAGTCTAAGGATCTCGCCAAAAATAATCCACAGGGCTGTGGCAAATTTGTTTCGCTTGACAAGCCTCAATCGGATCGGATCTTGCAAAACTGACTTGGTTGAAACGATATCTGGATAAAAATTACCTAAATCTGTGCATATCTAGCTAAATTTGTAGATGTGGTGGTTTTTATCAACAGATAGCGGTTAGCTATACCGTCAGTAACGGTTGTTTTTCAACAACATTAAAAATCAATAAAATTATTTTCTTTCAATAACTTAAACTACTTAATAACAGATATCTTTTCGCTAGTAGTTAATAACAGTATGAAAAGATCTTTTCACACAAAAGAAGATTATTAGCGTTCGTCAGCGGCGATAAACGATCCGAAAAAAGCCGCAAAAGGGTCTTGATCGATCACTGTCAGATCGATTATGTGGATAATTTATCAAGGCCATGAGCGTTCAAAAGTTATACACAAAATGAGCCAAACGACGCCCGAAAAAAGAGCCTCCGACCACAACATCTAGTGGCTGATCAAGTTTTGATCACCGATGGGTTGCGATCCATCCGGTACGGTTACCGCTAAGTGGCCGATTTTGCTTGGGTTTTCGCTGGTTTTTATTGAGCAGATCAATTGACCCGAACAAAAGCTGCGCAGTAGAATGCGCGCCCTTTTCCGACCCGGCGGTGAGCCTTGTGCAACCACCGGGTGTATGCCCAAACGGGCCAGTAACGCAGGTGTGTCATGAAACGTACTTTCCAACCCAGCAACCTGAAGAAAAAGCGTGACCACGGTTTCCGCGCCCGTATGGCCACCAAGAACGGCCGTCTGGTGCTGAAGCGCCGTCGCGCCAAAGGCCGCAAGCGTCTGACGGTTGTCTAAGACCGGTTGCAGCACGCTGTGCCGGTGGCGGGGTTTGCCTTTACCCGGGCTCTCCGCCTTACCGATCCGGCGGAGTTCCAGCAGGTTTTTGCCGAAAACGAGCGTATCCACGCTACCGGTTTGACCCTGCTGGCCCGACCGAACCCGCTGGGCCATGCCCGGCTGGGTCTGGCGATAGCCAAAAAGCACGTCCGCCTTGCCTCGAATCGCAACGCCATCAAGCGCGCCGTTCGGGAAGCCTTCCGGTTGGCACAACCCCAGTTGCCCGCCCGCGACGTGATCGTACTGGCCAAACCCGGTGTCGACCGGCTTGCGCCGCCAGAACTCCGCCGTCAGGTTCAGCTGTTGATGACCCGGCTGGCGCGCTCCCCCTCTCCCGCTGTTTCACCCGATCGCACTCAAGGCTGATCTTTCATGCTCGAATCGCAACGCGGTTTTTTGTTGGCGGCATTTGCCGGTGTCAGCTTTCTGCTGTATCTCAGCTGGGAACAGGATCAACAGGCCAAGATTCAGGCCGCGATGCGGCCGGCCGTCGAACAAAGCGCGCCAACCGTGGTGGATGCCGGTGCCGACCTCGCCGCCAGCAGCTCTTCCGGTACGGATGTTCCTGTCAGCCCGACGGCGACCGTTGAACCGGCCGCCGTCAGCGATGCTGATCGCTACGTGGTCGCCCAGAGCGATGTCCTGCGTGTGGTGATCGACCGGGTCGGCGGCGATGTGGTCGAAGCCGATTTGCTCAAGTACCCGAAGACCCTTGACGCCGCCAGCGAACCGACTCGCTTGCTGCACTACCGAGACCGCCGTACCTTCGTCGCCCAGAACGGTGTCACCGGTACCGGTGGCCCGGATGCCGGCAGCACCCGCGGCACCTATACCGTCCAGACCAGTGCGACCGAACTGGCCGCCGATGCCACTGGCCTGATCGTGACCCTGGTCTGGCAGAGCCCGGAAGGTCTCAGCGTCAGCAAGCGCTACACCCTTGAGCGCGGCAGCCATAACGTCAAACTTGACGTTGACGTCAACAACGCCAGCCAGGCACCGTTCACCGGCCGCTTCTTTACCCAGCTCAAACGGGACCGCTTTGCCGAGAATGCCGGCAACGCCTTTGCGCTGTCGGCTTACACCGGCGCCGCTTACAACACGGCTGAGCAGCGTTACGAGAAATACGATTTCGAGGAAATGGACGAGGCCAAACTGGACGTCAATACCAGTGGTGGCTGGGTCGCCTATCTGCAGCATTATTTCGTCGCGGCCTGGGTGCCGGGCGACAAGGCTGCCAACAACATCTATTCCTCGGTCCGGCCGGATCAGCAATCGATTGTCGGTATCCAGCAGGCACCGTTTACCTTGGCTGCCGGTGAAACCAAGTCGCTGTCGGCCAGCCTCTATCTTGGTCCCAAGATCCAGGATGATCTCGCCAAGATTGCCGACGGTCTCGACCTGACCGTCGATTACGGTTTCCTCTGGTGGATCGGCCAGCCGCTGTTCTGGGCCCTGACCGCCATCTACGCCGTGGTCGGCAACTGGGGCGTCGCGATCATCCTCGTGACCATTCTGGTCAAGCTGCTGCTCTACCCGCTCGCCAACGCCCAGTACCGCAGCTTTGCCAAGATGCGGATGCTGACGCCAAAGCTGCAGGCGCTGAAAGAGCGTTATGGCGACGACCGTCAGGCCTTCTCGCAGGCGATGATGGAGCTATATAAGAAGGAAAAGGTCAACCCGCTCGGCGGTTGCCTGCCATTGCTGCTGACCATGCCGATCTTCATCGCCCTGTACTGGGTACTGATGGAGTCGGTTGAGCTGCGCCATGCCGGCTTCATGCTGTGGATCAAGGACCTGTCGGTCATGGACCCCTACTTCGTGCTGCCGATCCTGATGGGCATCTCGATGTGGGTCATGCAGAAGATGCAGCCGGTCAGCCCGACCATGGATCCGATGCAGCAGAAGATCATGCAGTACCTGCCGGTCATCATGTCGGTGTTCTTCCTGTGGTTCCCGGCGGGTCTGGTGCTGTACTGGCTGGTCAACAACCTGCTGTCGATTGCCCAGCAGGCTTACATCACCAAGAAAATCGAAGTCGAAGCGGCGCAGAAGAAGTAAGCGCAAGCCGACATTTGTCGACTCGGCCCCGCCGCAGGCATCCGCTAAGATGGATGCCCGGCGGGGCCGAGTCGTTTCCGGGCCCCGAAAAATTTCCGGCTTCGCTCCGCTCAGCCGCCAGCAACCGAACCACTACCGATGAAAGCCAGCACCGACACCATCGCCGCCATTGCCACAGCCGCCGGTCGCGCCGGGGTCGGTGTGATCCGCGTCTCGGGCGAGTTGGTGCCGGCGATTGCCGCTGCCCTGCTCGGCAAACTGCCGGCGCCGCGACTGGCAGTGCGGGCACGTTTTCAGGCCGCCGATGGCACTGCCATTGATGACGGTCTGGCGCTCTATTTCGCCGCGCCGAAATCCTTCACCGGTGAACACGTGATGGAACTGCAAGGCCACGGCGGCCCGGTCGTGCTCGATCGCTTGCTGCGCCGCTGCCTGGAACTCGGCGCGCGCATGGCGCGGCCGGGCGAATTTTCCGAGCGCGCGTTTCTCAATGACAAACTCGATCTGGCGCAAGCCGAAGCCATCGCCGATTTGATCGACGCGAGTTCGGAAACCGCTGCGCGTTTGGCGATGCGCTCGCTGTCGGGCGAATTCTCGAAACGCGTGCATGCGCTGGTCGAACAGCTGATTCATCTGCGCATGTATGTCGAAGCCGCGATCGATTTTCCGGAAGAAGAAATCGATTTTCTGTCCGACGGCAAAGTGGCTGCGGATGTTGCGGCGCTGGAGCAAAATCTGGCCGAGCTGTTGTCAGCATCGAAACAAGGGCAAGTGCTGCGCGAAGGCATCAAAGTGGTCATCGCTGGCAAACCGAATGCCGGCAAATCCTCGTTGCTGAATGCCCT
>DASUEK010000105.1:0-3402 GCA_036275115.1 Permianibacter sp. | reverse complement strand
AACGGCGTCTCGAACAAGACCGGCACCATCGCCATGGCCCGCACCAGCGAGCCGCACTCGGCCTCGGCCCAGTTCTTCATCAACGTCAAAGACAACGACTTCCTCGACTTCAAATCCGAAACCACCCAAGGCTGGGGCTATTGCGTGTTCGGTCAGGTCAAGGAAGGCATGGACGTGGTCAACAAGATCAAAGCCGTCGCCACCGGCCGCTCGGGCTACCACTCGGATGTCCCGGTGCAGGATGTGGTGATTGAGAAAGTGACGGTTTCTGAGTAAGCAGTTAATCAACACCACCCCCAGCCCCTCCTCATGAGAGGAGGGGAGTGAAACAAGTCAACGTGACACCCTACGTAGGCAGATTTGCCGCGTTCTGATCCCCCTCCTTGTCAAGGAGGGGTTAGGGGTGGTTGAACACTACAGAGAAAGAGCCGCCGGGCATGGACGCTCAACGCAATCCAAAAACACAGAAGTCTTTACGCCAACGATTACGCAACAACCCAACCGAACCAGAGCGCTTGCTCTGGGCCCGGTTGAAGGGCTCCCAACTCGGCGTAAAATTCCGCCGGCAAATGGGCATCGAAAGTTACATCGTCGATTTCTACTGCCCTGAGCGGCATTTGGTGATTGAGCTGGACGGTGATAGCCACTACACCGAAGCAGGCAAAACCCGCGACGCGGAACGTGATTCGTTTCTAAAGACGAGCAAGATTCGGGTTCTGCGCTTTACCAATGATGAAGTGATGCAAAACATGGATGGCGTTCTGGCGAGAATAGTAAGCATGATCTCGGCCGGAGCTTAACCACCCCTAGCCCCTCCTTGCCAAGGAGGGGGATGTAAAACAAGAGCGGGCCATGACGACTTACCTGATCTCCGATCTGCACCTGTGTGAAGAAGCCACCGACTCGGCGGCGCTGTTCTTCCGTTTCATGCACGAGAAAGCCAGCAAAGCGCAGGCACTGTATGTGCTGGGTGATCTGTTCGAAGCCTGGGTGGGTGATGACGACGACGATCCGTTCACCGACAAAGTCAGCGCAGCCTTTCGCGCGTTCGCCGATCGCGGTGGCAAGCTCGGTTTCATCCACGGCAACCGCGATTTCCTGCTGGGTGAAGGCTTTGCCGAGCGCTGTGGCGGCACCCTGCTCGCTGACGAAACCGTGGTCGAGCTGGCCGGCCAGCGCACCTTGCTGCTGCACGGCGACCAGCTCTGCACCGACGACAAAGACTACCAGCACTTCCGCGAGATGATCCGCTCACCGGCCTGGCGACAGGCCTTCCTCGGCAAGCCACTGGCCGAACGCAAAGCCATTGCCGCCGACTTGCGCCAGAAGAGCCGCGCCAGCCAGCAGAACAAAGCCGAATACATCACCGACGTGAACCAGCAAACGCTGGAGCTGCACATGGCCCGGCACGACGTCTGGCACTGCATCCATGGCCATACCCACCGACCAGCGGTGCATGGCTTTACCCTGCGCGGCAAAGCGGCGGAGCGGTTGGTGCTTGGCGATTGGCATCACAGCGCGAAGATTGTGAAATGTGATGTTGAGATGGAATTGGTTACGCAGGTTTGATAATTACAGTCACGCACCGATTGTGAGAATGGAATGAAATCAAACACTGCTTTGAGCTGGATCTTTTTCAGCCTGCTGGTTACAACGAGTTCTCGGAGTGCAGCCACTGATAGCCCAAACTGCAGCAATGTTTACGAGAAGGGTTATACTCAGGGCGAGAAGGTAGGTGGCGCCTATGGCGAAATGCTTGGCGTAGTAGAGGGCACAATTTACGGATTGTCAGTAAAGCTTCGCACTGAAAAACATTGCCTTACCGGCAACCCGAAGGAACAAGTAAAGGCTATCGCCACGGTATTCAAAAGCGATGAGTTCGCCAAAAATTCGATGCAACTCAGCGACGTACCAACTGAAGCCGAAACCTTGATGTTTCTAAATCGATACTTCACTTGCGGGAAGTAAAGAAGGCTAGCTTAAGCCCGCAAAAGTGTCAGCAGGTCCGTTGCGCTTGACCTACCCTGCAGTTCAGTTGTAGGAGCGAGCTTGCTCGCGATACGGCGAGCCATCGCGAGCAAGCTCGCTCCTACCAAAACTTACACACCCAGCATCTGCACAATACTCTTCGCCGCCGAACGCCCTTCGGCCACCGCATTCACCACCAGATCGGCGCCGCGCACCATATCGCCGCCGGCAAACACTTTTGCGTTGGCGGTCTGGAACGGCAGTTTGCTGGCGACCTGCACCCGACCTTTGCCGTCCAGTTGCACGCCCAGCGGGCGCAACCAGTCCGGCGGATTCGGTTGGTAACCGAAGGCAATGATCACGGCATCGGCCTGCAGCGTTTCAACGGCGCCGGTATCGGCCACTTTCACTTCGACGCCGCGGGCTTTGCCGTTGGCATCGGTCAAAATCGCTTGCGGTTGGCGGTTCCACAGGAACTGCACGCCCTCTTCTTTGGCGTTGGCCACTTCCTTGCGTGAACCCGGCATGCTGGCTTCGTCGCGACGATAAACACAGCTCACTTGTGCCGCACCTTGGCGCACGGCGGTGCGGACACAGTCCATTGCGGTATCACCGCCGCCGAGCACCAGCACGCGCTGGCCTTTCAAATCGATATAGCCTTTGCCTTGTACCGGCAACTGATGGTGGTGACGAACATTGCCGATCAGATAATCGAGCGCTTGATGCACACCGGCGGCGTTCTCGCCGGGGAATCCACCGTTGACGGCCTTGTAGGTCCCGAGGCCGAGAAACACGGCATCAAAATCCAGCAGCAGTTTTTCAATGGCAACATCGCGGCCGATCTCGCAACCGAGCTCAAAGCGGATGCCCATGCTTTCGAAAATTTCCCGGCGCTGACGCACCACGCGCTTTTCCAGCTTGAATTCCGGAATGCCGAACATCAGCAGACCGCCGATCTCGTCCTGCCTGTCGAACACCACCGCCTCGACACCGTGCCGTGCCAGCACATCGGCACAGGACAAGCCAGCAGGGCCGGAACCGACAATCGCCACACGCTTGCCGGTTTTGCGTACGCGCGACAGATCCGGCCGCCAGCCTTGGGCAAAAGCGTTATCGACAATCCATTTTTCCATCGAGCCGATCGTTACCGCACCGAAACCAGTGTTGAGCGTGCAAGCGCCTTCGCACAAGCGATCCTGCGGGCAGACCCGGCCGCAAATTTCCGGCAGCGAATTGGTTTCGTGCGCGAGTTCGGCGGCTTCCCAAATACGGCCTTTCGCGGCCAGATTGAGCCAACCCGGAATGTCGTTATGGACCGGGCATTTCCACGAGCAATACGGATTGCCACAGGACAGGCACCGGCTTGATTGCTGCACCGCTTCCTCGCTGACGAAAGCGCGATAGATTTCGCGGAACTCACTCTGCCGCTCCAGC
>DASUEK010000104.1:0-4739 GCA_036275115.1 Permianibacter sp. | reverse complement strand
CGCCAGCGTCTCGTAATGGTCGGTATGCGGAAACAGATCGAACAGCTGCACCCGGCGCAGCTGATAATCCGGCAACAGCGCCAGATCACGCGCCAGCGATTCAGCGTTGCAGCTGGAGTACAGCAGATACTGCGGCGCCGTCTGCTGCAGCCATTGGCAGAGTTCGGCGCCAATGCCGCGCCGCGGCGGATTGACCAGAACCAGATCGGGCGCCTGCGTTTCACCGGCTACAAATCCGCTGGCATCGAGTGCGGCAAAACGTACGTCTGCCAAGCCCATTTCGCGCGCCGACTGTTCAGCGCAGGCAATCGCTTCCGCTTCGCGCTCAATACCGACCAGGCTGACGCCGGCGCGCACGCAGTGAAGGCCAAAACCACCAACACCACAGAACAGATCCCACAATGAGCGAATGGCGAGATCCGCGGTCCATTCGGCCGCGGTGCGATACAACGCGGCCGCCACGTCCGGGTTGGTCTGGAAAAAACTCTTCGGCCGCAAATACAGCGGAACCTGATTGAGTTGCTCGCGCAGCGCCTGTTGCGCGGTCAGCACAATCTCCTGCTCACCTTCCAGCACGGCCATATGTACCGGTTGCAGATTGACCGACACGACCTTCAGTTCCGGCCGCTCGGCGAGCAAATCCGGCAGGTATTTGCGAATGGCATCAAGCCGCGATTTTGAGCGCAGCACAAAACGCAGCATCACGCCACCGTCGTACTGACTGCGATTGATGAGCAGATACTTCAATTCACCGCGGCGCTGGCCGATGTCATACGGCTCAAGAGCAGCGGTCCGGATAAATCGCTGCAAGGCCGCGAACAGCGATCGAAACGGTTCCGGATACAGCGGGCACTGCTGCAGATCGACCGCCTCGCCCGCACCATTGACAATACCGAGCAACGGCGCATCCATGCTGCCACTAACCACCATTTTTGCCCGATTGCGAAACCCGCTTACCGCGCTGGCCAGCGGCGGCAACCAATCCGTTACAGGCGACACGCGTTCGGCCAGCAGCGTTTTCAGGTGGCTGTCCTTGCGCACCAATTGCTCGGCATAAGGCAGCTCAAGCCAGCCGCAGGAACGGCAGCGGCCGGCAACATAATCAGCACAGGGAATGGTCAGCGACATCGGATTGGACAACACAGCGTCGTTACGCTTGCTGATGCCAACTGGCAACTGACGCATTATCGGCGTCGCTTGGCTCGAGCCAGGTGTCACCAGTCGGACGATGCTCCTGCTTCCACAGGATGGCACGGGTTTTCAATTGATCGGCCAGATAGCTGCACGCTGTCAGCGCTTCCCGACGATGGCCGCTGGCAACGCCGACATACACAATCTGTTCACCCGGATTCAGGCGCCCGACCCGGTGCACAATTTCGATCCCGAGCAAAGGCCAGCGTGCTGCGGCCTCTGCCGCCAATTGCTGCAAACTGTGCTCAGTCAAACCCGGATAATGTTGCAAGGTCAGCGCCAGCACATCGTCATCGGTGCGCACCAAACCGACGAAGGTCGCCACGGCACCGACCGCGCCGGCTTGCGCATACAAACGCCGAGTCAGCGCACCGACATCGAAGTCATCAAATTGGGCGGCAACCTGAATCGGGCACGCTGGCGTGGTCGCGTTCATGCTCAGCCTCCTGTCACCGGTGGCAGAAACGCCAGTTCGTCCTGATCGGCGATGGCCGCCGTTGCCGCACCAATGCGCTGATTGACGGCAATCAGCAGTCCCCGCCGCTTCGCCAAGACCTGAGCAATGGCCGGATGCGAACGGTGCAGACTGGCCAACACATCCTGCACCTGCTGCCAACCGGGCTGCCAATCGAGCGCCAGCTCGGCCATGCCCACTTGTTCGGCCAAACTACCAAAAAACAAAACCCGCAACATGGTGCTGCTCCTGCGCCGATTCGCCTTCAACTGGCCGCGACAAAATCGCCGGAACGACCGCCACGCTTTTCCACGACCCGGATGTCATCGATGCGCATCTGCTTGTCGATCGCCTTGCACATGTCATAAATGGTCAGCGCCGCGACACTGGCGGCGGTCAGCGCTTCCATTTCGACGCCGGTATTGGCCTTGACGCGGGCACTGGCGCGAATGCGAACGCAGCTGGCGTCATGATCGAGCGCGAAGCCGATCTCCACACCGGACAGCGGCAGACTGTGACAGAGCGGAATCAACTCGTCACAGCGCTTGGCGGCGAGCACGCCAGCGACATGCGCCGTGGTCAGCACATTGCCTTTCGGCAGTTCACCGGCCGCCAACGCCACCAGTGTTGCCGGTTGCATGTGCACCGTGGCCGTTGCCACGGCGAGCCGGTCGGTCACCGGTTTGTCGGCGACATCGACCATTCGGATGCGACCGTGCTCATCAAGGTGGGAAAATCCGCTCATCGCCTTCACCGTTCTGTATTCGTCTGGGCGTCATCGCCACCCGGTCGGCCCAGCTGACCCGTTCGTTGCGCTGCTCGCAAGCCGCGACCAGTGCCGCATAACGGCGCTCGATCTCGTGCCGGCGCAGCTTCAGGGTGGGCGTCATCAGGCCGTTGTCGGTGGTCCATTGTTCAAATAGTACGATGATTTGCGCCAGCTGTTCGTGACTTTCCAGCGTCGCATTGATCTGTTGCAAGGCTTCATGCAAACGCTGCTCGACATGACCGCGCGCATCATCGGCCAGCTCGCGCAGCACCGCCAGCGCGACCGGCTGCGCCCGATCCGCACCCAGCACACACAGCTGCTCCACGCCGGCGAGCAATTCCAGCCGGGCTTCAATCGGCGCCGGCGCGACGTATTTGCCCTTGGAGGTCTTGAAGATTTCTTTTTTGCGGCCGGTCAGCCGCAACATGCCAGTCGCATCCTGCTCGCCGAGATCGCCGGTGTGCAACCAACCATCCTGAATGACGGTCGCGGTCAATTCCGGCGCCTTGTAATAGCCCAACATCATGCAGGGATTGCGCAGCAAGATTTCGCCGTCTTCGGCGATGTTGCACTCGGCGTTTGGCAAGCATTCGCCGACAGCGCCCTGCCGGCGACGCGCCGGGTGCGAGCCATGCGAATAACCGAAGGTTTCGCTCATGCCATAGCCTTCGCAGATGCGGATGCCGAGGCGCTCGTACCAGGCAATGAGCTCGCCGGACAATGCCGCTGCACCGCTGATTGCGATCTGCACCTTGTGCAGGCCGAGGCCCTTGCACAGGATGCGGCCGAGCAACGGCCCGAGCACCGGCAAGGCCAGCGCCCGTGTCAACCGGGCGGCGCCGATGCGTGCTTCAATCCCTTGCTGGAACTTGAGCCAGATCCGCGGCACCGCCAGAAATATCGTTGGCGATGCCTTGCGCAAATCGCGGGCAAAGGTGTCGAGTGATTCGGCAAAGAAAATGCGGCTGCCGCTGTAAATGCCGATACATTCGACCACCAAACGCTCGGCAGCATGGGCGAGCGGCAGATACGAGAAGAACCGCTGACTGCCGACCACATTGGCCCATTGCAGCATGTTGCTGGCGGCATGGCGCATGATGCCGAAACTGATCATCACGCCTTTAGCCTCACCGGTCGTGCCCGAGGTGTAGACAATCGTTGCAAGATCGTCAGCCGTCGGCAATTCCGGATTCAGCAGCGGCAATTCACGACGGACAATTTCATCCCAGTCAAGCAGGCCATCATGGGGCTGGTGCATGGCAATCCGCTCAAGCGAATCGGGAATGGCGCCCGCCTTGTCCGCATAGTCATACAGCTTGCCGACGAACACCGCGACTGCATCGCTGTGCTCGAGCACTTGCCGGATCGCCTCACGACCAGCCGTCGGGTACACCGGCACGCTGACATGACCGGCTAGCCAAATCGCCAGATCGGCGAGTATCCAGTGGGCGCAATTGAGCGAATAAATGGCGATGTGGCTGCCGCGCGGAAATTTGCGCAGATACGTGGCAATACGCGCCACTTCATGATGAGCCTGTCGCCAGCTGATGTCACGAACGCCACCCGCATGGGGCTGGGTCAGGAACACGCCATCCGGATCGGCATACACCTGCTCCAGAAACCGCTGCACCAACAACGGCGACTCGTTCTGCCGTTCACTGCCCGACAACGCCAGCACTGCATCCGCTCCTGTTTGCATCACATCCGGATTCAATTTTTTACGATCACGATAGCTCGCCATCACGATATGACGGCGCGCTGGCTCAATCCAGCAAGGCCAACAGCACCGTCGCCGGATCCGGCACCCGCTCACCGGCCATACGCTCGGTTTGTTCGCGGCAGGAAAAACCGGTCGCACAGACCAGCCCCTGTTGCCGCGCCTGCTTCAGCGAATCGGCCCAGCTTTGTTCGAACAGCAGCGCCGATTCAGCGGCATGCTCACGTTCGTGGCCGTAACTGCCGGCCATACCACAACAACCGGTCGCGATCGGTTTGAGCTCAAGGCCAAGCCGCCGGAATACCTGCTGCCATTGGCTTACCGATTCACCCAACTGGGTTTTCTCGGTGCAATGCGAGAACAAATGCACCGCCGGCCGCTGGTTCGCGGCAAACGAAAGTTCGGTGCGCGCCAGATATTCCGCCAAGGTCAGCACCGGCGGCGTGCCGGCGCAATCGGTCACACTTGGGTATTCCTGCCGGAACAATAGCACCTGCGTTGCTTCGATGCCGACGATCGGCAATTGCAGCGGCGCCAGTTCACGCAGCCGCGTCACGGCCGCCTCGGCGCGACGCTGAAACGCCGGCAACATGCCCTTGACGTGCTCG
>DASUEK010000103.1:0-14702 GCA_036275115.1 Permianibacter sp. | reverse complement strand
TTACGCAAGCCGCTGGCGTGTCAAAACCCTACTCCACCGCCTTCGGTCGAACCGGATCATTCCACACCGGTTTCAAACCAAACCGGACAAAATAGGTCGAGACAAACTGCGGCTTGCCGAGTGCATCGGCAAACAAGGTCGGTTCGTAATTTTCTGCCAACCAGTCGGCCGGATAACCCATCAAATGCAGCAGCGTGCTGGGCACATTCCATTGACTGGCCTGATGCTGCCAGCGCTGCGCGCTCTGCTGCAAGGCCTGCAGCGTGGCCGGATGATCGGTGAGCCAGATCAGCGGCACGGTGCCTTCCGCTGCCGGTGCAGGACCCGTGGTGCAGTGGGTCAGGAAACCGACGTCCTGGGTTTTGGTGAAGTTCTGGCCGTGATCAGACGTGAATACGATCAGCGTGCGCTGCAGATCGAGCTCCGGTAACAAGCGCTTGAAAAATTCGCCGGTGTTCCAGGCAACGGCATTTTTGTAGCTGTTGCGGAACGCCTCGTTGCCAAAACCGTCGCCGTATTGATTGCCTTCGTTCAAACCTTGAATCGTGCCGGTTTCCATGTGCGGCTGGTACAGCGCCTGTTCGGGCGGATATTTGCCTTCATACGGAAAGTGCACGCCATTTTTGTTGACGTAGATGAACAGACGCTCGGGCCGCGCCAGCAGTTCGCGCAGTCTTTGCGCGAGCACCATGTCCTTGTCGCGGGCGACGGTGTCGTCGTCGTGCTGGATCAGGCCGTCGAGTTCGGCCAGTTCCTGCGCGGTCATGAAGTTCTGCAGCTCGCGGTTGGTGCGCTGACCATCGACATAAACCGCGCGATAACCGGCGGCCTTGGCGTATGACCACAGTGACGGCCGGGTCGCTTCGTCCTTCAGGAAGCTGTCGCGACGGGCGGCATAGCGGAACGTCAGATTGCTGGCGGCGCTGCAGTTGGCGTGTGAGGCGGTCAAACCAAAATTGGCGGCGTGATGGCTGTGCTCAATCAAACCGGTCGGAATGCCATTCGCCGTGTTGATGTCGAGCCAGTCACCACGCACGCTTTCGTCCATGATGACAACGATCTTGTCGAGCTCGCTGCGCTGCGGCGTGATCGCCACGGTCTGACGCGGACCCGGGTCGGGTTTGAGCCATTCATCGCCAAGCAGCACGGCGACGAACGCGACCGGATTCAGATGCTGCGGAAAGCCGTCGCTGTCGCCACCGCCATCGAAATACACCACCCCGGCAATCGCGCTGATCGGAACCAACGGCAGCCAGGCACCGCGCCGTGCCCAACGCGACCAGCGCAACGGCAACACCGGCGCTGGCAGCAGAATCGCGACCGTCAACGGCAACATGACGAGTATGGCCTTGCCGATCAGGGGGCCGTAGAACTCGATAGTTTCGTCGAGAAACGCGATGTCCTGAAACAGTCGCTCGACTTCGATGGCATTGAGCGGTGCGCCGGTGATGTAGAGATAGGACAGCGCATTGCCGGCGGCATAACTGAGCAGCACGGCCCAGAACACCCGCACCGCCGTCTGGCGCGAAAACGCGACGGCGACCGTCGCGACAAGACCGGTAAGCCAGACGAAGGCAAACCAGAACGGTCCGCCGCTGAGCCGCTCCTGCTGCTGCCACACAGCCATCAGCGGCGCGTGGGCAAAGAACAGAAACAGCGCCAGTAACAGGAATTTTGACCAGAGCCAGAGCATGGTGTCGGAGATGACCGCTTGATGACAGCAATAGGACCGGGCGCTACGTTAGCACGAGCGCACGGTCATGCGGTCGGACCGGCTGACAGTGGCCGCCGGTCCTGATGGTCGTGGCTGGCGTGGCGGCCGTTGCGCCCCTTACTCGCGTCCGCTGACCTGCAACTGCAGCTGCAGGTCGCGGTAACTCCAGTTACCGTCAGCTTTCGGACAGAGCGCAAACTGTTTGCCGCGGCGGAACTGCCAGATTTGACCGTCTGCGCTGACATCGAGCGTTCGGGCATCGGTTTGCTGCAGGTGCAGCGCCGCCTCGTTGACACCGTTGCCGGTCAGCAGGCGATCAACGGTCAACGCCGCCAGCTTGAACTGCTGGCGCGGCGCGCAGCGACCGGGCGTGATTTGCAGCGTGTCACCGCGCAATACGGCCCGATCATCGGCGCGCAAATAATGCAGCTGTCCGGTGATGTGGCCGGCGCGCTGCTGCACCTGTTCGGCAATCCAGACACCGGCACGACCGACCACGCTGAATTCACTGCGCGCGCCATGCTGGCGCACCACCAACGCCGTCATTTCGTCGACACCAAAACCACGCTGCTGTGCGGTATCGGCCAGCAACATCAACAAGCGGCCTTGCCGGGCGCGTTCGGTAAAATGGGTATCGAGGATGCCGTGACCAAACAGGCGCAAACCACCTTGCGGGCGATAGGTCAGCTGATCCGGGTCCCAAGCCGGCGGACAATCCTGGCGCTGCTCGCAGAACGGCAAGCGCGGTGTCTGCGCCAACGCGCGTTTGGCAAACGCCGAACGGGTGTCGCCATTGCTGATCATCGGCAGATTTGCGCCGGCATTGCCGGTTTGCACGGCGGTGCCGGCGCTGGTGCCCATGATCACCAGTTCGCCGCGCGCATGGCGGGCACGGATCGCGGCCAGCTCCGGTGAATCGCTGCCATCCGCGCGCAACAGACTTTTCAGGTGCAGGCTTTGATCGCCGCCGTTGAAAAACACGCCATCGAGCGTCGCGATAACACGAACCAGATCGGTGCGCGTGCAATATTGCTGCTGCAAACCGGCGTCGATCTGATGGCGCAGCGACAAGCCACTTTGCCGCTGCCGTTCCTGCAACAGGGCAGCACAGGCCTGCACCGGCGAATCAAAACTCTTGCCGTCATCGCGCAGCGCGCGACTGGCCGGATCGAGCGGCAACCAGACCGGCTCCGCACCGAGCTGCCGGAACAGCGGCAGATAGAACGCCGCGGCGTCTTGGGCATCACGCGCCGCCGACGTCACGATGCCGATACGCGGCGCGTTGTTGCGACCGGCTTTGGCTTCCTGCAGAAAGCGTTCGAACACGGCCAGCACCGCCGGCGCACTCGCTCGCACCGCGAGTGCCTCCTTGCGTACGCTGACACCGTCTGCACGCAGCGACGGCGCCGCCAGCCGGTCGAACAACAACAGTTGTTCGTCTTCGGTCAGCGACAGGCCAGCATTCTGTAACGCATGTTCAATTTCTTGCCGTCGGTGCGCTCGTTCCGGCATGCCGGCGAGCAGGGATTGCAACTGTGGCAACTGCTCGCCTGCGAAACCTTGCAGCTCATCGCGACTGAGTTTGCCGAACCGGTTGGGTCGGTAATTGGGCTCAAACAGCGCTTCGTCCTGGCGCCATTGTTTGGTCAGTTCATCGCGCTGTGCGGGCTCGCATGCATCGAGATTCATGCTGCTGCATACCGGTAAATGGCCGCCCGCCAGCACCAGAACTTGCGGTTTTTCTGCCGCCGTTGCTGTACATACAACTGCCGCTGCCGCCGCCAACAAAAGGGATTTGCGCATAGATATGCAAAGATGCCTGAGCCAATGGTGCGGCACTGTAAGAAAATTTTCTTGACGATGGCAAATGCGCATTGACAGATAAAAATTCAGCGGGCAAATTCGCTGACATGTCACCACGCGCCACCGGCGCACACAGGATAAGGAGGACGGGAGATGCTGAAGAAAGCCTTCAATCTCGGCAGCTATCGCTATACCCCGTACTACCTGTCCGAGTGGTTCAACAATTAGCCAGCCCCCCGCGCAACGCGGGGGGAGCCCGGCAGAATCTGCACATCGCGCTGACCACGTTTCCTGATTCTGGTTGGCGTGCGTGACACGAGGCGCAGCATCGCGCCTGCTTTCCGCCCACTCCCCAAAATCACCCTTTTGCACCGGGCCTCCGCTCGTCATTTGCTGTTGCCCGCATGGCATGGGTGCCGTCGAACCTTGCATCGGTATTGGCTCGCCGGTATTCCGCGTTAGCGCCCCCCAACCGGTTCAGACCCGCCGCGAGATGCGGCAGATAAAACCCTAAGGAGTGCGTTATGCATACCACCTACAAAAACCAGAAACACAACAACGCGAAACACAAGCTGTATCACGCCATCATGCTGTCCCTGCTGGGCGCCAGCACCGCCTACGCCGCGGACGAAGCCGCACCGGCCGATGACAGCGCCGAGCGAGTGGAAATTACCGGCTCGCGACTGAAAGGCGTCGATATGGAAGGCGCCAGCCCGGTCATCTTGATTGACCGCGAAGATCTGGAAAAGAAAGGCTATGACAGCGTCGGCGAATTCCTGAAGGATTTGCCGCAAACCTCGAGTGCCGGCACGTTCTCCGAAGCTGGCGGCATCGCCTCCGGCACACGTGGTCAACCGGCCGGCTCGGCGGGCGTCAGCTTGCGTGGCCTCGGCAGCAGCTCGACGCTGGTGCTGATCAACGGTCGCCGTGTTGCGGTCGATTCGTTCACCAACGGTTTTGATTCGTTTGTCGACATCAACAGCATTCCGATGTCGGCAATTGATCGTGTCGAGGTGCTGACGGATGGCGCCTCGTCGATTTACGGTTCGGATGCCATCGCCGGCGTGATCAACTTCATTCTGCGCAAAGATTACACCGGTCAGGAAATTTCGCTGATGTACGGCGATGACACCGCCAAAGGCGATTTCGGCCGTTACAACCTGACCTACGTCGGCGGCTTCGCGACTGACAACTCCAATACCACCGTGGTGGTTGACTACTACGACCGGAACGCGCTGATGAACAGCGACCGCCCGATCGACGTCACGCTCTATTCGTCCACCCGGGTCACCATCGACGGTACCGACTATCCGGAACCCTGGTGCGGCAGTGACACCAGCAACGGCGGCTCGCGTTGTCGCTATGACTACGTCAGCCAGCGCGCGATCCAGCCAGACACCGAGAATCTCGGCCTGACGGTCAGCCACACCTACGATCTCGGTGAAGGCAGCGAATTCTTCGCCGAAGTGATGTACCAGCGCAACGAAGGCCATGCTTACGAAGCGCCGTCGAGCTTCTCGACCTGGGTGCCGGCTGGCAGCAGCACCATTCCGCAATGGGTGCTCGACATTGATGACAACGACGGTGTGCTCGAAGACATCCGCGTCCGTTCGCGTTTCCCGGATCGCCGCATTCAGGAGTTTGAAGACACCACCTACCGCGTGCTGGCCGGTCTGCGCGGCACGGTTGGCAACTGGGATTGGGAATCGGCACTCGCCGTTGGCAAGGCCGACAGCACCATTCGCCATGTCGCCGGTTTCTATGAAATCGACGCCGTTGACGCGGCCGCCGACGACGGCAGCTTCAATCCGTTCAACCTTGGTCGCGACAACACCGAAGCGGCGCTTGCCGCGCTGCGCAATGAAGCGCCGCGCACCGGTGAATCGGAAGTCAAGAACTGGGATTTCCGTTTGAACGGCGATCTGTTCAACATGCCGGCCGGTCCGGTGAAGGCGGCACTCGGTGGCGAATACCGCAAGGAAGAAATGTTCGACAAGCCGTCGGCGCTTGCGCAGGCGGATGGCATTTACGGCCTCGGTGCCACCGATGCCGCAGCCGATCGCAGCCAGTACGCGCTCTATGGCGAATTCCTGTTGCCGCTGGCCGACAGCCTCGATCTGATCACGGCCGTGCGTTACGACGATTACAGTGACTTTGGCAGCGACAGCAATCCGAAAGTCGCGCTGCGCTGGCGCGCCACTGACGATCTGATTTTCCGCGCGTCGTGGAGCACCGGTTTCCGCGCGCCATCGCTGTCGCAGCTCGGCTCGGGCACCACGCTCGGCAGCAACTTCATCGATTGCGGCCCGAGCGCGGCATTTGGTGCATTGTGCGGCCCGGGTTCGGTGGAGCTGGAGTTCGATCAGGAAACGCTCGGCAACCGTGGTCTTGAAGCCGAGACCTCCGAAGCCCGCAACCTCGGTTTGTCGTGGAATATCACCGATGCCCTGCAGATCACGCTCGATTATTGGCACTACCAGCATGAAGACATCGTTGACGTTGACGCCAACACCACCTTGCGCGCCTGCGTGAATGGCACCGCAGCGGTGGTCGCCGATCCGGCTGATCTGAATGGCGCGTTCGGTTGCGCCGTCGACGGCAATGGCGACATCTTCTTCCTGCGAACCGGCTTCTTCAACGTCGGCGAACAGGAAACCGATGGCTTTGATTTGAACGTCAAATACCGCCTCGACAACTACCGCTTCTACTTTGCCGCCACCAAGACCGAGTCGTATGAACGTCAGATCGCACCGGATCTGCCGCGCGAAGATCTGCTCGGCCGCTTGTCCGGTGAGAACGAAATTGGCCGGCCGGAACTGGTCGCGGATTTCGGTGTTGACTGGCGTGGTGACAGCTGGAACTGGTCGCTGTCCGGCAACTACACCGACGAACTCGGTGACGGTGATTTCCAGTTTGACGATCACCCGACCGTGGACTCGTGGCTGGTCTGGAACGGCAGCGTCGGCTATGACTTCAGCGAAAACAGTCGGGTGCTGTTCGCCGTCCGCAACCTGACCGACAAGGAGCCGCCGTTTGCGTCGTCGCCGACCTCGGGTTACGCCGCGTCGGTGCATGACTTCTTCGGTCGGGTTGCGTCGGTACGCTACACCCATTCGTTCTGAGTGCAGTAAAGCAGTAGGCCGGACGGCCGCGTTGGCGGCCATCCGGTGGTCTCTCCTGGCTTGATTCCCGCCCACTGGCTTGCCGGTTGGCGGGAGTGGTTGGCTCCCTGTGGTGGGCATGAGAGGTGTGGGACCGGGAGGTGCAGGTTGCGAGCGGCAACCGGCCCGTTGTTCCCGGTCTATTTTTTTTAACGTTGGCCCGCTGGCAAACGTGGAGTGAATGATGCAAAACCCGAACGCGGAGACCGCACATCCGGATGTCTCACACTCGGATAGCACCTGGCGCATGCCCGACACCTTGTTGATTGTGTTCGGGGTGTTGTTGATGGCGGCTTTGCTGACCGTATTGGTCCCGCGCGGCCAGTTTCAGGTGGCGCCCAGCGCGACCTCGAGCAAACCGGTGGTGGTGCCGGGCTCGTTTACGTATGCCGACGCCGGCGAAGCGCAAGGCGTGGCGGTGTTTTCCGGTACCGAGTCGCCGGGCATTCTCAATGCCCTGTTCGACGGCCTGACCTCGGGCACCAAACATGGCGCCGCCATCGGCGTTGTGATGTTCATCCTGATCGTTGGTGGTGCGTTCGGCATCATCCTGAAAACCGGCGCCATTGATGAAGGCATCAAATGGCTCACCGACAAATTGCGCGAACGCGCCGTGTTGTTGCTGCCCACGTTGGCACTGCTGTTTTCGGCCGGTGGCGCCGTGTTCGGGATGGGCGAAGAGGCGATGGCCTTTGCCGTGTTCATCGTACCGCTGGTGCGCGCGCTCGGTTACGATGGGGTCACCGGTGTCTTGATCACCTACGGCGCGACCCAGGTGGGTTTTGCCACCTCGTGGATGAATCCGTTTTCGGTTGCGATCGCGCAAGGTATCGCCGGTTTGCCGGTGCTTTCCGGCGCGCCGTTCCGGATCGCGATGTGGGCGGTGTTCACGCTGGTGTTCCTGATCTGGGTGCTGTGGTATGCCCGGCGTCATCGTGAACAAGGTGAGCATGGCAAGGTGGCGATCGCCCACAACTTCAACAGCCGTCATGCCGCGATTCTGCTGTGCTTCGGCGCCGGCATGGTCTGGGTGGTCTGGGGCGTGGTGATGCACGCGTATTACCTGCGCGAAATTGCCAGCCAGTTTCTCGCCATTGGTCTTGCCTGCGGCGTGATCGCCTGGGCCGGCAAATTGCCCGGTTGCAGCGCCAACGCGTTGTCGGAATCGTTCAAGACCGGTGCGGCACAATTGCTGCCGGCAGCGATTGTCGTTGGCATTGCCCAGGGCATCATGATTTTGCTCGGCGGCGTCGACCCCACCAAGCCGAGCGTGGTCAACACCATGCTGCAATCAGCTGCCGATCTCATCGGCGATGCGCCGGCTTGGCTCGCCGCGCAAGGCATGTTGGTGTTCCAGTCGGTGTTCAATTTCTTTGTCACGTCCGGTTCGGCACAAGCGGCGCTGACCATGCCGCTGATGGCGCCACTGGCCGATCTGGTGGGCGTCACCCGGCAAACTGCGGTGCTCGCTTTCCAGCTGGGTGATGGCCTTGCCCATTTGATTTATCCGACGTCAGCCGCGCTGATGGGCACGCTGGCGGTGGCGAAAGTGCCATTCGTGCAGTGGCTGCGGGCCGTGTGGTCCATGCAGTTGCTGATGGCGGTGCTGAGCCTTATCGCCGTGGCGGTGGCGGTCATGATGGGCTTCTGACCCCACCCGTTTTTCAACGGAGCGAGCGCGCTCGCTCCTACCCGAATTTTTCAGAACCCTTCTCGGCAGCCGCCACACGCGGCTGCCACAACACAATGGATATCTTGTGATTACCTTGATCAAAAATGCCGACGTGTACGCTCCGTCAGCACTCGGCAGACAGGACATCCTGCTCGCCGGTGAGCGGATCGTCCGCATTGCTGCCAACATCGAATTGAGCGGCCCCGATGTGACTGTGGTAGACGGCAGTGATCAGATCGCCGCACCCGGTTTTGTCGATTCGCTGGTGCACATTATTGGCGGCGGCGGCGAAGGCGGTTTTCGCACCCGCACGCCGGAACTCGGTTTTGCCGAAACGGCGCTGGCCGGCGTCACCACCCTGGTCGGTGTGCTCGGCACTGATGCCGTCACGCGCACCTTGACCAATCTGCTGGCGAAAGCCAGTGCACTGACCGAAGAAGGTTTGAGCTGCTATTGCCACACCGGCTCGTATCAAATTCCGGTCAAGACCCTGTTCGATTCGGTGCAGGAAGATCTGATCCTGATCGACAAGTTCATCGGTGTCGGTGAAGTCGCCATCGCCGACCACCGCTCATCGCAGCCAACGCTCAATGAATTGAAGAAACTCGCCGCCGAGGCGCGCGTTGGCGGCATGCTCGCCGGCAAGGGTGGCATCGTCAGCGTGCATGTCGGCGATGCGCCGGAAGGATTGAGCCTGATCGAGAAACTGGTCGAGGAAAGCGACATTCCGATCAGCCAGTTCCTGCCCACGCACATCAACCGCAATCGCCGCTTGTTTGTCACCGCGCTCGATTATGCCCGCCACGGCGGTTACATTGATTTCACTACCAGCACGACACCGGAGTTGCTGGCGCAAGGCGAAGTGAAGTGTTCGCGTGGCCTCAAGGAGGCACTCGCCGCTGGCGTGCCAGTGACGCAAATCACGTTTTCGTCGGATGCCAATGCCTCGCTGCCTCGCTTTGACAGCGACGGCAATTTTGCCGGCCTTGGCGTCGGCCGCATCAGCAGCCTGCTCGATGAAGTGCGCGATGCCGTGTTGATGGATGGTGTCGCACTGACCGATGCCTTGCAGGTGATCACCGCCAACCCGGCCCGGGCCCTGAAGTTGCCGCAGAAAGGCCTGCTCGCGCCGGGCAAGGATGCCGACATTGTGTTGCTCGATTCCGATCTGCGCGTGCAGTCGGTCTGGAGCCGTGGTCGCCGGCTGGTGGCCGGCGGCGCCCTGGCGGTGACGCCGCTGCTGGCGGGCTGAGGTAACGTCGCGACAAAAATATCGGCGGACCGTGTCAACGGCTCGGTCCGGGCCTCGTTGTAGGGAGCAAGCGCCACTTGCGCTCATCACAACGAAGGAGCCGAACCGATGAACCTCTCGCTGACCGTGACCGCTGCCGCGGTCGCCCTGCTGTGCAGTGTCTCTGCCACCGACGTGCAAGCCGCAGATCGCGGTTTGCGCGTCAACAACCAAACCAACAAGCAGTTGCAGCTGCAGCGTCAGCCGCGTGCAGTACGTGCCCGCGGCGATCTGCAACAAAGCACGACGGTGACCTTCCCGGACGGTCGCCAGGCCACCCGCGAAATCAATCGCGATGTCGACCGCGCCAACCACAGCGTCAACACGGAAATTTCCGGGACAACGCGCAATGGCGTTGACTACACGCGCTCAGCCAGCGGTAGCCGCGATCCGGAAACCGGCAGCTTCCAGCGTGAGATCAACAGCAGCAACAGCCTCGGCCAGAGCGCCAGCACCACGGTCACCGGCCAGCGTACCGAGAACGGTCTGGTCCGCGACCGCACCACCACGCTGGGCGATGGCCGCACCGCGACCGCACACACCGAAGTGGTCCGGCAGGATGGCGTCCGCACGGTCACCACCACCGGCACCAACTTTGACGGTGACGCCTTCAGCCGCACTGCCACCACCACCCGCACCGAGAATGGCGTGGTCCGCGATGTCGAGGTCAGCGGCCCGAACGGCGATCGCAGCCGGCACGATGAAGTCATCCGCGACGCTGCCACCGGCACGGTCAGCCGCACCAGCAACGGCGTCAACGCCAATGGCGAATGGACTGCCAGCGCGGTGACCACCCGCACCGACAACGGCTTTGTCCGCGAAGCGAGCCGCACCAATGCCAACGGCCAGACCGTGACCCAGTCGGGCGAGCTGGTCCGTAATGACGACGGCAGCTGGGTCCGTACCCAGACCACCACCGGCCCGAACGGCGGCAGCCGCACCGTGACCGTCAACGGTTCGGTCGACGCCGAAACCGGCGCCCGCCAGCGCGATGTCACCGTCGAGCGGACGCCGCCGGCCAGTGGCGAGCCGACCCCGTAACCGCATCACTTGCCCCAACCACCCGACCGGGTTTGACGCCCGGTCGGGTTTCTTCGTTGGCAATCGCAGCAGAGTTTGATCTGACACCGGGCAAATCCGCCGGGCTGAGCCAGAATCAATGGGTGCCGTCGGAGATTGTGTATGTCTGCTGTCAACCAACCGCTGCCGCCCATCATTCAAAACCTCGACGCGCTGCGCGCCTACCTCGCCCGCTATCGCAGCAGCAGCCGCTGGCGGCTCGGCGATTACCTGGTCGCCAGTGGTCAGCTGGTGCGCGACGAAGTGGAGCTGGCGGCCAGCGAACAGCAACGCCATCCCGGCGACAAACTCGGCGAGATCCTGATTCGGCGCAAACAGCTCGACAGCGACAGCCTGAAGCTCGCGCTGTACACCTTGATGGGCGTACCGAGCATCGATCTCGACCACATTCCGTTGCAGCCGGCCGCCATTCAGCGGCTGCCCGCCAATCTCGCCCGTCGGCTCGAGCTGCTGCCGATCTGCACCGACAACGGCGCGCTGGTAGTCGCTTGTCACCATCTGCCGTCGCCGGAAGAAATTGCCGAAGTGGAATTTGCCGCGCGCAGCAGCGTGCACTTTGTGCTCGCCGCTGCCGGACCGTTACGCGAGGCCCTGTTCCGTCACTACGAAGTGGCACTGGAATCGGACAGTCACAGCCTGCAGACTGCTGACACCAGCGCGACACCGAGCCTGTCGCTGGAGGAAGAGCGGCTCGCCAACCGGCCGCCGATCATCCGCTTGGTCAACTCAATTTTGCAGGACGCGATTGATCAACGCGCCTCCGACATTCACCTGCGGCCGGAGCGCGACAATGTGGATCTGACTTATCGCATCGACGGTTCGCTGGTGCCAGTGCAACAACTGAAGCGCAACCTGCTATCGGCGCTGGTCAGCCGCTTGAAAGTGCTGGCCAAACTCAACATCGCCGAACACCGCATTCCGCAGGACGGCCACATCCAGGTGCAGTACCAGCAGCAGTCGATTGATTTCCGGCTGTCGATCATCCCGACCGTCTGGGGCGAGAGTGTGGTACTGCGCGTACTCAACAAACAGCGCGGTTTGCGCGCACTGCACGCCATCGGCCTCGACGCAAGCGATTTCGACACCCTGCAAAACCTGCTCGCGCGCGGCAGCGGCATTCTGCTGGTGACCGGCCCGACCGGCTCCGGCAAAACCACCACGCTGTACGCCGCCTTGCAAGAAATCAGCAAACGGGCGCTGAACATCATCACGGTCGAAGACCCGGTCGAGTACGAACTGCCGGGCATGCGCCAGATCCAGCTGCTCGATGCCATCGGGTTTGGTTTTCCACGCACGCTGCGCCACATCCTGCGCCACGATCCGGATGTGATCATGATTGGCGAAATGCGCGACGAAGAAACCTGCCGCATCGCGCTTGAAGCGGCGCTGACCGGCCATCTGGTGCTGTCAACGCTGCACACCAATGACGCGCCTGGCGCAATCGTGCGCCTGAAAGAAATGGGCATGTCACCGTATCTGATCCGGTCATCGGTCATCGGCGTGCTGGCCCAGCGACTGGTGCGCACCAACTGCCCACATTGCCGGCAACCGGAGTTGATCAACCCAGCACTGCGCGAAACGCTCGGCTTGCGCAGCGACGAAGTGTTCTACGCCGGGGTCGGCTGCAGCCATTGCCGGCACACCGGCTTCGCCGGCCGGCGTGCCATCTACGAACTGTTCGAGATCACCGAGGCCGTGCAAGCCAAGCTGAACAAGGTGCTGTCGGCAACGGAGCTGCGCGCGATGGCGCTGGAATCTGGCATGCGGCCGATGTTCCAGCACGGCATGCAATTCTGCCGCAGTGGCGAGCTGTCGCTGCTGGAGTTGTACGGCGCTTGTTACTGAACCGGAAAAAAAGCCGTTGCGGCGACAACGGCTTTGCACTGATCAGAATTGGAAATAGATAAACGCTGGCGCATCCAGCGTGAAGCCAACCACCAGCAACAGCAGCGCGGCATAAGTGGCAGCCTGCACCAGCCGCGGTGCCCGTTGCGGCCACTGTTGTAGCACCAGCGCGGTTTGTTTGTCTTTCGGGAACACATGCAGCGCAAACGCCAGCGCCAGCAGCCCGTACACGTAATGATGCAGCACGCTGCCGCCGGTGAATGTGAGCAAGCCGCTGGTGTAGGCGACGAACTGCTCCCAGCTGGATACCCGGAACAGCAACCAGCCAAAACACACCAAATGGAAACAGACAAACCGGTTCCACCAGGTCCGCCAACCGGGCTGCGCGGCCGCATGCCGGTCCGTTTGCCGTGACAGCGCCAGCAGCACGCCATGCCAAGCGCCCCACAGGACAAAATTCAGCGCAGCGCCGTGCCAGAGCCCGCCGAGCAGCATCGTGATCAGCAGATTGCGCATGGTCTTGCGTTCACCGCCGCGATTGCCGCCGAGGCTGATGTAGAGATAGTCCTTGAGCCAGCTCGACAGCGAGATGTGCCAGCGGGTCCAGAAATCGCGAATGTTTTGCGCCAGATACGGCCGGTTGAAGTTGGCCGGCAGCCAGAAGCCCATCATCGCGGCACAGCCGATGGCCATGTCGGAGTAGCCGGAAAAATCACAGTAGATCTGGAAGGCATAGGCGTACAACGCGATCAACAAATCGACACTGGAATAGGCTGACGGATCCGCAAACACCGCATCGACCGCCAGCACAGCCAGCATGTCGGCGATGATCACCTTCTTGAACAAACCAACAAACAGCAGCGCCAAGCCACAATCAAACATGTCCCGGCTGACGCTGATCGGTTTGCGCAGCTGCGGCAGGAAATCGGCGGCACGGACAATCGGCCCAGCCACCAGCTGCGGGAAGAACGACACGAACAGCGCGAACTTGGTGAAGTTCGCTTCGGCGGGAATGTGCTTGCGGTAGACGTCGATGGTGTAGGACAGGCTCTGGAAGGTGTAGAACGAGATGCCGACCGGCAGCAACCATTCGCTACGCGGCAGCTGCACATCCCAGCCGAACAGCGTCACCACGCTGGCCGACATGTCCATGAAGAAATTGAAGTATTTGAACAGCGCCAGCACACCGAGATTGAGCACCAGTGAGGTGATCAGCAAGTGCTTGCGCCGACGCGGATCGTCGGTGCGAGACATCGCAAGGCCGAGAAAGTAATCGACCAGCGTCGATAAGGCCAGCAAGCCGGCGTATTCCCAATACCAGGCCATGTAAAACAGATAGCTGATCACCAGCAATAGCAGATCGCGCCAGCGCTCTTTCTGCATCACCGCGCTGAGCAGCACCAGCGTCAGCGGAAAAAACAGGGCAAATTCCAGCGTATTGAAATTCATGGCGCTGCCCCGGTGTGAACGCTGGCCAGTGGTGCACGTTGCGACCACAGCGGCTGCAAGCCGGCGGCAAGGGTGGCGGCAACGCGTTGATGACCGAGTTTGCTGAAATGCGAGAAATCGCGAAACACCGCCGCATCGCCGGCAACGACAGCCGCCACATCGAGCAAGGGGACTTGTTCGGCGGCCGCGACGGCACGGATTTCCTGATTGAGCTGATCAATGCTCACCAACCAGCCGCGTCGCGACAGGTATGGGTTGTAGCGAAGCTGCGAGCGAAACAACTCGTCGTCAAAGGCGGCGTATTGGTCGCTGGTGTAGCGCGCCGCAAACGTGCTCAACACCGGCTGCGCCCCGAGCGCGCGTGTCGTGGCGAGAAATTGCTGCACGCGCTGCCGAAAGATTGCCAGCGCGGGCGCGGGCAAGCCGTCTTCCAGTTGCTTGGCGGCCATCAGCCGTGTGCGCACGCTCTGGCTCAGGTGAGCAAACAAGGTGGTGGCTTCGAGTACCTGCTGAATCGGATCGAGGGTGCCGCGATGCCACGCGCCAGGCGCTTCGCCGCTGCTCGTCGGCACCGGTGCAAAGCTCAGCTTGCTGAGATCCTGAATCTCGATACTGCCTTGATAGAGCAGCACGATATCCGGCCGATAAATCGGGCCGTAGTGCGCCAACACCGCGAGATTGCCTTCG
>DASUEK010000102.1:0-3252 GCA_036275115.1 Permianibacter sp. | reverse complement strand
ATCGGAACCGGCCGGTTCGGCTGGCTGTTGGCGGGCGGCCACGGCGCGATCAAATTCGTCGGTGTTGACGTAGCCTTGCACGGTGCCAATCAGGTAGCGGCGCAGATCGCTGATGTCCTGCCATTGCAGCGGTTGGTTGCGCCGCTCGGCAAGCCCGAGCGGGCCGTAACCGATGGTCACCGAAAACAGGAAGTGCTCGGCGATGGCCGGTGAATAATATTCGGGAAAATACCCGGCGTAACCGCTGTCCGGCGCTTTGGCGAGCGCGAGCGTGCGCTCCCATGGCAGAAAATCGACTTCCAGTTGGTAACCGACTGCCGCGAACGCGGCTTTCAGGGTGGCAGTGGTTTCGCCGCCATCAACGAGTTCCGGACCGGTATAGGGCGGCCAGTCCAGCGATGCGAGCCGGATGACTTCTGCCGCCTGACTGGCCGGAACTGTCATCAGCACGGTGCCAGGCAGCCAGAGCGCCAGCCACAGTACAAACACGCGGAGAGACTTCATCAACTGCTCCGTACTGCTGCATCTGCAACGGTCAGGTTGCAGTGGCGCACCAACACGGTCTCCTTGTCTCCGCGGGTGACACCAGATTGGAGTTTGCAGCCTCCGGGCTGCGCTGATCAGCAAACCGTTTCAGGTGCCATGACACGCTGGCCCGGTTTGCTGATCCCTTTCGCTAACAATGCGCGTTGCCGCTCATTTCAGATGCGCTTTGACAATCGCGGCCACGTCGATTTTCTTCAGTCCTTCCGCCAGTGCCTTGGCGTATTCTTCGCCTTGCGGGCCTTTGCGGAAGCAAATGTAGAGCTTTTTGTCTTCCAACACTTTGCCATTGAATTCCAGCTTGCCTTTGGCTGCGGCGAGCGAAGCGTCATTGGCGAGCAGATAGCTCATGACGTTCTGATCGATGATGGCGACCGGGATCCGTTTCGCCGCGACCTTGTTGAGGTTCTGGGCGTCGGAGGTCACCGCTTCGACCGGCTGCTTCTTCGCTGCGACATTGGCATCGAAGGCGTCGGTGTTGACATAGCCTTGTACGACGCCGACCTTGAATTTGGTCAGATCATCGAGGCTGTTCCAGGTGATCGGGGCCTCCTTGTTCTGGGCAAGACCGAGTGGGCCATTGCCGACCGGTTCTGAGAACAAAAAGTCCTTTTCGATATCAGCCGAATAGTATTCGGGGAAATAGCCGGCGTAGCCGCTGCTTGGATCTTTGGCCATGGCCACCGCCCGCTCCCATGGGAAGAAATCGATTTGTACGGTGTAGCCGGCGGCCTCGAACGCGGCTTTGACCACCGCAGCGGTGGCGCCCTTTTCAGCCAATGCCGGACCGGTGTAGGGCGGCCAATCGAGGGATGTCAGTTTGATTTGTTTGCCTGCGGCAAAGGCGGTCGAGCCAAACAGGATTGCAACCAGCAACAGCAAGTGACGCCAAGACAACATGACCATGCCTCCAACACTGAGTGGGGTTCAGCGCAAGTATGGTCAAGATTGCGCCAGATGCCAGTCGGCGACTGGCAGGCCCGGTTTTGCCATTCGTCGTCTACACTGATTGCCCCGGCAGTTCGTGTTGGAGCCGTCATGACGTCCACGATCGGAAGGCGAGGCCTTGGCGTGTCACGGCGAATGCTGACGTTGCTGCTGGTGCTGGCTACCTTCGTCGTTTCAGTGCGCGCTGCCGAAACGCGGCCCGCTACGCCGGCTCCGGTGATCGCGTATGTCTATCATCTGAAACCCCCGTTCATCACGGACGTTCAGAAGGAGCAGGGCCTCTATTTTGCGTTTGCCGATTACGTCAACCGCAAACTGGGCCGGCTCGCGCTGAAGACCGAATACGTGCCGCGCAAACGGCTGGAGCAGCTGGTGCATGCCAGTGACTTTGACGGCATCGTGCTTGGGGTCAATCCGGTCTGGTTCCGCGATATCGAAGAAAAGCAGTACCTGTGGACCTCGACCTTGATGAATGATCGTGATGAGCTGGTCTCGCCGGCGGCCCGACCGGTGCAATACCACGGCCCGGAAAGCCTGTATGGCAAGACGATCGGCGGGGTACAGGGCCACTACTATTACGGCATTGATGAAGCGGTCAAAGCCGGTCAGCTGCGCCGCGAAGACACCGACAGCGAAATACAGAACCTGACCAAGCTGCGGGTCAATCGCATTGATGTCACCATCATCAGCCGCAGCACCTTCGATTACCTGATTGGCCATTACGGCGGCCGCGAGTTTTATGCCCTGTCGGATCGGCCACATGACGTGTTTTCGCGCCGGATTCTGGTTCCTCATCGGCGCCGCGATGTCTACGATTGGCTGGAGCCATTGATGAAAGCCTTACCCCATGATCCGGCCTGGCAGGCGATCCTGAAAAGCTACCAGTAGCACTGGTTCTGGCGGTGTCGAATGCAAACCAAAAGGGCGGATGAAATCCGCCCTTTTGGTTTGCGTCGCTGCCACTCAAACGGTGTCGCGCAACGCCTGCGCCAGAATGGCCAAGCCTTCATCCAGCACCGCATCCTCGGCGGTGATCGGCACCAACACCCGGATGGTGTTGTAGTACACCCCGCAGCTCAGCAGGATCAGGCCGAGCTCGGCAGCGCGGGCGGTCAGCTTTTTGGTGCGATCGGCATCCGGTTCATGGCTGCCGGGTTTCACTACCTCGAACGCGACCATGCCGCCGAGACCGCGGATTTCACCGATGCCGAGGCTGCTGTCCGAGGCCAGCTCGCGCATGAATTGCTTGAACTTGTCGCCGAGGGTTTGCGAGCGCGCGAGCACCTTTTCTTCCTTGATCACGTCGATGACGGCGCAGGCAGCAGCGCAGGCCACCGGGTTGCCGGCGTAAGTGCCACCGAGGCCGCCCGGTGCTGGCGCGTCCATCACGTCGGCGCGACCGACGACGCCGGAAATCGGCAAACCGCCGCCGATCGATTTGGCGGTGGTGATGAGATCGGCATGGACGTCGTAATGCTCCATCGCAAAGTATTTGCCGGTGCGGGCAAAACCGGATTGCACTTCATCGGCGATCAGCAACATGCCGTGTTCGTCGCAGAGTGCGCGCAGCGCCCGCATGAATTCCGGCGGCGTCACCGTGAATCCGCCCTCGCCTTGCACCGGCTCGATGATGATGGCAGCCACCCGGCTCGGTTCGATGTCGCATTTGAAAATGTGCTGCAAATCGGCCAGCGCATCGGCCACCGACACGCCGTGATACTCGTGCGGGAAACGGCCGTGATAAATCTCGGCCGGGAACGG
>DASUEK010000101.1:0-20491 GCA_036275115.1 Permianibacter sp. | reverse complement strand
GGTTGAAGTTTCTCCCGGCAAATCTTGATGAGTACGCATGGGTAGCAATTTTCTTGTCGGAGCGAGATCTTGCTCTCAGGACCATGCTAGTCAAGCGGTTCCGCACTGAGCCTGAACATGTTGTGAAAGGTTTTGATGGTGGTGAGGTTATGATTTTCCGTGGAAAAACGACGAACGTTCACTCGCGGTAAATTGGTGCTTTAGATTCCGTAAATCGAATAATGTAACCGCTGAGATTGTAAATTGAACTGAGTAACTGCTCTTTGACAAACTGGGCGTGTCCACTCCCCCTTTAACGAGACAACGCTAAACTAGAGTTTTCCAGTTTCTGCCGGTACACGCGGGGCGGCAGATCCCCCAAGCTTTCGTGCGTTCGTTCGTCGTTGTAGTCCTGCATCCAAGCCCACGCCATGTCTCGCACTTGGTTCAGCGTCTCGAACAGGTACAGATCCAGGAACTCCCGCCTGAACGAGCCGTTAAAGCGTTCGGCAAAACCGTTCTGCTGCGGCTTACCGGGTTGAATGTAGGCCAGCTCAACGCGGTGTTGTTCACACCAGTCAATCAGTTCTGCCGCGATAAATTCTGGGCCATTGTCGAGCCGGATCTGCGTTGGAAGGCCGCGCTCTTGCTTGAGCTGCTCGAGTACACGAATCACGCGTCCGGCTGGCAGTGAGGTGTCGACTTCGATGCCGAGGCATTCCCGCGTGCCTTCATCGACAACGTTCAATGTCCGGAACCGTCGGCCGCAGTAAAGCGTGTCGTGCATGAAGTCCATCGCCCACTGGCGATTCGGTTCGGCAACCACCTCCAGCGGCTTCGGTTGTCGCTTGGGCAGCACGCGCTTGGTGCGACGCTTCTGGTTCAATCCCATTTGGCAATACACCCGATAGACGCGTTTGTGATTGAAGGCATGGCCCGCCCGACGAATCCGGCGATAGCATTTCCAGAAACCGGCTGCCGGTGCTCGTTTCAACACAACATTCAGTGCGTCTATCACGTCTGCATCAGCCAGCCGCCAATCTTTCGCCTTCCGGTAAAAGCTGGCGCGACCCAGCCGCATCACGGCACAGGCCCGCCCGACAGGCAGACCGATATCGATCAAGCAGACCACCGCCTCACGTCGGTCGGTGGTCACCAGCCCTTTTTTTGGATGAGTTCCTTCAGCGCGTGATTCTCCAAACTCATGTCAGCGAACATCCGCTTCAGCTTGGCGTTCTCTTCTTCTAGCTCTTTCATCCGCTTGACGTCGGACGCTTCGAGGCCACCAAATTTGCTCTTCCAGTTGTAGAACGTCGCCGGACTGATGCCGTGTTTGCGGCAGATCTCTTCGACCTTTAGGCCGACATCGGCTTCCTTGAGCACGGCTACGATCTGAGTTTCGGTAAAGCGTGATTTCTTCATCGTCAGTCTCCTGAGTTTTATCGTCTCAGAAAACTCCAGTTATGTCTGTCTCAGTTTACGGGGAGTGGACAGGGGGATCTGCCACCCCGCGTATACCGGCAGAAATTGGAAAACCCTACCTTAGCCCGTTCTCGTTAAAGATGGAGTGGTCACAATAACCATGGTTTGTCGGCCAATGCAGCTGAGCAGCGGTTCTGGCATGCTTATAAATTCGTGGCCAAAATGACTTGGCCACTACGTAAACGATTTATCATTTAGCTTACTGATTTATAAGCATGATTCGCCGTGCACCAACTGTTGAACGCAATTACAATTCTCGTCTGCTCGCCCTCGTATGGCATAACTTCGTGATACAAATAGGAGGGAAATATAACAAGCTGCCCGGGTTGGTGCGCAACCTTAAATCCACCGACACCATACGGGCTTCGAAGCCGCTCATTTGCCGGATCCAAATACATATCGGCATTTGATCTTGGATCCATAAACCTCACGTTTCCGGTTTTATCTTGAGTAACCGTTTCATCCAAACAAATACAGAATATCCCTGACCAACTTGCGCCGGGATGATTATGAACAGTCTGATATCCCCCCTTCTGCGTAAGATGGTACCAAGAGTGATAGTTGAAAATTACATTTTCGAAGTCTTGCTGATTGAAAACACTCAGCTGAAAAACGGTGCTCGCAAGACTTGCATGAATGAAACCAAAAACCTTCTGGATATTCTGATCGGGATCTTTATGGAGATAAAAATTACTTTCATAGATGCCATACTGAGTATCTCTTTTATGATGGCTAGAATAACGCTCCTTCGTGGTTTCGGCAGTCAGGTAGCTTATCAGAGACGACTTTATTTCATCGTACCCTGGCATACGGGTAATAACGATGGGGGTTGCCCAAGGAGTTAATAGCTGCATACTTCAAACCTATAAGAGTAGTTTGCTACGTTGACAAATTCCAAAATAATAGACTTCCTGATTTGTCGTAGATAATCGTTCTATTTATAGATAGTCCTAGCATATCCGATGCATGCCTTATAAGATTCTCAAGATGTGCCTCGTCAAGGGCAGCCGAACACATCAAACGCAATCGCTTTGCATCAGTAATTATACGGTTATGCAACGCGTCAATGTCCCGTCTTGAACTGATATCACGTTCAGCATTTACCTCATAAATCCTGTTCGCAAGCCTTTCCAGCGCGTTTTTCAAGTTCTCAGAATCGGTCCCAGGATGGGCGGAAAGCGCTGAAATCGAGTTCAGCAGTGCGCTGAAGGCATCTCGTTTCCTTCGCATTGACAGGGAATTTGTTAGAACACCATCCAGATAAGCAAGTTTATGCAGTATTCTGCTCCGCTCAATCTGATAGTAAAAATCGAGCTCCTTTAGTGAATTTTGATAGAGCACCGAATTTTTGGCATGCATGATCAGAAAAAGTCGGATAGACCCGCGGCTTAATGCTGCACCGATATTCTGAAGTAATGCATTGTAATCGCAGTACTCAAAACCATTCATGGAAACCAAGACATCGAATGGATCCTGTGCAAAATCCACCGATTCAGCTGTAGTCCCACCAATTAGTCGACCTGAGCGATTCATATCCAGAGAAGAGGTTCGCTCTGTTATCTGCGCGACATCAAGACCCGTAAAACGCCAAGCGGAAAGCGAGGATTGTTCGAGGAGATCCAGAAGCAAACCATTCCCACAACCAATGTCGACCACTTTTGAACCTGCCGGCAAAGAAGAAAAATAGTCTCGCCAAAGGTTGTACAACGTGGTTTCGCTTTCTCCGGCAAGACAAACTGGCCAGTCCCTTACCGTGGAGCCAAACCCCATTTTCCAGTACTCACTCCATGCATCCATCATTATTTGGTCCGCAGAAAAAGTAAGGGCCCCAAAAGGGCCCTTACTTGCACGACTAGACTGACTTCTTAGAAACGCTGGGTGTAGCTGAAGAACGGCACACGACCACTGATTTCCTGAATACCATCCACGTCACCAGTGGACTGGAGAATTACAGGCTCTTCGGCAGTCAGGTTACGCACGCCAACCGACAGGGAAGCGTTCCACGGAGTCTCGTAATTGAAAACGAGGTCATGCGTCGTGAAAGACGAGATGTCCGGGTTATCACAAGTATCCAACTCGATGCTGGTCGCGCTGCAGTCTTGGTAACCGCCGATGTAGTTATTCGCCAGTGTCGCAGCGAAGTCACCGAAGTTCCAACCGATAAACAGGTTTGCGCGGGTATCCGGAACAGCCACGGAGTCGACATACTCGATGTCATCAATCAGATACTCGTCATAGACGCTGACCTGGAAATCAACACGGAAGTCGCCGACCGGAGTACCAAACTTGTACTTCAAGTCGAAGTCATAGCCGCGGGTTTCGATACTGACGGCGTTAACCGCGAAGCGATAAACGACTGGAGCAGCGAAGTTTACGGTACGGTCGACGGAGCCCCAACGGGTTGCGTCGCAGAACGAGGTCTGCCCGATAGAGCAAGCATATTCCGCGTCCAGCACTTCTTGGGTGGTCAGGTTGCGAATACCGTCTTCGACATCGATTTCCCAGGCATCAAACGACAGAGACAGATCATCCATCGGTTGCCAAACGACACCAAAGCTCAGCTGATCAGACGATTCCGACTCAAGGTTCGGGTTACCGTTGATGTAGGTCTCGCGCTGACGATTCGAGCAGACGTTCACGGTTTCGCAGCGGAGTGTGTCTGTTGCGGCGTTAAACGACTGGTTGTTGATGCGGAACAAGTCGCTCAGGCCAGGCGCGCGGAAACCTTCGCCGAAGGAAGCGCGGAACAACAAGTTGTCCAGCGGGCGGAACGCCAAGCCGATACCCGGCGAGGTTTTCGCACCGTACTCACCGTAATCGTCACGGCGAATGGCAACGTTGGCTTCCAGCATATCGAGAATCGGCAAACCAATTTCAACATAGGTAGCGCTGATGTCCCGGTCACCGGATGAGTTGCCGCCGGCCGTACCGATAATGTTGTTCAGGTTGGCTTGTTGGTCAGCGCGAATTCCGAACTTCTCTTCACGACGCTCAGCACCGACGACCAAGCTGCTGGTGCCACCAGGAAGCTCAAACAGGTCCATCGAAATGTTGCCGTCGATACCATTGGCATCGTAGAAGTTGTCTACAGTGATCGTGGTAACAGAGCGCTGCGACAGCGTATTGATGCCGGCAACCGAGAACGGGTTGATGCCTGAGTTGATCAGGTTCTGCAGAATGGCCTTGTTGATGTAGTTGTAACCAAAGGAGTCCTGCTTGAAGAGCATTTTGCTGACAGCAACCTGCCATTCGAACTTGTCAGTCGAGCCATCTACACCCAGGGTGTAGTTTTGTTCCAGATCGTACACATAGCTGTCACGCGTACCTGCTGGTACCAAGCGCACAAGGCCCTGCACAGCATAACCGTCCGGAGTACCGTCACCGTTAATATCCGGGCTACCGGCCTGGCCATAAGTCGGGTTAAAGGTAGCGCCTGCCGGCACTATCGGAGCCGGGGAGGCTGGGGTCGGCGCAAACACACCAAAAGATTCTACGTTGGACGCCGATGCACGGAAGAACGCGTTTATTGAGTCGGTAATTTCATAGTTACCATAAACGCTCAACAGATGGCGATCCAACGATGCTGTCTGACCCGCAACGGATGAGAAGCGATAGCCGCAATACTGATCAGTCCCGTCGTTAACGATACCCGAATCCGGGAAGTTCGGATCGGAACCGAAGGTAGTCGGACACAGCGGATGAGCAAATGCCGTAAATGCATCCGGACCAGCCAACGGGATATAGGAACCCGGGAAACCGGTCGGGCTCAGGTTGCCAATGGCAAACTGGTAGTCAGCAGCTTCTTGCGTGCTGACATCCGGATACCAGTAGTCACGGTCTTTGTAGCTGATGATGTCCTTGGTGTATGTCTCATAGCTGAACACCATGTTGCCTTTTTCGGAGGCGATACCACCAACGACCGACAGACTCTTTTCAGCGCCACCATCCTCTTCAGGATTGGTGTTGCTGTAGGTCAACTCCATCCCTTCGAAATCCTTGCGGAGGATGATGTTAACAACCCCTGCGATTGCGTCGGAACCATACACAGCCGAGGCGCCATCACGCAGAATTTCGATACGCTCGACCGCTGCAAACGGGATGGTATTCAGGTTGGTAGAGGCGCCATCAAGACCCGGCGAGTAAGCAGTACGACGGCCGTTCACAAGCACCAAGGTACGATTGCTGCCGAGACCACGCATGTCGAACGTTGCCTGGCTTTGACCGCCACCAGCAGAACCTGATGACTCACGGAACGAACCAAACGAGTTGAAAGTGCTGTTACGGAGAACCTCAGCAACAGATTGGTCACCCGTTGCTTTGATGTCTTCAGCGGAAATAACAGTAATTGGCTGCGGACCTTCAACATCGGTGCGCTTGATACGCGAACCGGTGACTTCGATACGCTGCTCTTCTTCACCTGCAGCTTCATCAGCAGCGAAAGCCGGGGTGGCAGCAGCAATTGCCGCGCCGCCGATGAGCGCAAAGCGGATGGCCTTGGCAATCGGATTATTACGTTGAGTACTCAATGTCGTTCTCCCTGGGTGTGTGAGGGTTCACTAAGCAACACCCGCTCGGCGTTATGGTTCGTCGATGCGAATGAAGCGGGTCCAGGCCAAGCGGCCTGATCTGTCCGGGGCCGATACTAACTACAAGCGTTTTGGACGGTCAACAGGTTTTTGGTGCGGGTGTCAATGCGAAAAATCCCGCATTTCCTGCGGTACTCTGCACAATTCTTGAGCGAATGAGATAGCTGGCTTTGTGCGCCAAAACATGCAGCGCCGGTGCACGAATGTCGGCTTCCGTGATGCCAATTCAGGCTGGATGCGTGTTTCGTCGATGTGGCGGGACACAGGCGCGAAATTGGTGCGACGCACAAACCGCCGTCCGAATCTGGTCACGCCGTCGATTCGGACACTGACGAAATGACCAAACAGAGTTGACGGACCAAGCTCTCATCAGACCAGATGACAGCCCGCGATTGGTGAAAGTTTGCTCAACCCTGCTTTTTTGTACCAGTTATCAGTTTCGCAGGCCAGGTGCGCTTCAGAGCGAGCGGAATTGCTGACGCAAGACAAACGCCGGCTCGGTGACATGACGTTCCAAGGCCTGAACCCGGGACTCGAGTTCAGCGAACGCGGTTTCCACGCCAAACCAGTCGGGTTCCACCGGCTGCGACGTTTTCGCTTCGGGCACGCCCGGCTTTGGCACGTCTACCCCATTCTCCGCCATCGACTCCGTATCGGCCTGCGTTACTGGTCCGCCATCCCAGTGGCTGCGAGTGTGGCGTACCCAGCCATCGACTTGTCCGCGCAGACCAGGCGGGGAGTAGCTCGACAGCGGGTCAAGCACGAACCAGGCAATCAGGTAGACCGCAATCAGCGGGAATACCTGGGTGGTTACCGCCAGCACGACCAGCGCCAAACGGATGGGCCAGACCGGCCAATCGAAGTAGCGGCCGATGCCGGCACAGACACCGGCAATTTTGCCGCGGGCCGGGTCACGGTAAAGCTCACGCGGGCGTGATGGTTTAGCCATGGGGACTGCGCTCCTGCCGGTCGCGCCAGCCCGGAGACTGGGCATCCAGGATGGCTTCAAGCGCGCCAACCCGCTGCTGCAGACGCTCAGCCTGATGAGCCAAACGGCGCAGCCGCGCCTGGTCTTCTTCGCTCGGCGCGGCATTGCTGCGGCGCTTGCTCCAGTAATGCAGCAGCAGCCACAGCGGCACCACCAAGCCAAACAAGGTGCCGAACAGCACAATCATCGCGATACCCAAAAACTCTTGCATGCTTGCTTACGCCTCACTTCGAATCTGCTATGCCGGCTCAGGCGCCGTTCTTGTCTTTGTCTGCGGCCATTTTGGCCTTGAGGGCCGCCAGTTGCTGCTCGATGCGATCCTTGGCCGCCAGCTCCTCGATTTCCTCCGCCAGCGTTTTGCGACGGCCAAGATCGTGTGCCTCAAGGTTCGCCTCGCGCTGATCGACTTCGCGTTCGTAAGCGTTCAGCGAGGCATTGGCCAATGGCTGCTGATCGAGCTGGCGGCGGATTTTCCAGCGTGAATCCACGGCTTGATGCCGAGTCGACAGCGCCGCTTGCCTGGCTCGCGCATCATCCAGTTTGTCTTGCAGCTGACTGATTTCGGCGGTGAGTCGGGCCAGAGTGTCGTCGTACAGCGGCAGCCGCTGCCGCCACTCGGCGAGGGCATCTTCGACCCGGGCCCGCTCCAGCAGCGCCGCCTTGGCCAGATCCTCGCGCCCCTTGCGTAACGCCAACTCCGCTTTTTGCTCCCAATCCAGCACGTCGTCCTGACCCCGCTGCAAACGCCGCTCAAGCTCCTTGCGTTCGGCGATGGTCCGGGCCGATGTCGTGCGCACTTCGACCAGCGTGTCTTCCATTTCCTGAATGATCAGCCGAATGGTTTTTTGCGGATCGGAAGAACGCTCCAGCAAGCTGCCGAGATTGCTGCCAATCATGTCGCTGAAGCGGGAAAAAATCCCCATGTGGACCTACCTCTTGGCCAGAACCCGGGCCGAACACCAATGCAAGCGGGCTACGCATGTTTGCCATTTTCATACAACTGCCATGCCAAATGCTAACGGCTTGTTTTGGCGGGAATTTTTTCTTGGCACTCTGGTTTGGCGAGCGACGCTGCGGTATAACACGCCACCCTTTGGCCAAATCGGCTAACACGGATGACCGAGCGTGCCCCGGTGCACAATCTGATCGGCGAATCGGCCGTGTTCCTGGAAATGTTGGAACACATCTCGCTGGTGGCGCCGCTCAACAAGCCGGTCCTGATCATCGGCGAACGCGGCACCGGCAAAGAGTTGGTCGCAGCGCGCTTGCACTACCTGTCGCGGCGCTGGGACCAACCGTTCCTGAAGCTCAACTGCGCCGCCATCAACGAGAATCTGCTGGAAACCGAATTGTTCGGCCACGAGGCCGGCTCCTTCACCGGCGCCAGCAAGCGTCACCTCGGCCGCTTTGAACTGGCGGACGGCGGCAGCTTTTTTCTCGATGAACTGGCCAACACCTCGGCCCGGGTGCAGGAAAAGCTGCTGCGGGTCATTGAGTACGGCGAGTTCGAACGGGTGGGCGGCAACCAATCAGTCAAAGTCAATGTTCGGTTGATCGCGGCCACCAACGAGGATTTGCCCGGGCTCGCCGAGCTGGGCCGGTTCCGCCATGATTTGCTCGATCGGCTGGCGTTTGACGTCATCACGCTGCCGCCGCTGCGAGTGCGCCCCGACGACATCCTGAAACTGGCTGACCATTTCGCGGTCGCCATGAGCAAAGAGCTTGGTCGGGATTATTTTCCCGGGTTCAGTAAGGCGGCCGAGCAGCAATTGCTGGAGTACAGTTGGCCGGGCAATGTCCGTGAACTGAAAAACGTGGTTGAGCGTGTCGTTTACCGCAATCCCTCTGATCGCATGGTCAGCAAAATCGATTTCGATCCGTTCGCCTCGCCATGGCGACCGCGTGCCATCGCCAGCACGGTTCGGCAACCCTGTGTGGCCGCCGATGGCGCGGAGCCGTCGCTGCCGCTTGATTTCAAGCAGGTCACCGAAGCGCATGAAATCCAGTTGATCAAACGCTCGCTGCAACAAGGCCAGTTCAACCAGAAAAAAGCCGCCGAGTTACTGGGATTGACCTATCATCAATTGCGCGGCTACCTGAAGAAATACCAGTTGCTGAAGGACGACAACTGATGTGGCGTTCGCTGTTCGCAGGCTTCTGCTCGGTCGGTCTGCTGGTGGCATGCACCGGTGGCGAGCAATCGGTGCGCGCAACCGGTTTGGTGTATTGCTCGGAAGGCAGTCCCGACAGTTTCAATCCACAAATCAGCACCTCCGGCACCTCCTACGATGCCAGCGCTCACCCGCTTTACAACCGATTGGTGGATCTCGACCCCGATACTGGCGAACCGCAACCGGCGCTCGCCGAAAGCTGGACCGTGTCACGCGACGGCACCCGCTGGAAATTCAAACTGCGCCGGGAGGTGCAATTCCATCGCACCGCCTGGTTCACACCGAGCCGACCGTTCAATGCCGACGACGTTTTGTTCAGTTTTGAGCGGCAATGGCGCCCGCGCCATCCGTTTCATCGGGTCTCCGGTGGTAACTACGCCTACTTTGCCAACATCGGCCTCGGCGAGCTGCTGACCGGCATCGTCAAGCGCGGCGAACATGAAGTGGAATTTCAGTTGCGCGAAGCCAACAGCAGCTTCCTGACCATGCTGTCGATGGAGTTTGCCTCGATTCTGTCTGCCGAGTATGCCGAAAAGGTTTTGCAGGCCGGTCAGCCGCAACAACTGGACCAACTGCCGGTCGGTACCGGTCCGTTTCAGCTGGTGCGTTATGATCACGGCGCGTTCATCCGCTACGAAGCGAACCCGCGGTACTTTGCCGGGGTGGCCAATGTGAAACGGCTGGTGTTTGCGATCACACCGGATGCCAGTTTGCGACTGGCGCGCCTGCGCGCCGGCGAATGCGATGTGATGGCGCAACCGTCGCCGGCGCATTTGCCGCTGATCCGGCAAAACAGCAAACTGAAGCTGTACAGTCAGCCGAGCCTGAACATCAGTTACTGGGCGTTCAATACCCGGCGACCGCCATTGAACGATGCCCGGGTCCGGCAAGCGCTCAGTTACGCCGTCAACCGTGCCGCCATTCTGGATGCGGTGTATTTCGGTGCCGCGGAACTCGCCAAGAGTCCGGTACCGCCGCTGGTGCCCGGCCATGATCACGCACTGCAGGATTTTCGTCATGATCCGGCTCGGGCGCGCGAGCTGCTGCGCGAAGCCGGTTATGGCAACGGCTTCACACTCGATATCTGGGCGATGCCGGTCAGCCGGCCATACAATCCAAACGCAAAGAAAATGGCCGAACTGATTCAGGACGATTTGCGCCAAATTGGCGTCAATGCCCGTATCGTCAGCTTTGAATGGCGCGACTTTCTGCGCCGTCTGCGGCTCGGCGAGCACGACAGCGTACTGCTCGGCTGGAGTGGTGATTTGAACGATGCCGACAATTTCCTGACCCCGCTACTCAGCTGCGAGGCCATCCGTGCCGGCTCCAATCGGGCGCTGTGGTGTAACGACGAATTCGACAACTTGTTGAACGAAGCACGCAGCAGCCGCGACTTGGCGTTGCGCGAACAACACTATCGCGCCGCTCAGGAATTGTTCAAGGCGCAAGCGCCGTGGCTCACCATTGCCCACTCCACCCAGTTTTTGGTGGCACGGCAATCGATACAGGGCTTGCGACAATCGGTCAGCGGTGGCGTGTACTTTCATCACGCGGAGCGTCGACCATGACCGCACGGCTGGGACGGCAATTGCTGGCCTTGCTGAGCACCCTGCTCGGCGTCAGCCTCGCCTGTTATCTGTTGCGGCAACAAATGCCCGAGCAAGCGGCGCCCTCCGTGCTCGGTTTCGGTCGCTACCTGCTGGATTTGCTGCAAGGCCAATTCGGCCTGGATCAAAACGGCGACGCCGTGCTGCATGGTTTTCTGGCAGTGCTACCCGCCAGCCTGGAACTATTGGTCAGCGCCAGCCTGCTGGCTGTGCTGATCGGCATTCCGGCCGGTGTCAGCGCCGCTCGCCGGCATCAGCAATGGCTCGATCGGCTGGTCGGCGCCTTCACTTTGGTCGGCTATTCGGTGCCGGTGTTCTGGTGGGCGCTGTTGCTGGTGCTGTGGTTTTCGTTGACGCTGGATTGGACCCCGGTGTCCGGCCGGATCAGTTTTCTGTTTGATGTCGAAGCGCGCACTGGCTTCATTCTGATCGACACCTGGTTGGCGCGCGATGCTTACGCACTCGAAGCGTTTCTCGACGCCTTGCGCCACATCTTGCTGCCCACCTTGGTATTGGCGCTGTTGCCGATGGCGATGATTGCCCGTGTCACTCGCGCCGCGATGGTCGATGCACTCGCCGCCGATTACATTCGGATGGCACGCGGTCAAGGCATTCCGGAATGGCGACTGGTGTGGATTTACGCCTTGCGCAACGCCAGCCAACCGGTGGTAGCTGTGCTCAGTTTGCAACTGTCAGCGCTGATCACCGGCCTGATGCTGGTCGAGTCCATTTTCTCCTGGCCGGGCGTCGGCAAATGGTTGCTGGATGCGCTGAGTCGCGGTGATTACGCCATTGTGCAGGGCGGCGCGCTGCTGCTTGCCATCGTTCTGGTGGTGATGAACTTCAGCATGGATCTGCTGCGCCTGTGGCTGAGCCCGCCGGAACGAGGTCGCCGTCGATGAACAGCCGTTTCGTTCAACGTTTCATCAGTCACCCGGCCGCGTTGCCGGCGCTGTTCGGCTTGCTGCTGATTTTGCTGCTCGCCGTGCTCGGTCACGCCTTGAGTCCGTTCAACCCGGTGCTGGTCGATCCGCATGCGCAGCTGCTGCCGCCAATGTGGCAAGCCGGCGGTGTTGCCGCCCATCCGCTTGGCACCGATGATCTCGGTCGCGACATGTTGTCGCGCTTGCTGCACGGCGCCCGTCTGACCATGGGCTCGGCAACGGTGGCATTGCTGTTGGCACTGGTCGCCGGCGTGCTGCTCGGCTCCATCGCAGGCTTGGCCGGCGGCCTGCCCGATCTGTTGCTGCGCCGGTGCATGGATGTGCTGCTGGCATTCCCGTCGATCTTGCTCGCCATCTTGCTGAGCTTGGCGTTTGGCGGCGGCATGACCGCCTGCGTGATGGCGGTCGCGATTGCGCTGACGCCGCATTTCTTCCGCGTCTGTCGCGACGGGCTTTGTGAGGAGCTCGGCAAGGATTATGTATCGGCCGCGCGGCTGGATGGCGCCGGCCCGGTTTCGCTGTATTTGCAAACGCTGTTGCCAAACCTCGCTGCACCGATCGTCGTGCGCGGCACGCTGGCGTTTTCCACTGCCATTCTTGATATTGCCGCACTCGGATATCTGAGTCTCGGTGCGCCAGCGCCGACGCCGGAATGGGGCAACCTGCTGGCATCTGCCCATGACTTCATTCAGCTGGCGCCGTGGACCGTCACCCTGCCCGGCCTCGCCATTCTGGTGACGGTGCTGTGTGCCAATCTGGTCGGTGATGCGCTGCGCGATGCGGTCAATCCGCGAGGTGCCAATCCATGAGCTTGTTGCGGGTCGACAACCTGTCGGTGGAATTTCCGTCGCTGTATGGCGATGTCCGCGTCGTCGACAATTTCTCGCTGCAAATGGCGGCCGGTGAAGTGCACGGGCTGGTCGGCGAATCCGGTTCCGGCAAAAGCCTGGCGGCACTGGCGATTCTCGGCTTGCTGGACCCGGCAGCGAGTCGCTGGCGCTGTGATCACTTGAGCCTGAATGACAAAGATCTGCTGCGCGCCAGTGCCAGCGAGCGCCGGCGCTGGCAGGCCAAATACGCATCGGTGATTTTTCAAGACGCGCAGGCGAGCCTCAATCCGAGTTTTACCGTCGGCAAACAGCTCGATGACATCATCAAACTGCATCACGGCGGTGGCAAAGCCGAGCGACGTGAGCGCGCGGCCGATCTGTTGCATCAAGTCGGCATCCACAATATCGGCCCGGCGCTGGAAAGCTATCCGCACCAGTTCTCGGCTGGCGTCAACCAGCGGGCGATGATCGCGCTGGCGTTGGCCTGCGAACCGGCACTGCTGATCGCTGACGAGCCGACTACCGGTCTTGATGTAACCATTCAAGCCCAGCTGCTGGAGTTGCTGCTGAAGCTGAACAGCGAGCGTGGCATGGGACTGCTGCTGATCACCCACGACATCGCCCTGCTCGCCCGCAATGTTGAACGCATCACCGTCATGTATTGCGGTCAGGTGGTCGAAAGTGGCGACGCCGACGATGTGTTTCTGCAACCGTTTCACCCGTACACCCGCGCGCTGCTCGACAGTCTGCCCAAACTGAATCAGCCGAGCCGGCGTTTGCAGGCCTTGCGCGGCGCCAAACCCAGCATGATGAATTTGCCCGTTGGCTGTTATTTCGGCCCGCGCTGCCCGCGTGCCGATCGTGACTGCGTACACAACGTGCCGCTCAGTGAGCAAGGTGATCACCGCTACCGTTGCCTGTTTCCGATCGGCCTTGCCGATCGTCGTGATGGAGCTGGCTCATGACGGCTACCTTGCTGACCGTCACTGAACTCGGCAAACGTTACCCGTTGCCGCGTCCGCTGTTCCGCCCGCAACAGTGGCAAACGGCGCTGCGCGATGTCTCGTTCAGTTTGACCAGCGGCAAAACCATAGCTGTGGTCGGCGAGTCCGGCTCTGGCAAGTCGACACTGGCGCGCCAGCTGGTCGGTCTGGAAGCACCGAGCGAAGGCGACATCCTGCTCGAAGGCCAGAGCATTTTCGGCCGTCACGAGGAAGCCCTGCGGCAATTGCGGCGCGACATCCGGATGATTTTCCAAAATCCGTCGGCCTCATTGAATCCACGCGTCACGGTGGGCGCCCAGCTCGATCAGGCGCTGCAACACCTGGCTCAAATGGGACCACGGCAACGTCAGGAGCGCATCCACGAAGCACTGACACTGGTTGGCCTTGCTACCGATCACAAACACCACTATCCGCATCAGTTTTCCGGCGGCCAGCGCCAGCGTGTCGCCATCGCCCGCGCCATTCTGCTGCAACCCAAACTGATCATCGCCGACGAACCGGTTTCAACCCTGGATGCCTCGGTGCAAGCGCAGATCCTCAATCTGCTGCTGGATCTGCAGGCCGCCCGCAACCTGTCCTTTGTGTTCATTTCCCACGATCTCGGCGTGGTCAAAACCATCAGCGACCACGTGCTGGTGCTGTACGCCGGCGAAGCGATGGAGCTCGGGCCGACCGAGGCCATTTTCCGGCAACCGCAGCATCCCTATACGCGTGCGTTGATCGCAAGCAGCCCGACCGTCCAGCGCGCCTTGCAAGTGCCGGTGACGCCATTACGCGGCGAGCTGGCGCAAAGCCATGAAACCGCACTCGGTTGCCCGTTTGCCCAGCGCTGCCCGCACGCCGACGAACAATGCCGACGGGAACGGCCGCAAGCGCGCTGGCTGGCGGAGCAACGGGTGGCCTGCCACAAAGCCGGCAGCGTTTGATCCAGGTGGCTACAAACGCCTCCGACCAGTTGCGAAAAGGTAGCGGCAAAACGCTGTGTTACACTGCGCGCCTCCCTTGCATCCTGAGGATATCGTCATGGGTTTTCTTGCCGGCAAACGTGCCCTGATTATCGGCCTTGCCAGTGACCGTTCGATTGCTTACGGCATCGCCGAAGCGATGCGCCGCGAAGGCGCCGAACTCGCCTTCAATTATCAAAACGAAAAGCTGCAAGGCCGGGTCGAAGACTTTGCCAAAGAATTCGGCTCCAGCATCGCTTACCAAATGGACGTCGCCAGCGACGACAGCATCACGGAGTTCTTCGGCAAGCTGAAATCGCATTGGGACAGCTTCGATGTGCTGGTGCACTCGGTCGCGTACGCACCGAACGGTCAGCTGGAAGGCGATTATCTGGATTGCGTCAACCGCGAAGGTTTCCGCATCGCGCACGACATCAGCTCGTACAGCTTTGCCGCAGTTGCCAAAGTCGCCCGCGACATGATGCGGCCAAACGGCTCAATGGTCACCATGACCTACCTCGGCGCCGAGCGCGCGCTGCCGAACTACAACGTCATGGGTGTCGCCAAGGCTTCGCTGGAAGCCAACGTCCGTTACATGGCCGCGAGCCTCGGCCCGCGCGGCATTCGGGTCAACGCGGTGTCGGCTGGCCCGATCCGCACCCTGGCGGCGTCGGGTGTGAAGAACTTCCGCAAGATGCTGTCGTACTACGAAAAGGTCTGCCCGCTGCGCCGTAACGTCACCATCGAAGACGTCGGCAATGTCACAGCCTTCTTGTGTTCGGATCTGTCTGCAGCGGTGACCGGTGAAGTGGTGCACGTCGACAACGGTTACCATTTCATCAGCATGCCGGAGCTGGAAAGCGCCGAATAAGTCGCTTTCTTTTAGTAAGTAAAAACGGGACCGCTGGGTCCCGTTTTTGTTTGGGGCGAATGCAGCAGCAATGCAGCCATACCGGTGTGCTTATCTGTCACGGCGGCGCAGACTGCTGACATTGACACGGCGTTGCCGCAAACAGTCGAATAACAAAAAAGGCTTCCAGTACGGAAGCCTTTTTTGTTTCCACCATGAACATCACGCTCATGGTGACGACTCGACTGCTGTTCAGTTCTTGGCAGCCGGCTGCAAACGGCTATCGAAGTATTCGATGTCAGCGTGCGCTTTCAGCCACTGGATGTAGGCCATGTATTCGGCCTCACCACCAAACCGGCTGAGCCGCTCGACGTACTGCTTGCGACGGGTCTCATCCAGCTCGGTAACCGCCGGCATCCGCGCTTGCTGCAGCTCAGCCAGCAGGTAATCGCCACCGGACAGACTGACACCGGCCAAACTCGGCTGGCCGTTCGGCCGCGCCAGCTTGAACAGCTGCTCGCGAACAATCGGGTCCGGCGATGCTGACGCACGGGTGATCGCATCAAAGCTCTGCCAGTTGGCGTTCTTCTCGGCCAACATGCTGGCGACATCTTCACCGGCCTTGGCTTTCGCCAACAACTCATCACCAAACGCCTTGGCCGCCGTCTTGGCACGTTCGGCATTCAATGTGTTGATGATTTCGCCACGGACATCCGCCAGCGGTTTGGTGCTGGCCGGGCTGTAATCCTTGATCCGCACCATCACGGCATGCTGATCGCCAATGCTGAGCACGGCGCTGTTGCGACGCTCGACCAGCACTTCGTCCGCCACCACAGCCTCCATGACCGTCGGATTGGCCGCGATGCCGATCGGCGCGCTGCGCTCAAAGCTGCCGGTTTCCTGCACGGTCAAGCCGGCGGCGTTCGCGGCTTCATCCAGGCTGTCGGCCGACTCGTAGCCAACGTTGGTCAGTTGCAGTTCTTTCTCGGCATAGAGGTCGGCAAGCTTTTGTGCCTTGACTGCTTCCCGAACCTGCTCACGCACGCTGTCCAGCGACTGCTGCTCGCCACCTTCAATGTCGAGCAATTTGATGATGTGATAACCAAACGCAGTGCGCACCAGCGCCGACACCGGCTGATCACGGGTCAGGGCAAACGCCGCCTCGTCAAAGGCCGGCTCCATCGCGCCTTTTTCCAGCACGCCCAGTTCACCGCCCTGCGCCTTGCTCACCTCATCGTCGGAATGGGTTTGCGCGAGCGCAGCGAAATCGCCGGTCTTGGCGTCCGCCAGCACCGCTTCAGCCTTGCTCTTGACGGCAGCTTCGGCAGCACTGTCTGCACCTTCCGGCACCGTGAACAGAATGTGGGCCAGCTTGCGCCGCTCGGCGCGGGTGAATTCACTTTGGTGCTGCTGGTAATACGCTTCCAGATCCGCATCAACCACCGAGATCTGCTCCGACAGCGCATCGGCTTTCAGCTCAACGTATTGCAGATTGAATTTTTCCGGTACGGCGAAGCGCGCCGCATTGGCGCTGTAATACGCCTCGATATCGCTATCTGCCGGCGCTTCGGTCGGCAGGAAGGCAGCCTGCGAGACTCGGGCAAAACGACCGCTCAGGGTCTCGTTTTCCAGCACGTAAAACCGCTCTGCTTCGCTGACCAGGGCAAAACCGGTATCGGCCAGGCCGCGCAGCATTTGGGTCGCGACCAGATCCTTTTCCAGTTGCGCCGAGAACCGCTCCGGGCTGTACCCGGCCTGGGTCAATACCATTTCAGCGGTAGTGCGATCATATTTGCCGTCACGCTGGAATTGCGGAATGGCCTGGATCTGTTCCTTGATGCGCTCTTTGCTGATCCGCAGGTTCAAATCGTTCAGCGACTCGGCCAGTGCCTTCTGGGTCACCAGCTGTTCAAGCACGTTGCGGCGGAAATCCAGCTCTTTTTCTTCGGTGTTGAAGATCTGGCCAAACATGTCGCCGTAGCGTTGACGCTGATTCTGATACGCCTCATCAAACTCCACACGGCTGACTTTGACGCCATCGACCTCAGCCAGTTTGTCGCCATCTGCCGAGACAAAAAAGTTGCTGACCCCGGAAAACACAAAACTGATAACAATGACGATCAGAAATGCCCAGGCGATAGGGCCACTGAGGCCTTCGCGGAAACGATCCATCATGGGTGGAAATCTCTCTTGTTGGAGCAATAGGCAAAACAGCTACGACCCGGCCTACGGCCGGCCGAGACAAGCGCCGCATTGTGGCGCAAAGGCATGAGGATGAAAAGCAAAAACGCCGTCCGGACAAGGTCCGGACGGCGTTTTTGTCGATACGGGCAACCACCAATTCGTGGCACCAACCCCAGCGTTAGCCAAGGTCTAGCAGCGGGCACGGCGACGATTGGAAGTTGGCGGAGCGGACGGGACTTGAACCCGCGACCCCCGGCGTGACAGGCCGGTATTCTAACCAACTGAACTACCGCTCCAGATTGGGTCCCAGCATTGCGGAAGCAAAAGCTTCCCCGGTTGTGAGAAACCGTGAGAACCGACGGCGGGAGATTTGGTGGGCGTTGAGGGACTTGAACCCCCGACCCCCTCCATGTGACGGAGATGCTCTACCAACTGAGCTAAACGCCCAAATCTTTGCGGTCACTTCTTACAACACCCCGCCACCGAAGCGGCGGGGTTTACTGCCGCGTCACACTTACTCGTTGACGGCGTCTTTCAGTGCCTTGCCCGGCTTGAAGCTCGGGACTTTGGCCGCGGCGATTTTGATTTCTTCGCCGGTCTGCGGATTACGGCCGCTACGCGCTGCGCGTTCTTTGACGACGTAAGTACCAAAGCCTACCAGCGCAACCTGATCACCTTTGCGAAGCGCGTCAGTGACGGCGTCCAGCATGGCGTCCAATGCACGTGCGGCAGAAGCCTTGGAGATGTCGGCGCCAACGGCAATGGCGTCAATCAGTTCGGTCTTGTTCATGCGTTCCCCTTGCAAACCTCAAAGCCGGATGGGTTCCGACTCTGGGTGCGTTCTTGAATCTGCGTACAGCACGCCGCCCGCTGCGGGGGCGCATTTATACCAACTGGCGAAAATCAGTGTCAAGCAAATCACCGGCACTGCGCCACGATGGTGAAAAAAGCAACACTTCATCGGTGCCAAAACAAAGAACACCGCAATAGCTTGCGCTATTGCGGTGCGACAAACGTTCGACTTTCGTTCAGTGTGCTTGCAATTCGCCGCCACTGACATCTTTGCTGGCGGCGGCAGGTTCTGCCACCGGAACGCGCGGTTCCGGTTGCCGCGTCAACGCCAGTGCCAGCACTTCATCAATCCACTGCACGCAGTGAACTTCGAGCTCTTTCAGCACTTGTTTCGGTATGTCTTTGAGATCGCGACGATTGTCTTTTGGAATCACCACGGTCTTGATGCCGCCACGGTGCGCGGCCAGCAGCTTTTCCTTCAAGCCACCGATCGGCAACACTTCACCACGCAGCGTGATCTCGCCGGTCATCGCCACATCGGCACGCACCGGAATACCGGTGAGACTTGACACCAGCGCCGTGCACATCGCGATACCGGCAGACGGACCGTCCTTCGGTGTTGCGCCTTCTGGCACGTGTACGTGCACGTCGAATTTCTCGTAGAAATCCGCCGGGATGCCGAGCACTTCGGCACGGCTGCGCACCACCGTCATCGCGGCCTTGATCGACTCCTGCATGACATCGCCGAGCGAGCCGGTGAATGTGGTTTTGCCTTTGCCGGCAACGGTCACCGCCTCGATCGACAGCAGCTCGCCACCAACCTCGGTCCAGGCGAGACCGGTCACTTCACCAATGCGATCTTTTTCGCTGGCTTTGCCGTAATCAAAACGGGCAACACCGAGGTATTTTTCCAGCTGCTTTTCACCGATGGTCAGCTTGGATTTGGCCGGTTTCAGAATCAGCTGCTTGGCGACCTTGCGGCAGACTTTGGCGATTTCCCGCTCCAGACTGCGCACACCGGCTTCACGGGTGTAGAAGCGGATGATGTCGCGGATGGCCGCGGTCGACAGCTCGAATTCGTCCGCCTTCATGCCCACCGCTTCCCGCTGCTTCGGCAACAGGTAGCGTTCGGCGATGTTGATCTTCTCGTCCTCGGTATAACCGGGGATGCGAATGACCTCCATCCGGTCGAGCAGCGGCGCCGGAATCTTCATCGAGTTGGCGGTGCAGATGAACATGATCTCGGACAGGTCGTAATCAACCTCGAGATAATGGTCATTGAACGTGTGGTTCTGCTCGGGGTCGAGTACTTCCAGCAACGCTGCCGCCGGATCGCCACGAAAATCCATCGCCATCTTGTCGATTTCGTCGAGCAGGAACAGCGGGTTCTTCACCCCGGATTTCGCCAGCTTCTGGATCACCCGGCCCGGCATCGAACCGATGTAGGTACGACGGTGGCCACGGATCTCGGCTTCGTCACGCACGCCCCCCAAGGCGACGCGGATGAACTCGCGACCGGTGGCACGGGCAATCGACTGACCGAGTGAGGTCTTGCCAACGCCCGGCGGGCCAACCAGGCACAGCACCGGACCTTTGACCTTTTTTACCCGTTGCTGGACAGCAAGATACTCAAGGATGCGTTCCTTGATGTCTTCCAGACCGTAATGATCTTCGTCGAGAATCTTCTGCGCGCGCACCAGATCGTGCGAGACTTTGGAGCGCTTTTTCCACGGCACCTGCAGCATCCAGTCGAGGTAGCCACGCACAACGGTCGCCTCAGCCGACATCGGTGACATCATCTTGAGCTTTTTCAGTTCGGCCTCGGCCTTGGCACGCGCTTCTTTGCTCATGCCGGCTTTGTCGATCTTTTTCTCCAGCTCTTCGAACTCGTTCTGGCCATCGTCCATGTCGCCGAGCTCTTTCTGAATGGCCTTCATCTGCTCATTCAGGTAGTACTCGCGCTGCGACTTTTCCATCTGGCGCTTGACTCGGCCGCGAATGCGCTTTTCGACATTCATCAGCTCAATCTCGCCTTCCATCAAGGCCATCAGGTGTTCGAGCCGCTCGGAAACGCGTTCAATTTCCAGAATCTTTTGCTTGTCGGCGACTTTCAGCGCCAAATGCGCGGCG
>DASUEK010000100.1:0-2962 GCA_036275115.1 Permianibacter sp. | reverse complement strand
ATCGCCTACGCCGGCTGCCAGCGCCTGCTCGCGGGCGAACAGCGTGATCTCGCCATTGGCGCCAAACCGCGCTGGCCGATGGTGGAACTCAAGTCCCCCTTACAAAAAGCAACGGAAACCTGAGTCGCCTCTCCCTATGCTGTCGCGCCCTCCTTCCAGAGGGCGTTTTGATTTCAAAGGGGAAGCTCGATGTACTCCATGCAGTTGCTGCCACGGCTGGCAGTAGTGGGTTTGATTTCTTTGCTCAGCGCCTGCGCTGTCACCGTCAAGCAGACACCGATCACCGGTCCAGATGGCGCACCGAAAGGTGAGCTTCGCGCCGCCAAAAAGGCGACCGGCCTGAACGGTTCGAAAGTCGGCTGGGGCCGGATCACCTTGTTCGCGATCCCGGTCGCGCCGGTTTACATCCGGGGGGATGACGGTGCCGTAGTCATGGCGCGCGTGCACGATGCGCTGCGCAAAGCCGGTTATAGCGTGACCGTTGCCGAAGATGGCACTGCCGCTGAAGGGCCGACGCTGAAATGCAATGTCACTTACTTCCGCTTCTCGAACTACACGTGGCTGGTGCCGTTCGTGCCGACCTGGGGCGAGGTGGAAGTGGATGTCAGCCTCCACGATGGCAATGACAAGGTGCTGTGGAGCAAGCATTTTGAAGGCGATGGCTTCACCTTCAATTTCACCGATGGCTACACCATTGCTGCCAACGAAAGCCTTGATGAAATCTTGGAGCAACTGGTGGTCGAGTTTTCCAGCCCGGAATTTGTTGCCCACATCAATGCAACCGCTCCGGCCGAACAGTTGGTAAGCGAAGAGTAAGTCACGCCGAACCTCGTTTCGTTGTCATGGCGGCCCGCTTGCGGTTGCCATGACAACGGACTACGCTTGCGCCGGATCATCAGCATGTTGTCATGGGTGTTTGCTGATAGCCGCTGCGCGCTGATGCCCATTCTTTCGTTGAATCGCTGCGCCAGTGGCACCCCGCAAGGAGTGCGTCATGGCCAGTAGCAGCCACGAGTTTCACCACCCTTCCGCCGTTCGGTTGACCGAGCAGCAATTGCTGCAGCGTCGCCGTATCGCCGCTGAAGTCGATCCCAACCAGACCGAACTTGGCATCGCGGTGTCCGGCGGCGGTATCCGTTCTGCCACCTTCGCGCTCGGTTTCTTTCAAGGCATTGCCCGCGGCGACGGCCGCTCTGGCAACCTGCTGCCGCGAGTGGACTGGATCTCGACCGTGTCCGGTGGCGGCTACTTCGGCAGTTTTCTCGGTCGGCTGTTTCAAAGCTGCGGCAGCGTTGACAAGGTCAGCGAGCAACTGCTGCAACCGCACAGCGGCCCCATCGAACATCTGCGCCGGCATGGTCGCTATCTTGCGCCCGGTGGCAATGACGATGGCTGGTTGGCATTTGCCTACATGCTGCGCAGCCTGCTGATGATGCAGTTTCTGTTCGCCACGCTGGCCTACGCGGTTGGTCTGCTGACCTTGCTGTTGTCGCCGCTGCTGGAACCGCTGGTCCGCTACAGCGTGACTGCGCACACCGGCATCAGCTGGCTCGACATGATCCAGACCTTCAGCGGGCCGTGGCTGCACTTCACGGTCATTCCGATCGCCGCGTTTTTGCTGCTCGGTGTCATCTATTACTTCTATGCGGTGGCCGCGACCGGGGGCGAAGAAGCGCGTATCGCCAAACCGTGGGTGCGTGCCATCACCGCCAATGACGAGCAACTGCGCCGTCACCGCTATTGCCTGACGCTGTGGCAAGGTCGCGCGCTCAGTTTGCTGGTGTTGTTGCTGGTGCTGACGTTGCTGCAAGGGCTTGGCACTGTGCTCGCCAATCCCGGTATGCGGGCGACGTTTCTGGATGCGTTCGCAGTCTGGCTGGCCGGCGTCTTGGCCGGCGCTGAAGCGGTGCTGTTGTTCGGCCGCAAGATCATGGCGACCTTGCTCGGTGACAAAGGCGATGGTGGCGGCAAGATGCGGCTACCGTTGTCGGTTCTCGGCGCGATGGCAGCGGCGTTGGTGCTGCTGACGCTCGCGGTGTTCGGTTTTGCGCTGGCGGCGCATGTGTTGCAGAGTTATGGCTGGCCGCATTACGAAGGGTTTGACGCCAGCGACTGGGGCAAGCTCGGCATCCAGCTCTTGCTGTTGTTCCTGATCGCCTGCTGGATCAATTTGATCAATTCCACCTCGCTGCATCCGTTTTACTACGCCCGACTCGCCCGCACGTTCCTGAGTGCAGCAATGCTGCGCACTCGTGATGTCATGCGTGGCGCCAGCTGTGGTGCCGGCGGCAGCACACCGGGCGATGTCCCGCTCAGTCAGTACCAGCCCGACAAGGATGGTGGCCCGCTGCATCTCATCAACTGCACCATCAACGAGACGGTAGAAGCCGATTCCGGTTTGTGGCGCGCCGACCGCAAGGGCGTCAACCTGTCGGTGTCGCACTGGTTGTACAGCGTCGGTGCCCGTCATCATTTGCTGCGCGATCAAACCGGCTGGAGCGCGCTCGGGCCATCGTTTCCGAGCAAGCGGCAACCGAAAGCAATCAACGAAACCCCGAGCGGCCGCTTGTTCGCCGGTTGCGAGCAGCACGAAGAACTGTCGCTCGGCCGCTGGGTCGGCATTTCCGGCGCGGCGTTCTCGACCGGGCTGGGTTCGCTGACGCACTGGTGGAGCAGCGTCATCTGCGCGGTTGCCAACGTCCGGCTCGGTTACTGGTGGCGCACCCGCAAACTGCCGTTCTGGAGTTACTACTGCCCGCGCCTGTACCGTTACATGGTGCAGGAGTTGCTCGGTTTTTTCCGCGGCACCAATGCGCCGTACTGGTACCTGAGCGACGGCGGCCATTTCGAAAACATGGGTGCTTATGAACTCATCCGGCGCCGGGTACCGGTGATCGTGATCCTCGATGCCGAATGTGACGTCAACTATCAATACCAGGGCTTTGGCAATCTGGTGCACAAA
>DASUEK010000099.1:0-28366 GCA_036275115.1 Permianibacter sp. | reverse complement strand
CACATAGAGGCGCTGCGGCTGGTCGCGCGAGAACGCGAGATCGAGTTTTGCCAACGTGCCATCCGCCTGCCACGCCTTGATCTCGGATTGGTAATAGAAATCGGTTTGTTGCGAACGCTCACCAAAAATCAGCCAATGGCCCTTGCTGGCCTGCTCGGCAGCTTGGCGCAGATGGGCACGCAATGCCGACAGGCCCGAACCGTTGCCAATCAGAATCAGCGGCCGTTGGTAGTTGTCACAATGAAACCCGGTATTGCTGCGTACCGTGGCGGACACGCTCGCGCCGACCGGCAGATGCCTCGTCAACCAGCCGGAACCGATGCCAAGACTGCCGTCGTCATGCTGTTCCTGGCGCACCAACAATTCCACCCTGCCCTCGACCGGTATCGACGCAATGGAATAGGTTCGTGGCGCCAGTGGCTGCAACTTTTCGGCGAGTTCATTCAGCGGCAGCGCGCGCCATGCCGACAGCTCGGCATCGCTTGGCCGCTCAAACCGACTGAGCCATTGTTCGATGGGCTCACCGTTCCACTGCGCATCCAGTGCAAGACCGAGTTCGGATCGCATGGCACGTGCAACATCTGCGGATTGTCGCGGCAGGACGTCGAGCAGATCGCCGGCGCGCCATTCCACAGCAGAGCCAGCTGGTGGCGACAACAGCAGCTGAAACATCGGCGCACCGAGACTGCCGGGATTGAGCAAGGTCCGCTGCTGCAAGGTCCATGACTGGAATTGCTGTTGGCCCCAATCGATATTTGCGGCGTCACGGTCGGCGGAGCTGCCGCCGAGCGCATGCAAATGGCGCTGCCAATCGGCCAAGGCTTGCGGATCAGCCTTGTCGACGTCAATGCGACCAAACAGCGCTTGCGCACCATACTGACACAGCCACTCTTCGACGGCGCGACCAAAACCGCAGAACGCTTGATAGTGCTTGTCGCCCAGCGCGAGCACGCCGTAACGCAAATGGCTTAGCGCCGAAGCCTGTTGTTTCAAAACTTGTTGATTCGATGCTTGCTGCAACACCCGTTTGACAAAACCACGCGCGGCGTCCGGTGCTTCACCATCACCGAAGGTGCTGACCACAAACAACGCGCGCTGAAAACCGGCCAGCACGGCGTCATCGATCTGCGCTAGCGGCGTTACCTGCACCGGCAACCCGGTTGCTTGCAACAAGCCCGCCGACTGCCAGGCGATCTGCTCGGCAAAGCCAGTCTGGCTGGCATAGGCGATCAGCATTGGGCTATTGGTAGCCGCAGCCGGCTCCGCGTGCAACGCTGCTGCTGCGCGTTTGGCCGCGCGTTTTTTACCGCGCCGATCGAGATACAGCATCCAGCCGGTGATGGCAAAAAGCGGCATCAGCAGGCTGGCGATCATCATCAGCAACAAACCCGTGATACCAAAGAAGCCGCCGCTGTGCAGCGCGAACATGCTGCGCATCAGTTTGCTGCCGGGTGGCAGCTCAGCGTAGCGTTCGTGCTTGGTCACGGCGCCGGTGTTGCCATCGAGTTGCAGCAGATTGTTGGCGCGATCATGCGCTGGATCCGCATCGAGATAGCGGAACTCAAACGGCTGCTCGGCACGCGCCGAAAAACGCAGTGTCGCGCGCTGATAGGGCGCAGCGAGCGTTTGTTCAAACGTCGCCCACAGCTGCGCAAGTTTTTCGCTGGTGGGCGCCGGTGGCGGCTGCTCACCGGCGGAATTTGTCGCAGACGCGCTACGTCCCTGCTCCGTTTGTGCATTGTTGCCGGCACTCGTCGCATTGCCTGTTGGCGCATTGACTGTTGGCGCCGGCATCTGCTGCGTCGGCGCTGTCGGCCGCGGCGCACCCGTCAGTTCGAACAAGCCATTGCGGTACCAGTCGTAAGACCAATAGAGACCGGTGAGCGCAGCCAGCAAATACAGCGGCAACACCCAGGTGCCGATGGCGGCATGCATGTCCCACAGAAACGAGCGACCTTTGCGGGCGAACGAGAACGTCAGCCACGCCCGCCAATTGCCGCGCTGTTTCGGCCAGCGCAGATACAAACCAGTGAACGCCAGCAGCAATAACATCAGCGTGCTGGCGCCGACGATCTGCTTGCCGACATCACCGGCCGCAAGGCGGCGGTGAATGTCTTCCATCAGGTGCAAAAGATCTTCGCCACGAGTGGGCTTGCCGAGCAGCTCGCCGGTGTAGGGATTTTGGTACAACCACTCGCCGCGCCGGCCACCGGCAAACCCGATCTGACCGGCCCAGTCCGGCCGGCTTTCGACCGTCACGCCGATCACTGTTTTCTCCGGCATTGCCGCCTGCGCGATGCGCACCCGCTCCGCCACCGGCAGCGGTTCGCTGGCCGGCACCGGCACCGTCATGACCTCCGGGTTCAGCCAGCGCAGGATGTCCGACTCAAATGACAGCGTTGCGCCGGTCAGGCCGACTACCGCCAGCACGACTCCGGCGGTAATACCCAACAGCCAATGCAGCTGAAACCACAATTTCTTGAACATCAGTTGAATCCATGCCGCGAACGGACGCGGGCTTCCGTTTTTGATGATTGCTAATGATACTGATTATCATTAGCCTCATAAAGTCGGGATTATGGACGCAATGTGAAATGTCGAACGGACTCGCCGGCAGGCAGGACTGAAAACGCACTGGCCCGGACGAGCCGGGCCAGTGTTGTGGGCGTAACGAAGCGCCGGCGAGCCGCTCAGGCCGCCAGTTCCGGTGCTCGACCGGACTCGGCCTGGGCGCGGGCGATGCGAATCATGTTCAGGCTGCGGGTCGGGGTCAGTTCCTGATTTGCGATCCGCTGGAAGGCCGGCACGGTGTGCATTGGCGGTACCGACGTCATGCGCGGCGTGCCAATCAGGCAGTGCAGTTCGGCGAGAATGACCAGATCGGCGTAATCCGGCCGCGGATTCGGGCTGGTGTCGCCTTCCCGCATCCAGTCATCCGCCACGGTCGCCGCCATGACAATTTCGCTGTTGAGGCCATATTCGCGCAGCAAGGTGGCACCGAACAGCGCCCGCACCCGGCTCAAACACTGTTCCAGCCGAGGGCTGTCGAGGCTGAGCTCCGGCCACGCCGCGGCATACGACAACGCGGCGATTTCGCCGGCGGCATGCAGCAGGCCGACCAGATAGCCGCGCGCAGCAATCAGGCCAGGCGCGAACTCGCACAGTTGAGCACAGAGATAGGCCACTTCCCGACTCTGTTTGACCGCCGCCGCAAACTTGCCGGCAATGGCCGAGTAGCGATCAACCACCTGCTCGGAACCGGTAAAGAGATGCAGCAGTCGCCGGCTGCTATCGACGCCCAAGCGAGCCACGGCCTCAAAGCAGGACTGCACCGGAGTGTTTGCCAGCATGAACGGGTGATTGGCGGCGCCAATGAGCCGCAAGGCCACCGACGGCTCAATCATCGCAGCCTGCGCCAGCTGGGCCATGCCGAGCTGAGGATGCTGGATCAAGGCCCGGATGCTGGCAGCACCGGTACGGCTGACGGGCAAGCGGACATTCTGACGCGGCAAATCAGTGAGCAGTGACGCGAACAGGCGGTCATCGTCCTCCGACAGATCGAGCTCCAGCTCATCCACCTGGTAGGCCACCCGCTCCGGCTCAGGCAGGGCCAGCATGACACCTTGCGGCACCAGCAGCACCTTGGCGGTGCTGTCGGCAACGACTCGATGCTGCCGCGGCCGCAGCGAAGCCACCCCGGCCAGCGAATTGGCAGTGCCGGCCTGCATGCGACGGATGGCACCGTCACGGGCGATCAGGGCGAGCTCGCCCTCCAGCAGGAAAATTTCGTCGGTATCGACTTCGTCGAGCGCGGCCAATTCCATGCCGCGACGGACATCGAGCAAACGGCACTGACGGGTGAGCAGAATGAGCTCCAGCGCGCTGAGGCGACGGAACGGCAGAAACCGGGAAAGCGTATGGGGCTCGAGTACAACAGGAGAACTCATCGCCGTTGACATCCTTGTTACGACGTACGGCCGCAGGATACTGCAATGGTCCGACCGATTCAATTCTGTGAACGTGTGCACAATGTCACGGTCTATCGAAGCGACAGGATTTTTTACACTCTGCGCCATGCGAAAAAAAATGCCGGCACATGGCCGGCATTTTTTGCTGTCTCCGCGCTATCAGGGCGACGTCGACAAGGCTTGCTGCTGGCCTTCCGCAACCGCCTGCTCCATCTCGCGCTCGCGCTTTTTCTCCAACCGATACATCAGTACACCAGCAATGGTGATGGCGAGCGTCACGATCAAAATGATGATGCTCGCCAGCGCGTTGATTTTCGGGCTGACGCCCAGACGCACCGACGAGAACACCACCATCGGCAAGGTCGTCGAGCCCGGGCCCGAAACGAAGCTCGAAATCACCAGATCATCCAGCGACAGCGTGAACGCAAGCAACCAACCGGACACCAGCGCCGGTGCAATAATTGGCAGCGTGATGACGAAAAACACTTTCCATGGCGGTGCACCCAGATCCTGCGCGGCCTCTTCAATGGATTGATCCATCTCGCGCAGACGCGACGACACCACCACGGTTGTGAAGGCCGCCGAGAACGTCGTGTGGGCGATCCACAGCGTGGTAAAGCCACGACCTTCCGGCCAACCAAACGCTTGCTCGAGTGCAACAAACAGCAGCAGCAGCGACAAACCGGTAATGACTTCCGGCATCACCAGCGGCGCGGTGATCAGTGCAGAGAAAAACGTCTTGCCACGGAACCGGCCCATGCGAGTCATCACCACCGCCGCCATTGTGCCGATGATCACAGCGGTGGTCGCGGTGACGAATGCCAGCTTCAGACTCATCAGCGCCGCGGTCAGCATCTGGCGATCCTTGAACAGTTCGCCATACCACTTGGTCGAGAAACCGGACCAGACCGTCACCAACCGGTTTTCGTTGAACGAGTAGACGATCAACAAGAACATCGGCACGTACAGGAAGGCAAACGCAAGCGCCATCCAGGTCCAGGATGCGAGGGTATTCTTGTTGGCGTTCATTTGCCCTCCTCCAGCTCTTTGTTCTGGATACGCTGGAAGATGGTGATGGGCAGAATCAGCACCAACAGCATCGTGATCGCGACGGCGGACGCCACCGGCCAGTCACGGTTGTTGAAGAATTCCTGCCACAGCACTTTGCCGATCATCAACTGGTCCGGACCGCCGAGAATTTCCGGAATCACGAACTCGCCAACAGCCGGAATGAACACCAGCATGCAACCGGCGATGACACCGTTCATCGACAGCGGCACGGTGATTTTCCAGAACGCGGTAAACCGGTTGGCGCCCAGATCCGCGGCTGCTTCCAACAAGGTCGGGTCATGCTTGACCAGGTTGGTGTAGATCGGCAGCACCATGAACGGCAGATAGGCGTAGACAATGCCGATATAAACCGCGAAATCGGTTTGCATCATCTGGATGGGCGAATCGGTGAGGCCCGTCCACATCAGGAAGTTGTTGATGAAGCCGTTGTTCTTCAGCAAGCCAATCCAGGCGTAGATACGGATCAACAGACTGGTCCACGACGGCAGGATCACCAGCATCAGGAAAACCTGGCGCCAGGCGCCAGGCGCCCGCGCAATCGCATAGGCCAGCGGGTAACCGATCAGCAACGCCAGAATCGTCGACACCGCCGCCATCTTCAGCGAACCGAGATAGGCGTTGATGTACAGCAGATCATCCAGATCAAACAGCCGCGTGTAGTTCTTGGTCAGCAGCTCGATGTTGCCGGCGAGATCGTACTCGAACGCCACCGGCGGCATCGCAATCGCCGGCTTCATGAACGAGATCACGAAGACGATCGCGAACGGGATGAAGAAAAACAGGAACATCCACAGGTAAGGCGCGCCGATCACGAACCAGCGCGGCTGCGGCTTCAACCGCTTCAGCACTGACGGTTTGCTCATATCGGCAGCACCACCACGCTTTCCGGCGCCCAGCTGACATACACCTCGTCATCCCAGGTCGGCCGCTCGCTGACATCGCGCTCGAAGTTCGAGGCGTTGGCGAGGATCTTTTTGCCGCTGTCGAGCCGGACGTGATAAACCGAGTGGCTGCCGAAGTAGGCAATGTTGATCACCTTGCCGCGCGACACATTGGTTTCCTGCGCCGGCTTGGATTTGCTGACGTCGATCTTTTCCGGCCGCACCGCTGCCCACAGAGTCTGCCCCTGTTCACCGGTGATGCCGTGATTGATGTAAATGCGGGTCGGCAGATCAGCGGTTTCAATCTCGCAATGATCCGGCTCGTCAACAATCAATTTGCCTTCGAACATGTTGATCGAACCAATGAACTCGGCGCTGAACCGGCAGTTCGGCGTTTCATAGACCGTCGCCGGCGCACCCACTTGCAGGATCTTGCCCTTGCTCATGATGCCGATGCGCGAAGCCATGGTCATGGCCTCTTCCTGATCGTGGGTGACCATGACGCAGGTCACGCCGACTTTCTCGATGATGTCGACCAACTCGAGCTGCATGCGCTCGCGCAATTTTTTGTCGAGTGCGCCCATCGGTTCGTCGAGCAGCAAGAGCTTGGGCCGCTTCGACAACGACCGGGCCAGCGCGACACGCTGTTTCTGGCCACCAGACAGCTGGTGCGGTTTACGCTTGGCATAAGGCGACATGTCGACCAGTTTCAGCATCTCCTCGACGCGCGCCTGAATCTGGTCCTTTGGCAACCCGTCCTGCTTCAAACCGAAGGCGACGTTGTCAGCAACGGTCATGTGCGGGAACAGCGCATACGATTGGAACATCATGTTGGTCGGCCGCTGGTAGGACGGCACTTTCGCCATGTCCTGGCCATCGATGGTGATGCGGCCTTCGGTCGGCTTCTCGAAGCCCGCCAGCATCCGCAGCAAGGTCGACTTGCCGCAACCGGAGCTGCCGAGCAGCGCGAAAATTTCCCCTTTGCGGATCGACAACTCGACGTTGTCGACGGCGGTGAAATCACCGAAGACTTTGCTGACTTTTTCGATTTTGACGTAGTGTTCGTCGGTCTTCGGTTTGGCCGTTGCAGGATTGGCCGGTTTTTCGACTGCCGCCATGATTGCTCCGTTTGCTGCGCGCGCCCGTCGGTGACGGGCACTCACTGAAATTCGTTACATCCACAACAGGGATCAACTGCCCGTTTTTCGTGCTGAACGAAAGCCTGGCTTCGGGCAGCACACGGAACAGCAAATCCGGAACTGTTCGTTTAATGGTCAATCCGCGCAAAATTTGGGCAGGAATGCACCGAAAAACAAAGTTCGACTGAAAAAAAGCCCCGATGCGCACGGCATCGGGGCTGGTTTGACCATTTTACTGGCCGGTCTTGACCTTGGTCCAGACCCGGGTCATCACCCGCTCAATATCCGCCGGCATGACTTTCAGCGTCCACAGCTTGGCCATGGTGGCTTCATCCGGGTAAATCGCGGTGTTGGTTTTGACCTCATCCGACACCATCGCCAGCGAGGCGCTGTTGCCGTTGGCGTACTGCACGTAGTTGGTGATCTTGGCGATCACGTCCGGGCGCAGCATGTAGTTGATGAAAATGTGGGCATTTTCGACGTTCTTGGCATCCTTCGGAATCGCCATCATGTCGAACCACATTTCGGTGCCTTCCTTCGGAATGCTGTAGCCGATCTCGACGCCGTTGTTGGCTTCGGCCGCACGGGCCTGGGCCTGGAACACGTCACCCGACCAGCCGACCGCAACGCAGATGTCGCCATTGGCCAGATCGTTGATGTACTGCGAGCTGTGGAAATAGGTGATGTGCGGACGAATCTTTTCCAGCAGCGGCTGCGCGACTTCGGTGTAGTCGGTTTCGACCAGCGAAGCCTGCTCTTTGCCCAGGTAGTTCAGCACCGGCGGCAGGATTTCCGACTGGGCATCGAGGAAGGCAACGCCGCAAGCCTTCAGCTTGCTGATGTTTTCTTCTTTGAGGACCAGATCCCACGAATCAACCGGGGCGTTTTCACCCAGGATCTCTTTGACCTTCTTGACGTTGTAGCCGATGCCGGTGGTGCCCCACAGGTACGGGATGGCGTGCTGGTTACCCGGATCGTAGTTTTCCAGACGCTGCATCAGGCTGGTGTCCAGGTTGCCCCAGTTGGTCAGCTTGGTCTTGTCGAGCGGCTGGAACACGCCAGCCTGAATCTGACGGCCAAGGAACGAACCCGACGGCACAACCACGTCGAAGCCGGTGCTGCCGGCCAGCAACTTGGCTTCCACCACTTCGTTGCTGTCGAACACGTCATAAACGACCTTGATGCCGGTTTCCTTTTCGAAATCCTGCAGCACGGTGTCGTCGATGTAGTCGCTCCAGTTGTAGACATGGACCACTTTTTCTGTGGCAGCCGGCGCCGCGGCCTCGCCTTGTTGCTCGGTCTGTGCCGGTTCCTCGCTACAGGCCATCAAGCCCAGCGCGGCCAGCACGGCTACACCCAGAGTGAGCTTCTGCTTTGCCATTGTTGTTTCCCCTCAGTGGTTCACGCAGCTGACATGGCTACGTGGTTGTTGTGCCCTGATTGCCTTTCGCCGCGCGGGAAAGCCGGCCCGGCGCAAGTCGCGCAAACCATAACAGCAGCGCGACGAGATTTACAGACCCTTTTCCGGCGAATGCGCGCTGTTTTTATCGGATTAAAGACCTAGCTCGCGTGCGGTCAGATCCAGCGCCGTACGGGTCTTGGTCAACAGTTCATCAATCTGTGCTTCGGTGATGACCAGCGGCGGCGACAACAACATGGTGTCACCGGTGGCACGCAGCACCAGACCGGTGCGCAACGCGTGATCCCGGCACACCGTTCCGGTGCTGCCCGGTTTTGGGAAACGCTCGCGCGTTGCCTTGTTTTTGACCAGTTCAATGGCGCCAAGCAGACCGACACTGCGCACCTCGCCGACCAACGGGTGGTCGCGCAGCCGTTCAAGGCCCTGCTTGAGATACGGGCCGAGCCGGTCGCGGACGTTCTCGACAATGCGCTCACGGCGCAGGATGCAGATGTTCTCCAGCGCTACCGCGGCACAGACCGGGTGGCCGGAATAGGTAAAGCCATGGTTGAAATCGCCGCCGGCCTCGACCAGCAACTTGGCGACCCGGTCACCGACGATGACGCCGCCGATCGGCAGATAGCCGGACGACAGCCCCTTGGCGATCGGCATCAGGTCCGGCTGCACGCCGAAATGCTGACAGCCGAACCAGTTACCGGTGCGACCGAAACCACAGATGACCTCATCGGTAACCAGCAGGATGTCGTACTTGCGGCAGATGCGCTGGATCTCGGGCCAATAGCTGGCCGGCGGGATGATGACGCCGCCGGCCCCCTGGATTGGCTCGCCAATAAAAGCCGCGACCTTGTCCGGGCCGATTTCCAGAATCTTGTCTTCCAGCCAGCTCGCCGCTTTCAGGCCAAACGCCTCCGGGTCCATGTCGCCACCGAGGCCATACCAATACGGCTGCTCGATGTGGGCAATACCCGGGATCGGCAAATCGCCTTGCTTGTGCATGTACTCCATGCCACCGAGCGAGGCCCCGGCAACGGTTGAACCGTGGTAGGCATTGCGCCGGGAAATCAGCGTTTTCTTTTCCGGCTTGCCCATCAGATCCCAGTAGCGGCGCACCATGCGCAGCACCGTGTCATTGGCCTCTGAACCGGAACCCGTGAAGAACACATGGCCCATGCCGGCCGGCGCAACCTCGGCAATTTCCCGCGACAGCTCGATAACCGGTAGCGTCGTGGTACGGAAAAAAAGATTGTAATAAGGCAGCTCGGTCATTTGCTTGCTGGCCGCCTCGACCAATTCCTTGCGGCCGTAACCGACATTGACACACCAGAGCCCGGCAAAGCCGTCGAGGATCTTGTTGCCGTCCGAATCCCACAAGTACACGCCTTCGGCGCGGGTGATCACCCGGGCGCCCTGCGCGGCCAGTGCTTTGTTGTCGGAAAACGGATGCAGGTGATAAGTGGCATCGAGCGTGCGCAGCTCGGCCGTTGACAATGCAGCGGTCATGGCGTGTTACCTCGTAGCGTTGCCGGTCAACCGTCATTGCGATTGACACTGTTTTCATCACACCGATCATGGTCGGTGCTGTGTATTCTCGGGTATTGCGTATCGGGTACAGCTTTCAACAGGATTCATGTGGAAGCAATTTTCGCCGCGACGGGGTCAGCAATCCATTCGCTGCATCGCGGCTAAAGCCGCTCCCACAAGGTTTGAAAAAAAGGGCGACGTTTTTCTCAAACGCCGCCCGCTTCCTCACACATTCAACAGCAGGTAATCGCGCTCCCAGGAACTGATCACCGAGAAGAACGTTTCGTATTCCTTCTCTTTCACGGCCGTGTAAGCCCGGACAAAGCGCTCACCCAGCACATGCTGCAGCTCATCACTCTTGCGCAGCAGTGCGACGGCATCGAGCAGGTTGCGCGGCAATTCATACGGCAGGTTGTAGGCGCTGCCTTCAATCGGTTCGCGCGGCTTAATCTTCTGCACCATGCCGAGATAACCGGCTGCCAGCGAGGCCGCCAGCGCCAAATACGGGTTGCAGTCGGAACCAATGATGCGGTTTTCGACCCGACGGTTGGCCGGCGATGAATGCGGCACGCGCAAACCCACGGTGCGGTTATCGTAACCCCACTGCACGTTAATCGGCGCCGAGTTAAAGCGCGCGATACGGCGATACGAGTTGACGTTCGGCGCCATCAGGCTCATGGCCGCCGGCAGGTATTTCTGCAAGCCGCCGATGTAGTGATAGAACAGCTCGCTCGGCTCACCGTCCGGGGTCGAAAAAATGTTCTGCTTGGTGTGCTTGTCGACAATCGACTGGTGCACATGCATCGCCGAGCCGGCTTCGTTTTCCATTGGCTTGGCCATGAACGTGGCGTAAATGCCGTGCCGCAGCGCCACTTCCCGCATCGTGCGCTTGAACAGGAACACCTGGTCAGCGAGATCGATCGGATTGCCATGCAGGAAATTGACTTCCATCTGGCCGGCGCCGTCTTCGTGGATCAGCGTGTCGATGTCGAGTTCCATCGCCTCGCAGTAGTCGTACATGTCTTCGAACAGCGGATCGAATTCGTTGACCGCATCAATGCCGTACGAACGCCGCGCGGTTTCCTGCCGGCCCGAGCGACCGACCGGCGGTTCCAGCTTGTAATCGGCGTCGGTGTTCTGCTTGACCAGATAGAACTCGACCTCGGGCGCCATGATCGGCTCCCAACCTTGCAGGTCGAACATCTTCAGCACTTTTTTCAGCACCGAGCGTGGCGCCAGATCAACGGGTGAACCGTCGCGATAAAAGCAATCGTGAATGACCTGCGCGGTCGGCTCGGCCGCCCACGGTACCAAGCAGACGGTTTTCGGATCCGGCCGCAATTCCATATCAATTTCGGTCGGCGCGATCAGCGAATCGTCTTCATCATCCGGCCAGTCACCGGTGACGGTCTGGATGAAAATGCCTTCCGGCAGCCGCATGTTCTCACGGAAAAATTTCTTGGCCGGCACAATCTTGCCGCGTGCCACGCCGGTCATGTCCGGCACCATGCACTCGACCTCGGTGATACCACGCTCTTCAAACCATTGTTTCAATACGTCTTCTTCGTGACTCGTTTGACCGTTACTCATAAATCTCTCGCTTGCATCCGTTTTTTGCAGGCCTCACCAAAGGCCGCGAACAATTTGACTGACACCGGGTTGTCCCACGCTTTCCACTCCGGGTGCCACTGCACCGCCAGCGCGAAGGATTTCGCCGTGCTTACACTGTAGGCCTCAATCAGCCCGTCGGGGGCTGTTGCCTCCACTTTCAGGTTTGGCGCCAGCTCATCGATGCCCTGACCGTGCAGGGAGTTGACCTCGATACGCGGCTGGCCGAGCAAGCCTGCCATGACCCCGCCCGGCGTCAGTGCGACCTCATGGGCGGGGCCATACTGCTCGTCCAGCGGATCGTCCTTATCCTCCCGATGGTCCGAGAGGCCGGTCACTTTGTGCACCTCCTGATGCAGGGTGCCGCCAAAGGCCACGTTCATTTCCTGAAAGCCACGACAGATGCCAAACACCGGCACCCCTGCGGCAATCGCGGCCGGTATCAGCCCAAGTACCGTCTCGTCGCGGTGCGGATCGTTCAGATCCTCGGCTTTTTGCCGTTCGCGACCGTAACGGTGCGGTTCGACATTGGAATAGCTGCCGGTCAGCACAATGCCGTCAAAGCGCTCGATGAGCTCGGCATCCGGAATTGACCCGGCGAAAGCCGGCAGCAGCACTGGCAGCACGCCGGCGCAGCGCTCGACGGCGCGGATGTATTTGTCGCCTACCATATGAAAGGGATGCGGCCCGAACAGGCGGACATCAGAAATGATGGCCACCAGCGGTCGACGCCCGGTTGGCGTGGCATGAGCTTGCGTGTTTTCGTTCATTTTCTTAAACAGTGCGTGTAACGCTTTACTGAACAATACTGGGAATGCAGACCGCTTGCGGTCCCGGCAATCTGCCCGTGGAATCTCGCCTGTGAACCGTGGACTGTCCGGAGGGCGAATGGGCTTCAGGTGCCGAATTGCGGCCTTTATAGCCGGGCAAACGGGGGCCAGTCAACCACCCCCGCGAGCTTTTTCGACGCCTTGTGCAGCGCAACACCGACTGACCTTGACAGTTAAACGCCGGATCGGGAGCATTTGAAGATATTAAACAGGTGTTGAGCAGGACCCTCGCAACCGGACAGGGCATCGCCCGGTTGTCGTCGAGTCGGAACCCATCCCGACCCGGCCGGAGGCCCCTGACCCGTCCAGGGCTTGCGTGACGGGCAACACCGGGTGTCGGTCGTGGTAAAGCCGGCACCTCAAAACGCAGGCGACGCTAAGACGAGGTCCCGCAACGGACCAAACTCGACCCAGAGCCACCCATCATGACCACCAACAACGCAACCTTCATCAAACCGGACCCGCGGGAAGCCGAACTCTTTCTGCAGCAAAACCCGGACGTGCTTGGCATTGATTTGTTTGTCTGCGACACCAACGGTGTTGCCCGCGGCAAACGTATCGATCGCGACAGCCTGATCAAATGCTACAAAAACGGCGTCGCCCTGCCCGGCTCCATTTTCTCTCTCGATATCACCGGCGATTGCATCGAAGATGCCGGCCTCGGCTTCGATGTCGGCGACATGGATCAAATCTGCTGGCCCATTCCCGGCACGCTGAAACTGTCGCCGTGGCAAAAACGGCCGATGGCCCAGCTGCTGATGACCATGCACACCGGCGACGGCCAACCGTTCTTCGCCGATCCGCGTCAAGTGCTGGCGCGCGTGCTGGACAAATTCAAGGAACTCAAACTGACGCCGGTCGTCGCTGTCGAGCTGGAGTTTTATTTGCTCGACCGCCAGCGCATCGACACCTACACGCCGCAGCCGCCGATCTCACCGTTCACTGGCCGCCGGGAAGAATCGACGCAAGTTTACGCCATCGAAGCGCTCGACGATTTTGACGAGCTGCTCGAAGACATCGCGCAATCCATCGAAATACAAAACCTGCCGGCCGACACCGCCGTCGCCGAATACGCCCCGGGCCAGTACGAGATCAACCTCGAACACCGGGCCGATGCGCTGCGTGCCTGTGACGATGCCTTCCTGCTCAAGCGGCTGATCAAGGGCGTATCGCTGAATCACAACTTCGAAGCGACCTTCATGGCCAAGCCGTACGACGACAAGGCCGGATCGGGCACCCACATCCACATCTCGCTGATCGATGAAAACGGCAAGAACGTGTTCGCCGATGACAAGGGCCAGTTCACCAACCAACTGAAATGGGCGCTCGGTGGTTTGATGGCGACGATGCACGAAGGCATGGCGATTTTCGCGCCAAATGCCAACAGCTATCGCCGGTTCCGGGTCAACTCCTTTGTGCCGAACTGTCCGGCCTGGGGTGTCAACAACCGTTCAGTGTCCTTGCGCATTCCAGCCGGTCCGGCCGACGCCACCCGCGTTGAACATCGTGTGGCCGGCGCCGACGCCAATCCGTACCTGTTGGTCGCCACCGTGCTGGCCGGCATGCATCACGGCCTGACCAATAAACTCGATTGCGGCCCGGAAACGGTTGGCAACGCCTACACCCAGCACGAAGCCAGCTTGCCGAATGTCTGGATCCACGCCATCGAATTGTTCGAAGCCGGCGAGATCATTCCGGAATACTTGGGCCGCGATTTCTGCAAGGTGTACGTTGCCTGCAAACGCGCCGAATACAACGAGTTCAATTACCACGTCAGCCCGCTCGAATATCAGTGGTATTTGCGCACGGTATAATCGTTTTTTCGACCTTTCCCACCTGACGACATCCCCGCACCGTGCGGGGATGTCCTTTACTTGAGGCTCTGCATACGTGTCATGACCCAGCACCAACATATCGATTCCTGGTACGCCGCTTCCGCCAATCCGTTTCCGACCCTGCCCGCACTGGAGGGCGACACCACCGTCGATGTTTGCATCATCGGCGCCGGCATGACCGGCTGCTCGACCGCACTCGATCTGGCAGCGCGCGGCTACAAGGTATTGGTGCTGGAAGGCGCCCGCGTCGGCTGGGGCGCGAGTGGCCGCAGCGGTGGCCAGTTCATCCATGACTACGCCTGCGGCAACCACAAACTGCAAGCGCTGGTCGGCAAGGACGATGCCCGCAAACACTGGGACATTTCGATTCAGGCACTCGACCTCGTGCGCGAGCGGGTCAAAACGCACAACATCGATTGCGATATCCAGGATGGCTATTGCGCGGTTGCGATCAAGGATCGCCAACGCACCGCACTGCTCGAAGAGCAGGATTTTCTCGCCAGCGAATACAACTTCCCAACCGAATTCTGGGATGGCGATGCGCTGAGCCAGCGGCTCAACAGCTCGCGCTACATCGCTGGCCTCTATGACGGCCGCTCCGGCCATTTGCATCCGCTCAACTACACCCTGGGCCTTGCACAAGCCGCGCTCAATGCCGGCGCTCGCATCGTTGAGCAAACCCGCGCTATCGGCATTGAGCACGGCAACAAGGTGCGAGTCAAAACCCAACGTGGCACCGTCACCGCCAACTTCGTCGTGCTCGGCGGCAACGCCTACCTCGGCGAGCTGGTGCCACAACTCGATCGCAAGATCATGCCGGTTGGCACCTACATCATGGCCACCGAACCGCTCGGCAAAGAGCGCGCGGAAGCGCTGATCCGCAACGGCATGTGCGTGTGTGACACCAATTTCGTGCTGGATTATTTCCGGTTGTCATCGGATTACCGCTTGCTGTTCGGCGGTCGCGTGTCGTATTCGCGGCTGGAGCCACTGAACCTGACCCAGCGCCTGTACAGCCACATGGTGCGCGTATTCCCGCAACTTGATGGCGTGCAGCCAGCCTACACCTGGGGTGGTTACGTCGACATCACCATGAATCGTGCGCCGCACTTCGGCCGGCTGGCGCCAAATGTCTATTTCGCCCAAGGCTTTTCCGGCCACGGTGTCGCGCTGACCGGCATGGCCGGCCGGCTGATCGCCGATGCCATCACCGGGCAAGCGGAACGCTTCGACCTGTTCAGCAAAATCCCCCACCTCGATTTCCCGGGTGGCCGTCGCTTCCGTACGCCGGCGCTGGTGCTCGCCATGGCCTGGTACCGACTGCGCGATTTGCTCTGATCACGACCCGCTCTCGACCGTCCCCACTCGCCGAATCAGACACCGAGCGCATGGCCCGCTCGTTGTCTGATGGCTGAGCTGTCAGCCCAACAAGACGTCGACTACTCATCGGGCCTTGGGCTTCGCCAGAACCATCACCTCCGCGAAAGTAGGCCCGGTCAGTTCCCGATTTCGGGATGTCCCGTCCCGTTTCCGGGAGCGCTCCGCAGCCATCATGGCCATTTTTCTGCCGCGACCCCACATAAAACCGCATTTTTCCGCTCACAGCCAAACCATTTGCCGTTGGCACGCGTCTTGTAATGCATCCCGCAAGCGATGCAAAACGCATCAACCGTTCGGTCTTCATCAGCATTCAAGGAGCGTCATCATGCGTGGTTCTTATCAATGGGCAATGTTGCGCCTCGCCATTCTCGCGATGTTCGTGCTGCCGGCAGCCATGATGCAGCCGGCACCCACGCTGCTGCATGGCTCGGCCGGTTGGATTGCGGCGGTGGATGCGGCTGCACCAGTGCTGGCCTTGCACCAGCTCGAAGACGCGCCGCTTGCGGTGGTGCCGGCGCGCGCCGAAACCGCCGGCGAAGCCGCCCTGCTGGCAACGGAAGCCAAGGAGCAAGCCTTGCGTGCGCTGCGCCAAGAACTGGCTCGCGAACTGGCCCGGCTGCGCAGCGAACAGGCCCAGCGCCACGTGCGCAGCTGAGCGTATGCCGCTCGCGCCGGCGCAACACCCGCGCCGTCTTGCAACAATTGCCTGACACAACCCGCTGGGCGACACTGCCAGCGGGTTGTGTGCTGTGTGGGGATGCCAGATGTCGGTTCGGACGACACTGTTTGTTTTGCTGGCCGCGCTGATGCTGGCCTTGATCGGCGCGCAATGGTGGCTGTCGCAGCGCCAGAGCAGCCTGCTGGCCGAGGCACTGGCCAAAACCGCGTTCAGCGTCAGCAGCGATACCGTCAGCGTGTTGCTGTTCGGCAACGATGGCGAAGGCGGGCCGCTCGCCAGTGCCCATGTGTTCGACATGAGTCTGGAACAAGCCGGACGCGACGGCACCATCCTGCTGAGTGGCGAAGACTGGCAGCAACGGGTCGGCATCCCGCGCGAAGGTCTCGATGCCGCCATCAAAGCCTGGCATCAGCGCCAGTATGTCTTCAACGGCATCATCGCGGCACTGGCGCTCATCGCCGCCGCCGCGCTTGCCTACGGATTCGCCCGGCCGCTGCAACGCTTGCAACGCGCTGCACAGCAGGTTGCAACCGGCAAGCTCGGCGTTCAGGTGGAAGCCGGTTCCAGCGCACCGAACGAACTGCGGGCCACGGTCGACGCGTTCAACCAGATGTCGCGCGAGCTCGCCAAGCTGGAAGCGGACAATCAAGCGCTGCGCGCCCATGAGGCCGCCAATGAACTGACCGATCTGGCGCGCGGCCTCGCCCACACCTTGCGCAATCCGCTCAACACGCTGGGACTGACACTTGATGAAATGAGCCGTACCGATCTGGCGGTGCAGCGTCGCGAGCAACTCGCCCTGATGGCAAGACGACAGATCCAGCAAATTGATCGCTGGTTGCGAGCCTTGCTGGATGTCACCCAACACGATGACCAACCACTGCTCGAGCTCGACTGCCAGCTGCTCGCGCAAGAGGTCGTGCAGGAATTTGCCGACCGGCACCCTGCCATCACACTAACGAGCCCGACACCGGCGCCCCAATTACGCGGCCACGCCCGCGAAATCGCCAGCTTGCTGCATACCCTGCTCAGCAACGCCGTCGAGGCCAGCGCGAACGGACAGCCGATTACCGTTGCACTGCACAGCGAAGGCGACAGCGTGCTCTTCACCGTGACCGATCAGGGCAATGGATTAGCAGCCGATGTCCGGGAGCGGTTGTTTCAACCGCATGTCACCAACAAAAGCCACGGCGCTGGCATGGGGCTATTTTTGGCGCGCCGGATCGCTCGCGGCCGCTACCGTGGCGAGCTGACCCTGCATGACAACAGCGACGGCGGCACCGTCGCCCGCTTGCAATTGCATTCACGGAGCACGACATGAATACCAGCCGACAGTTGCTGCTGCTGGAGGATAACGACGATCAACGCCAGCTGCTTGACAGCATGATCGCCGACGCCGGCTATCTGGTTCACGCCTGCGCCCGGGTGCCGGATGCGATCACCGCGTTGACGACGCAGCATTTCGATTTGGTGTTGTCCGACTGGAAAGTGGCTGATGGCGATGGTCTGCAACTGCTGTCTCATATTCGCGAGCATTGCCCTGACACCGCCTTCATCTTGATGACGGCCTACGGCAATCTCGGCCATGCCATCAGCACCATTCGCGCCGGCGCCGACGACTACCTGATCAAACCATTCGACAAGTCGCAACTGCTGTACACCCTGGCCCGGGTCAGCACCGTGCAGCAATTGCAGCAGGAAAACCGCAGCCTGCGTGAAGCACTCAACCATCGCGATCAATTGGTGGATCTGATTGGCCGTGCCGAACCGATGCAGCAGGTGTTTCGTCGGGTGCAAAAAATCGCTCCGACCAAGGCCACCGTTTTGCTCTACGGCGAAAGCGGCACGGGCAAGGAACTGGCGGCACGCGCCCTGCATCAATTGTCAGATCGCGCCAGCGGTCCGTTTGTGGCGCTGAACTGTGCCGCCCTGCCGGAGACCTTGTTCGAAGCCGAACTGTTCGGTGCCGAAAAAGGCGCCTACACCGGCGCCGACAAACTGAAAATGGGCCGCATTGAAGCCGCCGCCGGCGGCAGCCTGTTTCTCGATGAAATCGGCGAACTGCCGCTCGGGCTGCAAGCCAAGCTGCTGCGCGTACTGCAGGAAGGCAGTTATCAGCGGCTCGGCAGTCCGCGTGAACTGGCCGCCGATGTCCGCATCGTCGCAGCCACCAACCGGGATCTGCAGCAGGAAGTCGACGCCGGCCGCTTTCGCGCCGATCTGTATTACCGCCTGAATGTCGTGCCGATTCGGCTGCCGCCGTTGCGGGAACGGCGCGACGATATTCCACTGCTGGTACAGCATTTCATCCAGCAAGCCTGTCGCCGGCATGGGCTACCCGCCATTGGCGTACACCCGGAGCTGATGAAGCGGCTGTGCGCGCGGCAATGGACCGGCAATGTCCGCGAATTGGCCCACACGATGGAACGACTGGTGCTGCTGGCCGAAGGCAACGTGCTCACCCCTGCCGATCTGGACAACGAACCGAACGGCAGCGCCGTGAAAGCGGCGTTTGTGTTGCCAGAAGACGGGTTGAACTGGGAACACCATGAACGCGAATGCCTGCAACAGGCCCTGCAACGCTGTCAGTTCAACCGAACCCAGGCCGCGCGCCTGCTCGGCCTGCCCTACAAAGCGTTTTTGTATCGCCTGGAAAAATTCAACCTGGTGCCGGGTGCCAGTGACGACAGTCTCAACGACTGAGGCACGCCGACGGAATATCCTGAAATGGGGAAATGGCCTCCGCAGATCGGCATCAGCAGGGATAAAAGCGACGCGGACGACAGCACGAAAGCCGCGCCACGACGTGAAAGTAATGATTGGCACAGTGGCTGCATTGAGCGGTTTGACGCTGTCATGACAGCCGTGTAGTCACTGCAAGGAGTTGGAACATGAAAAGCAAATTGAGTGGATTGGCCGTTGTGCTGGCAGTCGTGCTGGGCGGCAATCTGTTGGCAGCTGCCGCGTTGGCGGGCTCTGACGCCCAGGATGGCAAAACGGAAAAGAAGCACGTCGCCGTTTTCATCAACAAGGAAAGCGATGACGGCGATGCCAAGGTCAAGCTGAAGATCAATGGCGAAAGCTGGAAATTTGTCTTGCCGCAACTGTCCGATGGCGAAGAGCGAATCATCGCGACCGATGACGGCCGCACCGTCAAAGCCAAGCGCAAAGGCAAGGATGTGACGATTGAAGCCGGTGGCGAAACGATCAACATGCCGGCGGAAGGTGGCGGCATGCACGTCCGATTTCATGGCGTCCCCCCTGTCCCACCGGTCCCGGGCGTAGCGCCGGTAGCACCGCTGCCGCCGGAAGAAATCGAAGCCTTGCGGAACAGCGTGCTGATCAGTGGCGTGGAGCTGACCGAAGCGCAGCAGAACAAGATTCGCGAAGCCTTCAAGAAAGCGGGCATCGACAAACCGGTGAAATTCGTTCAGGGCGGCAAGGCGATGATTCTGCACAGTCATGCGCCAGCGTTGTGGCATGACAAGGTGGAAGGCAACACCGTGCGCCGGGTGATTGTGGTCGGCAAGGATGGCAAGCAGGAGATCACGAACGAAGACGTCATGGGTGCAGATGAGGTCGAGATCCAACGCGACATCGAAATCATTCGCAAAAAAACCGACGACGACGCAACACAATGATGACTGCGGGCCCGTTGATAATGGGCTGAAAAAAAAAGAAAGGCCGCCAAGTTGGCGGCCTTTCTTTTTCCCGGTTCGATTTTTCCCGGTTCAATCCTGCCGTGCCTCAGCGCTCAGGCCACTCCTGCAGCAACTGGTTCGGCTGCGGCAGTGAGCTCGTCACGACCAGCCAACCGGTTTTCACCCATTCCCGCGCCAGCTCACGCCGTGCCATTGGCAATTCGCTCGCCGGCAGCGTCGGTGCCGCAACCAGACCGAACCAAGCGTTGCGACTGAAATGCTTGGCCAGCGCCAACGCTTCGCGGGCAAAACCCAGCGACGCTTCCCAGCGCTGTTCGCTGTCGCTATCAGCCACCAACGGCCACAGCGCAAAACCGATGGAACACGTCAAATCGATATGGCGTCGCTCGGACAGGGTGAACGCCTGCTGCAAGACACTGGCACGGATCCGCTCGGCCAGCATGCGCGCTTCTTCGAGGCTGGCCACCTCGCAGATCAACAGGAACACATCGCTGTCCCAGCGCATGATTTCATCGCCCTGGCGACAAACCCGTTGCAACAAGTCACCCAGTTGCGCCAGCACGCTGTCGCCGGCCTGATAGCCGTATTGTTCGTTAATGAAACCCATGCCATCGGCATCGACCAGAATCAGTGCCCGGCTCTTTTGATCATTGGCATAACCGGCGAACAAGGTGCTGGCCATCCGCCGGCTCGGCAGGTTGGTCAGCGGATCGCGGTATTGGTTTTCCAGTAACCGGCGCTGCAGTTCATCGCGCTGCAACTCCAGCTGATTGCATTGTTCCTGCAGGCTTTCGAGGTAGCGCTGATGCTCCTGCAAGGTCTGAGTGGCGGCTTGCTGTTGCATCGCCAGCTGCTGCAGCAATTCCTGCCGGTTGCGCAGCTGCATGCGCACCCGACGCCACCACCAGAACGACAGCGCACTGCCGAACAACACCATCCCGGCAATGATGCTGCCGTAGCTGGTGTGCACACTCCAGAACGGACTGCGCACCAACAGATCCAGCGTCAGGGTTTCATTGGACCACAAGCCGGTGGCCGGCGCGCCTTGCACTTGCAACTGGTAACGGCCGGCATCAAGTCCGGTCAAGGTGATGGTGTGCGAGCTACTGAGCGTGATCCATTGCTCATGCAGACCTTTGACCCGGTACCGAAACCGGTTGCGATCCGGCGCGGAAAAGTCGAGTACCGCCACATCAAAGGCGACTACGCGTTCATCGCTGTTCAATTGCAGGAACGGTCGCGGCTGGGCGGTAAAACTCAGGCTCTGCGGTTGATCGAATTTGCGAAAACCGGTGAACACTACCCGGGCATCGGCAGCGGGCTTCTGCAGCATCTGCGGCAGAAAACCCACGACGCCATTGATGCCACCGAACAGCAACTCGCCATCTGCACTCAAGAAACTGGCGCCAATATTGAATTCATCGCTCGGCAACCCGTTCTCGCTGCGATAGGCGATGGCATACGGCGTCGCCGGTTGAAACCGGATCAGTCCGCTCGACGAACTGAGCCACAGCTCGCCATCAACGCCAGGGAGAATCCCGTAGATGGTGCCGGTCGGCAGGCCATCGCTGGCGCCAAAGCGGGTGATCTCATAATTGCCATCAACGTTGCGATGGACGCGGTTGAGGCCGTCAGTGGTGGCAACCCAGATATCGCCATCGGGTGCCAGCCGTATGGCGGTGACGCTGTTACCACTCAGACTGTTGCGGTTGTCGGCATCATGCTGGTACAGCGTCATGGCATCACGATCGCGATCGATCCGCACCAACCCCCCCATGCCGCCAATCCAGAGTTGGCCGTCGTAGTCCTCGGCAATCGCCATGACTTCGGTATCTATCGCCTGAAAACCCACCGGCAACTGCGCACCGAAACGGCGGAAATGCATGACACCATTGGCACTTTCGCGCACCAGATCCAAACCGTTTTCAGTGCCGACCCAGATCTCACCCTGATGATCCTCGAACACGGTCAAAACATAACTGCTCGACAGGCTGGCGATGTCTTCATTGCGAAAATCATATTGCCGGGTTGGCCCGCCATCCGGGTTTAGCACGAACAAGCCGGCGCCAAACGTGCCGACCCACAAGCGACCATGCTGATCTTCGGTCAAGGCATGAACGGCCAGCGCTTCAGCACGTTGTCGATTCGTGCCCTCGGCTGACAATAACGGCACCTGCTGCCATTGCCCGTGTTGCCGGCGTAACAAACCGCTGTCGGTGGTGCCAAACCAGAGTTGCTGCTGACGATCACGCAGCAACGCCGACACTGTGTTGCTGCTGACACCGGGTGGCAACTGTTCGGCCGGCAAATAATGCTGGAACACCGCTGTCTGGCTGTTCCATTTGTTGATGCCGCCCGCATAAGTGCCAACCCAAATCACGCCGCTGCGATCGCGAAACAAGGTCAACACGTCGCTGACCGACAGCGAATCGTTCTGGCCCGGCTGCCGGCTCAACACACAACGCGAACCATCCGGCCCCAGTACCACCAATCCACCGGCCGTGCCGATCCACAGCCGGCCTTCGTTGTCTTCAATCAGTGATTGGACAAACGCAGAGGGAAGTTCGGCCGCCAACCGTTCGACGGCACGGCCATCAGCCGATCGCACGAATGCGCCGTTCTGCGTGCCGATGACCAGTTGGCCATCGGCGCGCAACAACAAGCTGGTGATGTTGCGTTCCGGCAGCAAGGGCTGCTCATCGAGTTGATCGCGTCCGACGTGGTAGCGATAGATGCCGCGTGCGGTACCAAACCAGAGCTCATCACCGATCCAGATCATGGCGCGCACATGTTCATCCGGCAGACGCCGGGCGTTGCTGCCGACAATGGTGCGATAGGTGCCGGTCTCCGGTTGATGGAGCACCAGGCCTTCGGTGGTGCCAATCCACAGGCGCCCGGCGGCATCGGACAGCAAACTGAGGATGTATTCGCTAGTCAGTTGGCTGGCCGGAACCCGTTCAATCTGATCGGCGCCGCGCGGCCGACGTGCGAGACCATTGGCCGTGCCGATCCATAACGTGCCGTTCGGCTCGGTAGTCAGCACATTGATGTGATTATCTGGCAGGGAATACGGATCTTCCGGATTGCGGCGCAACACCAGAAAGCCGTAACCATCGTAACGGTTCAAGCCATCCTGGGTGCCGAACCAGAGAAAACCATCGGCGTCCTGCACCACCGAATTGACCACACTCTGGGACAGCCCCTGCTCCAACGACAACCGTTGAAAACGCGGTGAAAAGCCGTCCGGGCACTGCGCGGTCGGGGCATCGAAGGCCCAGAGCGAACCGGACAGGCAGAGCAGCAGCAGACCGAGAAACCAACGATCCATGTCAGGGCCACAGGAAAATCAGGAAGCCTATCCTAGCGAATGGTGGCGGTCGCCGACCAGCATTAGCGACGCGGCTGGATGGCGCTGGTCAGCTCCGGCTTGTAGCCTTGCTTGTCGTGATAGAACGCACGCAGCCGGGCAAAGTCCTTTTCGATGTCGCCGGTCAGGGTCAGCAGCGGTCCCAAACCCAAGGTACGGGTGCGGCAATCCAGAAACGCCAGCTGCAGCGGCACGCCAGCGCCGACCGCAATGTGATAGAAGCCGGTGCGCCAGTAATCGGTTTTGCTGCGGGTGCCTTCCGGCGCCAACGCCAGATACAGATCCGGATTGTCCTTGAACGCCTGGATCGAGGCGTCCACGACATTGTGCTTCTCGTGGCGCACCACCGGGATGCCGCCCAGCCAGCGGAAGAACCAGCCAATCGGCCAGCGAAACAGTTGGTGCTTGCCGAGGAAATTGACCTTCACCCCTTTTGCGAGCTTGGTCAGGTACATGATGGGAAAATCCCAGTTCGAGGTATGCGGCGCAAAAATGATCACACACTGCCGAACCTGCGGCAGCTCGCCAACCACCTGCCAGCCCAACCGTTTCAGCAGCCAGGCCGAGAATGCTTGCAACATAGGAATTACAGCTCGTTTGTTCTCGTTGTGTCAGCCAGTGTAGTCATTCCGGCCGCGACTTGCATGTGGCGCAGCGTCAACCGCTGGCCAACAAAAAGGGCCGGTCACCCGGCCCTTGCTGCCTGTTCATCCGACTCAATCGGCGTTTTGCAGATCGATCAGCGCCGCATCGTTGACGCCGCCCTTCTTGCCGGCTTTGGCCGAATCATTGCGGGCCGCTTCCAAGTTGGCGAGATAGCCTTCGTTGACATCGCCGGTCACGTACTGACCATTGAACACCGACGCCTCAAACTCGCTGATATGCGGGTTGCCTTCGCGCGCGCAATCGAACAGATCATTGAGATCCTGATAAATCAGCTTGTCGGCGCCGATCAGCTCGCACACTTCCTGCTCGGTGCGATTGAACGCGACCAGCTCACTGCCCGCCGGCATGTCGATGCCGTAGACGTTAGGGTAGCGCACCGGCGGCGCGGCCGAGGCGAAATACACTTTCTTGGCACCGGCATCGCGTGCCATCTGGATGATTTGCTGCGAGGTCGTGCCACGGACGATGGAGTCATCAACCAGCAGCACATTCTTGCCGGCAAATTCCAGATCAATGGCGTTCAGCTTGCTGCGCACCGACTTCTTGCGCAGTTGCTGGGCCGGCATGATAAAGGTGCGGCCGATATAGCGGTTCTTGACGAAACCGTGGCGCAATTTGAGACCAAGATGATTGGCGAGCTCCATCGCGGCGGTAGTCGAGGTATCTGGTATCGGGATCACCACGTCGATATCGTGATCCGGCCATTCCCGCTCGATCTTCTCGGCCAGCTTGACGCCCATGCGCAGGCGCGCCTTGTAAACCGAAATGTCGTCCATGATCGAATCCGGACGCGCCAGATACACGTGCTCGAAAATGCACGGCCGGTAGATCGCCTTGTCGGAACATTGCTGGGTCAGCAGCTCGCCTTCCGGCGAAATGAACAGCGCTTCACCCGGGTGCAAATCACGAATGCGCTGGAAGCCGAGCACATCAAGCGCCACCGACTCCGACGCCACCATGTATTCGGTGCCCTTGTCGGTTTCGCGGCGACCAAACACCGCCGGTCGAATACCAAACGGATCGCGGAATGCGACCAGACCGATGCCGGCGATCATCGCCACCACCGCGTATGCACCCCGGGCGCGCTTGTGGACGCGGGTAATGGCATTGAAAATGTTTTGCGGCGTCGGCTTCAGCACGTTTTCTTCGTGCAGCTCGTGCGCCAGCACGTTCAAGAGCACTTCCGAATCGGAACGGGTGTTGATGTGGCGACGATCGGTGCGGAACAGCTCTTCTTTCAGCTGCTCGGCATTGGTCAGGTTGCCGTTGTGGGCAATGACGATGCCATACGGCGAGTTGACATACAGCGGTTGCGCTTCGGCCGAGCTCGGGCTGCCGGCGGTGGGGTAACGGCAATGACCAATGCCGATGTTGCCCTGCAGACGCTCCATGTGTTCCTGGCGGAACACGTCGCGCACCATGCCATTGGCCTTGCGCAGGTAGAGCCGGCCTCCGCTCTCGGTGACGATGCCGGCGGCATCCTGACCGCGATGCTGCAACACAGTCAGGCCATCGTAGATGCTCTGGTTGACCGGATACTTACCGACGATACCAACAATACCGCACATACCGACTCACTCCACTGCTACCGCCATCTCGCCACTGCCGATCAGCAGCGCCCATGGCGGCAACCTTGCTCTGTCTGAATCTGTTGCCGGCGATCGGGCACAAGCCCTTGCCAGCGGGTCAAGTTTAGCTTTCGCTGTCTGCCTGCTCATGCCAGGCATCGAGGAACCAGTCACCAACCGTTTCCAGCGGCGCGATCAAGCGCGACTGCTGCCAGACCACCGCTTCCGGAAAACGGGTGAACGCCTTGCTGACAATCACCAGCGCCGCACACAGCGCCAAGCCACGCAGCAAACCAAACGCCATGCCCAGCACGCGATCGGGCGTGGTCAAACCGGCCTTGTCGATCAACACCTGACCGAGCTTGGCCAGCAAATAGCTGAGGAACAACACCAGCAGAAAAATCGCTACCCAGGCCAACGCCAGCTTCAGCCCTTCGGGCCGGATGTCATTGGAAAGAAAGGGAGACAAATCGTCGTGAAATCCGCGCGCCAGAAAGAACGCCAGCAACCAGCCGGCCAGCGCCACCGCTTCCCGGACAAAGCCGCGCCACAACGACAACAAGGCGGAAATGACGACAACGCCGAGGATCGCCCAATCCAGCCAAACCATGCTTTGCGCCTACGGAAATCGAGGGCGCGCATTGTACCGCAATGCAGCAAGAACGTGAGCCCGTCGGCCATCGTTAATGCTTGAGCGGATCATAGGCAACGACAATGGCGTTTTGACCGGACAGCGTGCGCACGCGCGCCAACTGGGCGTCGGCTTGCTCGCGCTTGGTCATCGGGCCGACCAAGACACGGACCACGGCCGGATCGGCACGATTGTCCACTTTGCTGTAGGCCGAGAATTTCTGCTGGCGCAGCGTCTGCACCAGCCGTTCGGCGTTGTCGCGATTGCTGAATGTACCGAGCTGGATGACAAAACCGGCTTCGACCGCCGCCGGCCGTTCCGGCGTTCGGACTGTGGCGTCAGCGGCCTTGCCGGCTGGTGACACCGCCAGCGGCGTCGCGCCCGGCTCGCCGTTGTCGGCTGCCGGCAAGCTGGCGGTGCCGGTGACCGTGGTATCGGCCGCGATGATGCTGTCATCAAATGCCGCTTCGTCGAGCGGGCGCGGCTGACTCAGGTCAACAGCCCGCGCTGCCGGCGCCGGCGGTGCCGGCGGGATCTTGCTGCTGAAATTGCTCTCGCCTTTGTCGTCATCCAGCACCCAAGGCAGCACCAGGACAGCAACCGCCACCACGACCAGCGCACCAATCAACCGCTCTTTCAACCGCACATCCACCCGTTCAACTCCCCTGCCCCGGACGCTCGCCAGCGGCTTCCAACACCGCCGCCACCGTCAGGAACGAACCAAATACCAGCACCGTGTCGATCGGCGCCGCGTCTCGGCAGGCAGTCTGCCATGCCGCCACCGGATCCGCGAATTGGCTCGCATCGGCATTTGCCGGCAGTGCCGCGCGCAAATCGCGGGCCAAGCCGGCGCGCGGGCCGGCCAGATCCGCCAGATACCAGCGTGGTGGCAGGCCATTGACCTGTAATTCGCGCCACGGTTCGAGCAACGCGACCCGGTCCTTGTCACCGAGCACGCCGAGCACAACATGCAGCCGACCACTCGCTTCAGCCATCGCGCGCTCGGCCAACCGGGCACTCGCCTGAGCGTTGTGGCCAATATCGAGCACCGTCACCGGACTGGTCGGCAATTTCTGCCAACGACCGGCGAGCTGGGCCTGCGCCACCGCGTATGCCACCGCCTCAAGCTGCCAGATCGCCGGCAAGGCCAACCGGAATGCCGCCAGTGCTGCGGCCACCAGATCGGCGCCGAGTTGTGGCATCGGCAATCGCAGCTCGGGTTCAGCACGGAACCGGAAACGCCAACCGTCCGCCGCACGTTGCTGTTGAAAATCATGGTCCGGCTGGAGCGGCAGCGCCGCTTTCGCCTGCACCGCCGGCAGCATCACATCGAGCCGCTTGCGGTCAGCCAGCACCACCGGCCGGCCGGCGCGACAGATGCCGGCTTTCTCGCCGGCAATCGCCGCGAGCGTGTTGCCGAGAAAGGCCATGTGATCGAAATCGATGGTGGTGATGACCGCAACATCGGCATCGACCAGATTGACCGCATCGAGCCGCCCGCCCATGCCGACTTCCAACACCAGCAATTCCAGCGGCTGTTGCTGGAACAGCCAGAACGCCGCCAGCGTGGTGAATTCAAAATACGTGAGGCTGGTGTCGGCACGTGCCGCTTCCACCGCTTCCAAGGCGCGCACCAGCGCGGCATCGCTGACATCGACGGCGTTGATCCGGATGCGCTCATTGAAGCGCAGCAAATGCGGCGAGGTGTAGACACCAACCCGCAAGCCATGCGCACGCGCCAAGGCTTCCAGGGTCGCGACCGTCGAACCTTTGCCGTTGGTGCCAGCCACCGTGATCACCGGACAGGCAAAGCGCCGCGCTTGCAAGCGATCAGCAACGACGCCAACGCGGTCCAGCCCCAGATCGATAGCGACCGGATGACGCTGTTCGAGCAGGGCCAACCACTCGGAAAGAGTACGGTTCATGACAAAGCCAATCGCGAATGTCGCATGGCGTGAACACCCCAAAACAAAAGCGGCCCGGAAGCCGCTTTCGATTTTTGCCTGCGCCGGTTTACGCCGCCGGCTGTTCGCGCTGGGTGAACTTGGCCAGCACGCCGGCCAGTTTCTGCGCCATTTCACGCCGGTCGACGATCATGTCGATGGCGCCTTTTTCCAGCAGGAATTCCGAGCGCTGGAAG
>DASUEK010000098.1:0-6562 GCA_036275115.1 Permianibacter sp. | reverse complement strand
ACTGGCCGACAAGCCGATCCATCTGGTGCTCGACGCGGTCGGTGGCAAGGTTCAAGAAGCCTCATTCAAGGCACTGGCGCCGACCGGCCGGCTGGTCGTCTATGGCGCCACGGTTTTTGCGCCCGGCGAACGCAAGATGCGTCGCTTTCATATGTTGCTCGAATACCTGCGCCGGCCGCGCTACGACGCGCTGTCGATGATCAGCGAAAACCGGGCGCTGCTGGCCTTCAATCTGATCTGGCTGTGGGAACAGCGCGAGTTCTTCGACGCGATGATCCGGGAAATCGCCACGCTGAAGCTGCCGGCGCCGCATGTCGGACATCAGTTCCGGTTTGACGAGGCGCCGCAGGCGCTGGAACTGCTGCGCAGCGGTCGTTCGGTTGGCAAGGTTGTGCTGACGCGCTAATTGCGATGGACCCGATGATGGCCCGGTTTGCTGTCCGTCATGGCGGCCTGACAAAAGGCGGGATTCGCCATTGCCTTTGGTCGAACCTCCCGATAGCATGGCGCCCCTTTCCCGAGCGGTTAAAATTTGACCGACTGCAGGTGCAGAGTCGGCGGGCTGTTATGGCCGTCGGTTGTCGCGCCGGTCGGCAGGTTGGCATGGCATGAACGGCTGCATTCTCCCGATCCGACGCTGGCATGCCTGGGCGCCCGGTGTCGCCGACCTTGCCGCCTGGCAGCAGTGGGCGCAGCAGTCAGAAGCGGGCTTGCCGCCAGAAACGGCGGCAGCGCCGGTGGACTTTGTCGAGCCGATGCAGCGCCGGCGCTTGTCGCCGCTGTCGCGGGTGGCGCTGCACTGCGCCCACGCCACGCTGGCGGGCGAACGGGCTGAGCAGCTGGTGTTCGCGTCGCGCCACGGCGAGCTCGGCACCACGGTGAACCTGCTGCGGCAACTGGCGCAGGCCGAACCGCTGTCGCCGATGGGCTTTTCGCTGTCGGTGCACAACAGCGCCGCCGGCTTGTACGGCATTGCCGGCAAGGATGCGACACCAGCGACCGCGATCGCCGCCGGTCGTGACAGTTTGCAAGCCTGTTTGCTGGAAGCCGCGGCCATGTATGCCAGCGGTGTCGGCCGTGTACTGATCAGCTTCGTCGAGCAAGCCTTGCCGGCCATCTATGAGCCGTGGCAGGACGCTGAAGCGCCGTTGCTCGGGCTCGGCCTGCTGGTGGCAGAGGGCGGCAAGCCGTTGCAACTTGCTCGCGCCGGGAGCGTTGCGCCCGACGCCGGTTCGGCGACGCTGGCGCTGATTCGCGCGTTGGCGACCGGCACCGCCGCAACACTGGCGGGTGAACAACACGGATGGACGGTGGCGTATGGCTGAGCCGCTTGCTGGGTTGGCGTTGGCCGAGGCGCCGGCCTCGCGCTGGCAACGTTGGTGCCAGCGCTTGAATTACGGCTGGCGTGTGCTTGCCACCGGTTGGTGTTTTTTCAGTTTCAGTCTGGGCGGATTGCTGCTGACGCTGACGGTGTTTCCGATCATCCATTTGCGCTGGCGCGATCCGGACCAGCGGCGGGATCGGGCGCAACGGGCGATCCACCAGAGTTTTCGGTTTTTCATCGGCCAGATGATCTGGCTCGGGGTCATGAGTGTCGAACTGCGCAATGCCGAACGCTTGCGTGAGCTCAACGGTGTGCTGGTGCTTGCCAACCACCCGACCCTGATCGATGTGGTGCTGATGATCAGCTTGATGCCGCGAGCCGACTGCATCGTCAAGGAAGCGCTGTGGCGCAACCGTTATCTCGGCGGTGTGGTGCGGGCGGCGCACTACATTCCGAACCGCGGTGCCGAGCAATTGGTGCAGGACTGCAGCAAGGCGTTGGCAAAGCAGCGGCCGTTGATTGTGTTTCCGGAAGGCACCCGGACGGTGCCCGGTGAACCGTTCAGTTTTCAGCGCGGCGCCGCGCATGTGGCACTCGCTACCGGTTGTGAGATGGTGCCGGTGATCCTGACCTGCAACCCGCCGACGCTGACCAAGGCGACGCGCTGGTACCAGGTGCCGCCGCGCCGGTTTCACGTGCGGCTGGACGTGCTGGCGCCGATTCGGGCAGATCAGATCATTGCCAGTGGCACCGAAGCGCCGCTGGCGTCGCGCCAGCTGACCCGCTGGTTGCAGCAGTTTTTTTCCGACGCCGTCGCGGCCGCTGATGGCAAGTCGTCGGCAATAGAGTGATACGGAGTCGGTGGCCGCACCGATCACCGTTTGGCAACAGCAGAACGAAGGTAGCAAACAGGCATGAACGCATTGGAACTCGAGCTCAAACAGCTGATTATCGACACGCTGGCGTTGGAAGACATCACGCCGGACGACATCGATAGCGCAGCGCCGTTGTTTGTCGAAGGTCTGGGGCTCGATTCAATCGATGCGCTTGAACTGGGCGTTGCCGTGCAGAAGAAGTACCAGGTCAAACTGGATGCCAGCAACAGCAGCAACAAGGAGCATTTCCGCTCCGTCCGTAATCTGGCCGCGTTCATCGCCGGCCAGCAGCAACAGGCCGTATGAGGTAAGCGCCATGAAATCCCAGAGTGAAATTTTTGATGCCCTGAAAGGCATTCTGGTGGACGTGTTCGAAGTCGACGGCGACTCGATCACCATGGATTCGCGCCTGTACGAAGAGCTGGATCTCGATAGCATTGATGCGGTCGATCTGGTGATCAAATTGCAGGAGCTGACCGGCAAGAAAATCAAGCCGGACGAGTTCAAACAAGTTCGCACGGTCGGTGATGTCGTGCGCACCGTGAGCGGATTGCTGCAGGCCGCCTGATGCGGCGCCTGTTGCAGGCACTGGCCATTGGCCTGTTGCTGCTCTACCCCATGCTGGTTTTTGTCGGCATCCAACGCTGGTCTCCCCGGGGACTGGCGTTGTTGCTATTGCTGGCGCTGATCGTCCGGGCCGTGACCCTGCCGAGCGCGGCGGCGTGGCGGCATTGGCGCTGGCCGATGCTGGTGGGACTCGCGTTCGCTGCTACCGCGTGGTGGCTCAATGACAGCCAGTGGCTACGCTACTACCCGGTGCTGATCAGCATCACGATGCTGGTGTTGTTTGCCGGTTCGCTGCGCTGGCCACCGACCGTCATCGAACGGATTGCCCGCATTGAAAACGGTGGCGCGCTGGACGCGCGCGAGATCCGTTATACCCGTCGCCTGACCCAAATCTGGTGCAGTTTTTTTGCCTTCAACGGCGCCATGGCGCTACTCACGGCCTGGCAACCGTCCGTCACTTACTGGGCGATTTACAACGGCCTGATTTCCTATTTGCTGATGGGCGTGCTGCTATTCGGTGAGCGCCTGTTGCGCAACCGTTTGCGCGAGTGGTTAGTGCCATGACGACGCTGCCGCTGTTGCAGGATTTTGCCCGCTGGCAGCGCCCGGCCGATCTGCCGGTGGCGTGGCAGGGCGCGCAGCTGCAGTGCGAACGCGACTTGCGCGCACGCGTGCAGGCGCTGACGCAGCAGCTGCCGGCGACGCCGGGTCAGCGTTGGCTGCTCTGGTGTGAAGATGCCTACGAATACCTGATTGGCTTGCTGGCGCTGTGGCAAGGCGGCCATTGTGCAGTGTTGCCGGCCAACGCCCAGCCGGAAACCTTGCAAACGGTCGGCGCCAGTTGCGACGGCGTGTTGAGCGATGTTCCCCTTGCCGCGTTCGGCAATTTGGTGTCGACCCGGCAGACGCGCGTTGCATGGGAATCAATGCCGCGCACGCCGTTGGCCGCCGATGGGCTGGCGCTACAACTGTTCACTTCCGGCAGCACCGGGGCGCCGAAAGCCGTGACCCGGACGCTGCGGCAATTGCAGGCGGAACTGCAGGCGCTGCAGCAGCAGTTTCCGCTGCCGAACGCGACCGTGCTCGCCACCGTGCCGCATCATCACATTTACGGATTGTTGTTTCGTTTGCTGTGGCCGCTCGCGAGCGCGCGGCCGTTTGTCGCGACACCGGAACATTATCCGGAGCCGCTGCTCGCGCAACTGCAGCGTCATGCGCCGGTGTTGTTGATCAGCAGCCCGGCCCATCTCGAACGCTTGCCGACAGCCGTTGATCTGACAACGGTTGCACCGCATTGTCTGGCGGTGTTCAGTTCCGGCGCGCCGCTGCCGCGTGCCGCTGCGCTGCAACTGCAACAGGCGTTGGGCGCAGCGCCGTTCGAGGTACTCGGCAGCACCGAAACGGGCGGTGTTGCCTGGCGTCAGCGTGACGCCGCCATCGCGGCGGAACCGTGGCAGCTGTTGCCGGGCGTGCAGGCACGATTGAACGCCGAGTCGGTGTTGGAAGTGCTATCGCCGGCGGCCGAAAAACCGCTGTGGTGTGCGCTCGGTGATCGCGCTGAACTGCTTGCGGATGGCCGATTCTTGCTGCTCGGTCGCGCCGACCGGGTGGTCAAGATCGAAGCCAAGCGCTTGTCGCTGACTGAACTCGAACAGCAGCTGCAGGCGCATCCCTTCGTCGCCGAAGCTGCGGCGCTGGTGCTCGAGGGGGCCCGCACCGTGGTCGCGGTGGTGGTGCGGCTCACCGCCGCTGGTGCCGCCGCACTGGCGGCGCACGGCAAGCATCCGGTCAATGAACAGCTGCGCTCGCATCTGGCCAACCGGTTTGAACGGGTGCTGCTGCCCAAACGTTTTCGCTATGTCGAAGCCATGCCACGCGATGATCGTGGCAAACTCACCCAACAGGCGCTGCGCGCGCTGTTCTCCGAAGAGGTGTCGTCATGATCGGCGTGAAATCGACACATGCTGTTGGCAAGGCCAAGGTAGTGAGCTGCGTGACGCGTGGCACACAGGCCCGATCCGCGCTGGCCGCGCTGTTTGCAGAAGAGACGCGGTCATGACGGGCCAGAAACTGCCGATCGTGGTCAACACCGAAACCGCCGAGAGCCGGGTCAGCCTGACGTTGCAGGTACCGCCGTCGCTGGTGTTTTTCCCCGGCCACTTTCCGGTGCACGCGATTTTGCCCGGGGTCGTCCAGATCGACTGGGCGATTCATTTTGGCCGGCAGTATTTCCCGTTGTTGCCACGCTTCCAGAAAATGGAAGCGCTGAAATTCCAGGCCATCATCGAGCCGGCGCAAACGATCAGCCTGCTGCTGGAACACAAGCCGGCCACTGCGGCCCAGCCGGTCGACAAAGTGTTGTTCTCCTTTGATTCCAGCCGAGGCCGCCACAGCAGTGGCCGTATCGTGTTCGCTGGCGAGGCCACGGCATGAGCGTCAACCCGGCGTTTCTGGTCCCGAACTACAACCACGGTGGCGCCTTGCCGGCAACCGTGGCGGGGCTGCAACGCTTCGGTTTGCCGATTCTGATTGTCGATGATGGCAGTGGCGCGGCCGATCAGCGCGTGCTCGATCAGCTGCAGCACGAGCCGAATGTGTTTATCGAACGGCTGCCGGTCAATCGCGGCAAGGGCGCGGCCAGCATGCACGGCTTTCGCTGGCTGCTGCAACGCGGTTACAGCCATGCATTCCAGATCGATGCCGATGGTCAGCACGACCAGCAGGTGATCCCGCAATTTCTCGCCGCCAGCGCGGCTGCGCCCACTGCCATGGTTGGTGGCAAGCCGGTGTATGACGCCAGCATTCCGAAATCACGCTTGTACGGCCGCAAGATCACCGATTTCTGGGTGGCGCTGGAAACCTTGTCTCTCGCCATCGAAGATGCGATGTGCGGTTTCCGGATCTATCCGCTGGCTGCTACCTGCGCGCTGATCGGTCGCGTCCGCATTGGCGAGCGGATGGAATTTGATATCGAGATCCTGGTCCGGATGTACTGGGCCGGTGTGCCGATGCAGTTCCTGCCGTTGGCGGTGACCTATCCGCAGGATGGCGTGTCGCATTTCAAGGCGCTGCGCGATAACCTGATGATCTCACGCACCCACGCCAAATTGTTTTTCCTGATGTTCCCGCGCGCGCCACAATTGCTCTGGCGGCGGCTGCGTCGCCTGTGGATACCGAAAGCGATGCCGAAAACGCTGTCGGCGGCAGTCAATGAGGCGCACTGGTCACAGCAACAGGAGCGCGGCTCGACTGTTGGTATCGCGATTCTGGTCAACGCCTATCGCCTGTTTGGCCGGCGGGTATTCTCGGCCTTGCTGGCGCCGGTGATGCTGTACTTCGTGCTGTTCAACCGGACCGCCCGTCGCGCGTCACAAACCTTTCTGCAACGTGTGCACGCGAGTGGCAGTCCAGCGCTGCTGCGACCACCGGGCTGGCGCGATTGCTTTGCCCATTTGCGCCAATTCGGCGAAGCAATGCTGGACAAGATCGCGGCCTGGCGCGGCGAGATCAACGCCGCCGATATGGTGTTTGAGCAGCAAGCGGAATTGCAGCGGGTCAAGCAGAACGGTCGCGGCGCGTTGCTGATCGGCAGTCATCTGGGCAATCTCGAGCTGGCCCGCGCGCTCAGTCAGTATGACGATGTCGTGGTCAATGCGGTGGTGTTCACCGAACACGGCCAGCGCTTCATGGATTACCTGAAGAAGCAGCATCCAGCAGTCGCCGCGCATTTGATCGAAGTGCAGGACATGGGCGCCGATACGGCGGTGATGCTGCGCGAACGGATTGACCGCGGCGA
>DASUEK010000097.1:0-10972 GCA_036275115.1 Permianibacter sp. | reverse complement strand
TCACGGGCGGACGGGTTATCTGCCAAGGCATTGCCAAGTGCCAGCAAGCGGTTGGTTTCACCGGCCATCGCCGACGCGACCACAACAACGCGATGGCCTTGCGCCTTGGTCGCGATGATCTTGTCGGCGACATGCCGGATGCGATCGAGATCGCCTACCGAGGTGCCGCCGAATTTCTGGACGATTAACGCCATGTTTTTCTGTCAGCGTCCGATCTGGTGGGCGTTCAGGCCAGTTTGCCGGCAACAAAATCCTGGGCCGCCACCAACGCAGCGGCCAAACCCGCGACATCGGGGGCGCCACCTTGGGCCAGTTCCGGTTTGCCACCACCGCGACCGCCGAGCTTGCCGGCAACAAAGCCAACCAACTCACCGGCTGGCAGCTTGGCGCTGACCGGTTTTGCCACGGCCGCGACGAACGACACCTTGTCGCCGTCCTTGGTGGCAATCAGCACGGCGCTGTTACCGAGCTTGTCGCGCAGTTTTTCAACGGTTTCGCGCAAGGTTTTGGCATCGACGCCATCGAGCTCGGCGATTAATACCCTGGCCTCGCCGATCTGCTTGGCGCTGCTGACCAGCTGATCGGCCTTGCCGGCGGCGGCCTGCGCTTTCAGTTGATCGATCTGTTTTTCCAGCGCCTTGCGCTCCTGATCGAGCGCGCTCAGGCGGGCATGGAGCTTGTCTTCGGTCACTTTGAAATGCTTCAGCACGCTGTTCAGCGTCATCTCATAGCGCTGGAACACCGCCAAGGCTTCATCGCCCGTCACCGCTTCGATCCGGCGTACACCGGCCGCAATACCCGACTCGCTGATGATCTTGAACGTGCCGATATCGCCGGTACGCTTGACGTGGGTACCGCCGCACAGTTCTTTCGAGAACTCGCCCATGCTGAGCACGCGCACGCTGTCGCCGTATTTCTCGCCGAACAGCGCCATCGCGCCGGCTTTCATCGCCGCTTCCGGCGCCATCACGTCGGTCTGCACGGCGTTGTTGGCGCGGATTTGTTCATTCACCAGCGCTTCGATTTCGGCAATCTGCTGGGCCGAAACCGGTTCGTTGTGCGAAAAGTCGAAACGCAAACGCTCCGGCTCCACCAGCGAGCCTTTCTGGGTAACATGCGTGCCGAGCACCTGACGCAGCGCCGCATGCATCAAGTGGGTTGCCGAGTGGTTCAGCATGGTGCGGGCTCGACGATCCTGATTCACCTCGGCCTTCAGGCTGTCGCCTTTGGCGATCCGACCGCTGGCCTTGCCCTTGTGGCCATGGGCGCTGCCGATTTTGATGGTATCGACCACATCAAATTGCGCACTGCTGCCGCGCAGTACGCCCTGATCACCGACCTGACCGCCTGACTCGGCATAGAACGGCGTGTGATCGAGCACGACAATGCCATCGTCACCGGCATTCAGCGCGTCCACTTCAGTGCCGTCTTTCAGCAGCGCGACGACTTTGCCGCTGTCTTCCAACTTTTCATAGCCGCAGAAATCAGTGGCAGCGTCGACTTTCAATGCCTTGTTGTAGTCCACATCGAAGTTGCTGGCGGCGCGCGCGCGGTTGCGCTGCTCTTCCATGCAGGCTTCATAGCCCGGCATGTCGAGGCTCAGATTGCGTTCGCGGGCGATATCGTTGGTCAGATCAACCGGGAAACCATACGTGTCGTACAGCTTGAACACGACATCGCCGGGAATCGTCTCGCCTTTCAGGCCGGCAATCGCCAGATCAAGCAACTTCATGCCCTGCTCCAGCGTGCGGGCGAACTGCTCTTCTTCCAGTTTCAGCGCACGCTCGATCACCGCTTGGCGTTCTTTCAGTTCCGGATAGGCCGAGCCCATCTGCTCAACCAAAGCCGGCACCAGTTTATGGAAGAACGCATCCTTGCAGCCGAGCATGTAACCGTGCCGAATGGCGCGGCGAATGATCCGGCGCAGCACGTAACCGCGGCCTTCGTTCGACGGCGTCACGCCGTCAGCGATCAGGAACGAACAGGAGCGGATGTGATCGGCGATCACCCGCAGCGACTTGTTGTTGGCATCGGCGCAACCAGTGACCGCCATCGCGGCCTTGATAATGTGCTGGAACAGATCGATATCGTAGTTGGTGTGCACGTGCTGCATCACCGCGGAGATCCGCTCGAGGCCCATGCCGGTATCCACCGACGGGGCCGGCAACGGATGCAGCACGCCATCGGCCGTGCGGTTGAACTGCATGAACACGTTGTTCCAGATCTCGATGTAACGGTCGCCATCTTCTTCCGGCGAGCCCGGCGGCCCCCCCCAGATGTCGGCACCGTGATCGTAGAAAATCTCGGTGCACGGACCGCACGGTCCGGTATCGCCCATCGCCCAGAAATTGTCGGACGCGTACTTGGCACCTTTGTTGTCGCCGATGCGGACAATGCGCTCGGCCGGTACGCCGACTTCTTTCTGCCAGATCTCGAACGCTTCATCGTCGGTGGCGTAGACCGTGACCCAGAGCTTTTCCTTCGGTAGGCCAAGCCATTGCGGCGAAGTCAGAAATTCCCAGGCATAGCGAATGGCGTCTTGCTTGAAGTAATCACCAAAGCTGAAGTTGCCAAGCATTTCGAAGAACGTGTGGTGACGGGCGGTGTAGCCGACGTTTTCCAGATCGTTATGCTTGCCACCGGCGCGCACGCATTTCTGCGACGACACGGCGCGGGTGTAGGCGCGCTTGTCGAGCCCGAGGAAGCAGTCCTTGAACTGGTTCATGCCGGCGTTGGTGAACAGCAGAGTCGGATCGTTGCCCGGGATCAGCGACGAGCTGGCAACGCGGGTGTGGCCTTTGCTTTCGAAGAATTTCAGGAACGCTTCGCGGATCTCGTTGCTGGTCATGGTTTTGTTGCTGGAGTTACTCATAAACGCCACTCATTCCATTCGGTTAATTCGTGTTCACTCTGGCGCAAAATCATCCGATTCGCGCGGCTCTTTCAGAAACGCCGCGAGCGCCACACGGGCGCTCGAGGAAGTAAAACCTTTTTGCAGCAGGTGGCGCATGGCTTTCATGCGGACCTCGTGCTGACTGACATCCTTGCCGCGCAGGTAACGACGAATCGCCGCCAGCGCCTGTTCATCCCAATCCACATCCGTTTGCTGCAACGCCGACTTGTCGATGCCGGCTTGTTGCAGGGCCTGGGCAATCTTGACCGGGCCCTGCCCTCTGCGTGCGTTGCTGCCAATCAGCACGTCGGCAAAGCGCTCATCACTTTGCCAGCCGCGCTGTTTCAGATCGGCCAGCGCCGCATCGATTTCCTCGTCCGGAAACTCGCGCTGCCGGAGCTTGCGGCGCAGCTCCAGCTCGGCGTGTTCGCGACGCGCCAACAGGCGCATCGCGACACTCAGCGCAGACGGTTGCTGCTTCAGGCTTCCACCTCGTCTTCGACTTCCGAGTCCACACTGGTCGGCACGGTGACGATGTTGGCGGCGCGGATCTTGTCTTCAATTTCCTTGGCAAGCTCCGGACGCTCGCGCAGGAACTGGACAACGTTCTGCTTGCCCTGACCGATACGCTGGCCGTTGTAGCTGAACCAGGCACCCGATTTTTCCACCAAGCCCTGATTGACCCCAAGCTCGATGATCTCGCCTTCACGCGACACGCCGTGACCGTAGAGAATTTCGAACTCGACCTGCTTGAATGGCGGCGCGACCTTGTTCTTGACCACTTTGACCCGGGTTTCGGAACCGATGACTTCATCACCTTGCTTGACCGAGCCGATGCGGCGAATGTCGAGACGGACCGAAGCGTAGAACTTGAGCGCGTTACCGCCGGTGGTGGTTTCCGGGCTGCCGAACATGACGCCAATCTTCATCCGGATCTGGTTGATGAAGACCACCAAGCAATTCGAACGCTTGATGTTACCGGTCAGTTTGCGCAGCGCCTGCGACATCAGGCGGGCATGCAGACCGACATGGCTGTCGCCCATCTCGCCTTCGATTTCGGCTTTCGGCACCAGCGCGGCGACCGAGTCGACGATGACGATATCGACCGCGTTCGAACGCACCAGCATGTCGACGATTTCCAGCGCCTGTTCGCCGGTATCCGGCTGCGACACCAGCAACTCATCGAGATTCACGCCGAGCTTGGCGGCATAGACCGGGTCCAGCGCGTGCTCGGCATCAACGAACGCGGCGGTGCCGCCGTTCTTCTGACAGTTGGCGATGGCTTGCAGCGCCAGCGTGGTTTTACCGGACGATTCCGGTCCGTAGATTTCAACCACCCGGCCGCGCGGCAGACCGCCAATACCCAGCGCGATATCAAGGCTGAGTGAGCCGGAGGATATGGTTTGAATGTCACGCGAGGCCTGGTGATCGCCCAAGCGCATGACCGTGCCTTTGCCGAATTGGCGTTCGATTTGCGCGAGGGCGGCGCCCAGCGCTTTTTTGCGGTTCTCGTCCATCACTTTCTCCAAACGGAATGTTCGCGGGGAATGTCGTACGCGGGCGCTGATTGGACTGACCAATGCGGTCCCTACACGAAAGCGACGCGGCATTATTCCATAAAGGTTTGGCAGGAGGTAGCGCACGACCGGCGCTGCTGACAGCAGTCTGTCAGGAGCCCCAAAACCGCCGGAAACTGCCGGGGCCGCACTAGAGCAGACGCTGGCTGACCCGCAACCGGTGACTGATCGCCCGGCTCAACACCGCCATGTCAGGAAGCGGCTTGCAGAAGACATCGTCCTTGCCAAGCCCGATGGCCGCCAGCTCCGCCGTCAACCGAAACTCCATCGAACCGGTATGAATAAGGAAGCGCAAACCCGGCCGCAGCTGGTGGGCGGTCAACATGAACTGGGCACCATCCAGACCGGGCAGGCGCAGATCGACCAGCACGAGATCGACTTGATGCTTGGCCAGCAATGCCAGTGCGGCCTCGCCCGACTCCGCCTCCAGGGTGTGGTAGCCCTCATCGGTCAAAAAAGCAGCAAGATTGATTCGGATGAGGCGTTCATCATCCAGAACCAGCACGGTGGGGATACGCAACGGCATAAAGGACAGCCCGACCTTATTCTTCTTGGTCTCTGCTTGGACAACCCCGGGCGGATCGAAGCGCGCCGGGACAACCGGGTTGTTCTACGCCCACGGCTGGGCCAGCGTCAAGCCGGACCATCTGGGACGTACGCTGCAGCTTTGGCGAGGCTGCCTATACTTGGGGGGACCCCGGAACCCGCCGGGCAATGGACGAACATCCCACGATGATCAGCTACGCCGACAAAAGCTTCCTCATCCTCGACGATTTTCCCGAGTTCCGTCGGTCATTGCGGACCATGGTCCAGCAGCTGGGCGCCGAGGACATCGATCTGGCCGCCACCGGCGAAGAGGCCATTTCGCTCTGCGCCAATCGGCGCTACGACATCATCCTGTCGGACTACAACCTTGGCGAAGGCAAGGATGGCCAACAGGTGCTCGAAGAACTGATCGAACGCAAGCTGCTCCGGCGCGGTGCCATCTTTGTGATGACCACCGCCGAAAACAGCACGGCTATGGTCATGGGCGCGCTGGAATACCAGCCGGACGCTTACATCACCAAACCCTTCAACAAAGTGGCCCTGCAGGCACGGCTCGACAAGTTGATGGAAAAACGGCTGGCACTCGCCGACATCGATCAGGCGCTGGAAAAAAACGACACCGCGCGCGCGATCGAACTCTGTGATCGCGAGATCCAGAGCAAGAGTCGCTACGCCCTCGCCTGCCTGCGCACCAAAGCCGAGTTGCTGGAGCAGGAAGAGCGGTTCGACGAAGCCGCGAAAATCTACGCCAGCCTGAGCGCAGACCGGCCGGTACCGTGGGCGATGCTGGGTCTTGCCCGGGTCACTTTGGGCAAGGGTGAAGCGGAAGCCGCCCGCAAACAGTTTGAGGATGTCATCAAACAGTTGCCAACCCTGACCCCCGCTTACGACGGGCTGGCAAAAACCTGGGTTGGACTCGGCGAGCCCATCAAGGCACAACAAGTGCTGCTCGAAGCCGTGCGCCGCTCACCCAAAGCGGTGCTGCGACAAAGCGAACTGGGCAAAATCGCCAGCGAAAACGGCGATCTGGAAACCGCCACCCGGGCCTTCCGGCAAGCCGTCAATCTCGGTCGGCATTCGATTCACAAGAACCCGGACAACTATCTCAAACTCGCCGATTGCCTGGTCAAAGGCATCGGCAGCAATCCGGTCGAAGACAAACGATCCAGCGATGAAGTGATGAAAACGCTGCACGAGCTCGACACCGACTACAAGGGCGACAAGCAGATCAGTATGCGTTCCCTGCTGACTCAGGGTTCACTCGCCAAGAAGCAGAATCGCAGCAAGGATGCCGAGAATGCTGCGGTGGGCGCCAGCAAGCTGCTGAAGGAACTCGACAGCGGCTTGGCGCCGAGCATTGCCCTGGAAGTCGCCGAGAAATTCCAGACCCTCGGCAAAACCGAAGTCGCCCGCGATGTCCTGCAAAACTGTGCCGAGCTGTACAGCGACAACGATCAAATCCGTGCCAAATTTGCCGAGCTGGAAACCGACAGCAATGTGATGAAGCAAACCGATCAGGCACTCAATCTGAATGGCCTTGGCATCACCGAGTTCGAACAGAAGAAATATGACGATGCCCTGCTGCATTTCCGCGAGGCGGTGAAACTGGCGCCACGCAATATCAGTATCGTGCTCAACACCGCCCAAACCCTGGTGGAAAAATATCGGTTGCAACCGGACGCGCGGCTGCTGACCGAGTGCCAGGGCTATCTTGATCAGGTGCGCAGCATGCCGACGGACGACAAGCGCTACAAGCGCTTCCAGGGTTTGTTGCAATTGACCCAGCAACTGAAGCAGGCCCACTGATGAGCGACCCCGCTGCGCTGTTTCCGACGGTACTGGCCTCCTCCGTGCACGACATCAAGAACTCGCTCGGCATGTTGTTGCAGTCACTGGAGGCCGTGGTCGAACGGGTGCCGCCGGAGCAGCGGCCGGGCTTTCATGAGCTGGCGGTCCTGCAGTACGAGGCGGCGCGGGTCAACAACTCATTGGTCCAGTTGCTGGCACTGTACAAGCTGGACAACCAGCAACTGCCGCTGAACATCGGCTATCACATGGTGGCCGACTTTCTGCAAGAACAGGGCCTGCGCAACCAGAACCTGCTGACCCTGAAGCAAATCGAGCTGGAGCTGGATGTCGATGACGAGTTGGCGTGGTATTTTGACTACGACCTGATTGCCAGCGTCATTGATAACATTGTCACCAACTCGATTCGTTACACCCATTCCAAGCTGCTGTTACGGGCCTGCGTGGAGGACAATCAACTGGTGTTCGTTGTCGCAGACGACGGCCCGGGCTACCCGAGGGCGATGCTGGAGCAGTCCGACAAGTACTTGCTCGGCATCAATCGCAGCACCGGCAGCACCGGACTGGGCCTGTTCTTTGCCGGGGAAATTGCCCGTTTGCACCGACATGGCGAGCAGCACGGCCGTGTTGAACTGCGCAATGGCCAATGTTTGCCTGGCGGCGAGTTTCGCCTGTACCTACCCTAATCCGGCGGCCGGTTGTGCACAGAACCAGCCCTCGGCGGAGAACGGCCGATACCGTTTGAGCCACAGGAAACCAATATGAACATTGTTGTGATTGGTGTCGTCATCATCGTTGCGCTCATCGTCGGGATCAGCATCAACGGTTACATCCAGCGCCGCGAACAACAAGCGGCCGAACGCCGGCACCGGATCGCCCAGCACCGTGCCAGCATTCGCGACGGTCAGGAATTGCTGGAACTGGGTGCGCTGCTGCCGCTCGACAGCCATGTTCGCACCGTTCTGCTCGATTACATCCAGCTGCACTTGCAGGCGATGCAAAGCATCGACAGCAACGCCGAAGGCATGGCCGAGTTCGAACAGTGGCTGACGGGCCAGCGCCAGCTGGCCCAGAGCCAAAGCCCGGACGCCGCCGCCCATCTGCACTTGCCGACCGAATCGGCCGAACTGACGGCGCTGCGCACCCGGCTGCACCGGCTGACCGAGTTTGTCGCCCGGCTACGTCAGGAGAAGCGGCTCAATCCGCAGCAGATCGTGTTGGCATTCAAATCACTGGCCCGCTTGCGGTTGCGCTGTGACGTCGAGGGCCATATCAAGCTGGGGCAACTGGCGGTCATGAACAAGCAGGTGAATCTCGCCAAGCAGTATTACAAGTACGCCTCGGACCGGCTGGTGCAGGAAAACATCAGCGACAGCTATGTGCAGGAACAACTTGCCACGCTGGATCAATTGCAGGCCGAACTGCGCGGCGAAGCGCCCATTGACACTGCAACCGGCCCCGTCGAGCACAAGGAAAGCGAACTCGAGAAAGCGGCGAAAAAGGAGATGGAAGCCGACTTCGTACCGAAGAAAAAGTGGTGACCCTGTAAAAAGGGGAATGCGGTGAAGCGCGCCGGCCATGGCGCGCGGTTTCGGCCGCTAACGCCAATCGCCCCAATCAGCCCCAATCAGCCCCTCGCCAGGCGTGACAACTGCCGCTGCCATGCCGCGTGGTCTGCCCCAAAACGACCGAAGGCCTCTGTGAGGCCTTTGGATCATCAAGACAAGCACCGGGACAAACACTGAAACCATGCACTCTGGCGTCAATGCAGATGCGCAACGCTTTCGAGTGCGCGGGTAACGTCCTGAAACAGCATCCGGTTTTCGTGTGACAGAGCCATCAAATGTCGATGGGCCAGCAGCGCCTGGCGGGTGAACTGGATTTCATCGGCCGGTTCCGACTCAAGCTCGCGATAACTTTCCGGCTCGTGCTCGGCATCCGGCAGGATATGGAAGACCTTGTTGAAGCTGACCGCATTCAATACCGCCAGCAAATCCGGATTGCGCACCAATATGGTCGGACGGTGATCGTAGGCGCGCCGGGTATGGATGGCGATCTGGGCGATCACCCCGAGCGCGGTGCTGTCGACGGCGGTCGCCTCGAGCAGATCGATAATCACTTTCGGCTTGACCGTTTCCTGAAAAATCCGCTGGATGAAACGATCCACGCTTGCACACAAGTGAAAGCGGATGTCGCCGCGAAATTTCAGAATGTAGATGCCGTCCTGAATGGCGTAGGAAGCTTGACCCACCATCATGTGCAGATGACCCTCGTCGTTATTCTGCGCTTGGCAATTCTTGTAGTTTTATCGGGTGTTATCGGGGGACGACGTCGTGCTGTCCGGACCGCGCCGGCCAACACCTGCTGCCGGCAGCCCTTTCAACAAAAACAACGCAATATCATCAGGAGGCGGCCCTGCCAGAGCGCGGCGGACCTCGCCGACCAAACCGGGAATGGTCGCCCGGCTGACAGCTGGCAGGGATAATAACAAAGTTTCATCCTTTGCCAATCCGGGCTTCGCCATGGCTTCCAGTACACCATCTGAACTCAACAGCAGGCAGGCATCCGGTTGCAGGGTCACGGTGCCGCTCTCGAAACTGGCCCAGTCAAACAGGCCAACCGGGAAGCTGCCATCGCCGAGATATTGGTGACCACCGTCCTGATACAGCAAGGGTCGCGGATAGTGACCGCCGTTGCTGTAGAGCAGTTCACCGTTTTCGCGATTGAGCACGCCGTAGAACAGCGTCAGGTACTTGCCGAGATTGGCCTGCAACAGCTCGCTGTTCAGATAGGCCAGCAGCTTGTCCGGCTGACATATCGTCCGGTCGCCATGACTGCGAAAGCGACGCAAGGGATGATTGATGAGGCTCTTCAACATCATCGTGACAAAGGCCGAGGCAGCGCCATGGCCGGAGACATCGGCAATGTAGAACCCGATCAGCTGTTCGTCGATTTCAAAGTAATCGAGGAAATCGCCACTGAGATAGAGCGACGGAATGACCGCGTGACTGAATTGCCAACGACCGAATTGCGCCTGCGGCTCTGGCAATAGCTGCAACTGGGCCTGCCGACCGGCTTCCTGATCCTGACGCAGCAATTCCAGGTTGGCTTCCAGCTCGGCGTTGGCCGTTTCCAGCTCATCCCGATACTGCTGGTTTTCCTGCTCCAGGGTCGCTTTGTGCAAGGCGGAGCGGACAGCATGCTCCAGCACGGCCATATCGGAAATGGGTTTGACCAGATAATCGGTGGCGCCCAAGCGCAGCGCTTCGACCACATCGGTAATGACGCCGGCACCAGAGATGACGATGACCGGCATCTGCGGTTGTTCGCGGGTGAGAATTTCCAGCACCTGCAAACCATCCATGTCCGGCATGCGCAAATCGCAGAGCACGACATCCGGTTGCTGGTCGCGACAACAGTTCAGGCCCTCTTTTGCGCTGGCCGCTGCGACTACCTCAAAACCGATGTCTTCGAGGTAAACGCACATGCTGTCGCGCACCAAGCGATCATCGTCGATCACGACAACGCGCGCCGGTGCGGAGTGGGAAGTCAGGGTCACGGCAGAAGGCATGATGTGTTGCATAGCAGCAGCGCGGGAAAACGCTGTTCTTGTTATAGCACAGCAGCGAATTTTCGCGCGCCGGGATCGCCGAGATTGCAACAAATTCCACAGAAAGGAAAGCTTTTCCACTGCGTTCAGACCGCCGTGCCAACTGCTGCAACGGTTGCCTGAAAAGGCTTTGGACAATACTGATTGACGGTAATGCTCCAGTTTTCCTAGTATCGGGCTCGGCACTCATTCGGGTGCCGTCTCGGGAGAGTTCTTATGCTACTTGCCCAAGCACGTGATTACGCTGAACGCCGCGACTTCATCCGGATGTTTGTCGATGCCCGGGTCGAAATCGTCGACGAAGACAGCGGAATGGAATATCAAGGTGAAGCGCGCAACCTGAGCGGTCGAGGCCTGATGTTCGAAGCCAATGTTGAGCCGGCGGTAGGCGCCAGTCTGCGGGTAACGGTTTCGTCCAATCAGTCGCGGATGCCACCATTGCATGCGTCATTCAAAGTGATCCGGGTACACAAGCAGAAAAACGGACGCTTTGAGGTCGCCGGAGAGCTGAGCGACGTGAGTTAAAGCAAAAACGCGCCA
>DASUEK010000096.1:0-3671 GCA_036275115.1 Permianibacter sp. | reverse complement strand
ACATTGACGTGTTCGGCGACCATCATTTCACAGACGGCATCGGCCCGCTCACCTTCGGCGACTTGCTGCGGCACCAGCGTCAGCGTCAGCACGCCTTCGTTGCGGCCACGGAACAGCGCCAGCGCGCGGTGCGACGGGATTTTGTTGATCTGTTCGGAGAACGCGAAATAATCGCGGAACTTGGCACCTTCCTGCTCCTTGCCGTCGACCATCTTCGAGGCGATCAGCGCGGTGTCGTTGAGCTTGCTGCGCAGCTTGGCCAGCAGTGCGGCATCGTCAGCCCAGTCTTCCATCAAAATGTAGCGGGCGCCTTCGAGCGCCGCGGCAACATCGGCGACACCTTTGTCGGCGTCGATGTACTTTGCCGCTTCCGCTTGCGGGTCCAGCGTCGGTTCGGCGTGCAGCGCGCGTGCCAGCGGCTCCAGACCGGCTTCGCGGGCGATCTGGCCCTTGGTGCGACGCTTGGGTTTGTACGGCAAATACAAATCTTCGAGTTCGGTCTTGTTCTGCACCGTGCGGATCTGGTTTTCCAGTTCCGGCGTCAGCTTGCCCTGATCGGCAATGCTTTTCAGGATCGCGCCGCGGCGATCTTCCAGCTCACGCAAATAGCCCAGACGCTCTTCGAGATTGCGCAGATCGGTGTCAGTCAGGCCGCCGGTGACTTCTTTCCGGTAACGGGAAATGAACGGCACGGTCGCGCCTTCGTCGAGCAGGGTGATGGCGGCATTGACCTGCTGCGGACGGACATTCAGTTCGGAAGCAATGCGCTGCGCAATATCCAACATGGAAAGCAAATCCTTTCAAGATGCGTGGCCATGCCGCTAACCGGGCACAGTCGATGACCAAAGGGAAATACGAAATCGTGTAGGTGGGTCGCAGGCGTTCCTGACGCCTGTCGACACGCCCTACGTCCGTGTAGGTCGGGTTAGCCGTATCGCGGCGTAACCCGACACATGGCGCCACCACAAGTGGCGCAATAGACAGGCCAAGGCTATCTGCGGATAAATCATGGTGGGTCGGCCGCTCCTGCGCCCGCGGCATGCGGACATCCTGTCCAGCACGACCCGCCCTACACGTTCATCGGAGCGGGATTATAGAGACTCATCACCCGAATCATCAGTCTTGACGGGACGACGATGTTTCTTCAGACGGACATAGAGGGTCCGGTGCACACGTGCCACGACGGTGCCGCCGGCATCGGTGATATCGATGTGAAACTCCGGCAAATGCTTGTCGCCATCACGGGTGGCGGCGCGGATGGCCTCGATCTGGCCTTCACTGAGCCGGAAGTGCGCCGTCACCGGGCCGCTGGCGGCGGTCAGGTAATCGATGCTGGCGGTCTTGTCCCACACCCAGTAATCGCGCCCGAGGTTGTGCATCAGCATCAGCATGTAGAACGGGTCGGTCATCGCATACAGCGAGCCGCCAAAATGGGTGCCGACGTAGTTGCGCTTGAGCCGACCGGCGTTCAGCACGACCTCGACATGACGATAGTCCTTGCTGACGTGGCGAACCTTGATGCCGGCACCACGAAACGGTGACCAGATATTCATCATCGTGCGGAAAAACCAGGGTGACACGCGTGAGCCTCCTGTTGCGGGCGTCCCGGAAACGACATAATTTGTAACCAGCCCGTCGGGAACGACGCACCGGGTTCGCGCAAGCTTACACCAGTGGTACTACCACTGCTTGGGTAGCACTGCACAGCAAACCCTCATGAGAAGCCAGCATGCAAACGGAAGAGACCCCCAAAATCCTCGTTGTCGATGACGACCTGCGCCTGCGCAGCCTGCTTGAGCGGTATTTGCGCGAGCAGGGCTACCAGACCCGCGCGGTCGGCGACGCCGAACAGATGGACAAGCAGATGCAGCGCGAGAACTATCACCTGATGGTGCTCGATCTGATGCTGCCGGGCGAGGATGGCCTCAGCATCTGCCGCCGCTTGCGCGGTGCCGGCAACAAGATGCCGATCATCATGTTGACCGCCAAAGGCGATGAAGTGGATCGCATCGTTGGCCTTGAACTCGGCGCCGACGATTACCTCGCCAAACCGTTCAATCCGCGCGAACTGCTGGCCCGCATCAAGGCTGTGCTGCGCCGGCAAACCAAGGAGGTACCGGGCGCACCGAGCACCGAAGAAGTCACGGTCAGCTTTGGCGAGTTTGCGCTCAACCTCGGTACCCGCGAGCTGCTGCGCAACGGCGAACCGATGGCGCTGACCAGCGGCGAATTCGCCGTGCTGAAAGCGCTGGTGCAACACGCCCGGCAGCCGCTGTCGCGCGACAAGCTGATGAACCTCGCCCGTGGTCGTGATTACTCAGCGCTCGAACGTTCCATCGATGTCCAGGTCTCGCGGCTGCGCCGCTTGATTGAAGTCGATCCGCAGCGGCCGCGTTACATCCAGACCGTCTGGGGCGTCGGTTATGTGTTTGTGCCGGATGGTGCGGGTGGTGGCAGTTGAGCCAGCACCAGCCATCTCAAGCCGTGACGTCACTGGATGACCCGACGCGCTGTCGCGATTGCGGCAAACCGGCCGTCCGTAAAGGCTGGTTTTGGTATGCCGCAACGTTCATCGCCCATTTTGTTATCGGTGGCCCTGATCCGCGCACACCGTTTTGCCGTGACTGCCGCAACAGCAGCGTCGGGTTGATGATCGTGATGGGCATGTTGCTGCTGCCGTTTGTCTTTATCGTCTATCTCAAGTCTCGCTGAAGCGGTCTGCCCTGCATGCGCCTTCTCCCGAAAAGCACCTTTGGCCGCATCGCGATGCTGATCGGCGGCTTGCTGCTGATCAACCAGTTCATTTCGTATTACTCGGTGACGATCTACATCGTGCAGCCGTTTGTGCGGCAAGTCATGCACTTGGTCGCGATGCAGGTAAAGATCCACGCGCTCGATCAATCCGTCGATTTGTCACCGGAACTCGCTGAAGCCTACAAGGAAGCCACCGGTATCGAGGCCATGAACAGCGTTGCCGCCAACGCTCGCGGCCTGGGTAATGCAGTGCTGTACAAAACCCTGACCGATGAATTGAACCGCCAGCTTGATGGCCCGGCGCCGAGTGAGGTACGCATCGAAGAAGGTGACGGGTTATTTTTCTGGGTCCGATCGCCCTACAAAGAAGATGTCTGGCTGCGGGTGCCGATGCCGCTGTTCGATGCCGTTTATCCGCCTCCCTTGGTCATTTACCTGTCAGTGATCTCGCTGTTGTCGCTGCTCGGTGGCTGGGTGTTTGCCCGGCAAATTTCCCGGCCACTGCGCCGACTGGAATTCGCTGCCCGCGAGCTCGGCCGAGGCGATGCGCCGGGCACATTGAAAGAAACCGGCACGCAAGAGCTCGTTGCAGTGACCCGTTCGTTCAACCAAATGGCGCGCAACATTCACCAGCTCGAACAGGATCGGACCATGCTGCTGGCCGGCATTTCGCACGACCTGCGCACGCCGTTGACCCGCATCCGTTTGTCGACCGAGTTTTTGCCTGACGAGTATGAAGAACTGCGCGACGGCATCATCCGCGACACCGAAGACATGGACGAGATCATCGCCCAGTTCATTTCCTTTGTTCGCGACGGCCGCGACGAGCGCAGCGAACCCGGCGATCTGAATGCCCTCGCCCGCGCGGCCGGCGAGGCTGCCGCCATCAATCACGGCGATGTCCGCTTTGAACTCGG
>DASUEK010000095.1:0-4451 GCA_036275115.1 Permianibacter sp. | reverse complement strand
AAGCTGACTGCGATTGAAATCATCCGGCAGGCAGGTCAGCGTGACGGTGGCGGCCGGTTTCAAAATGATGGTGCTGGCGACATACGAGTAATTCGCAGAGGCGCTGGCGTAGTACGGCCCCAGCGTGCCAGCGGTCGGTTCGGCACGCCAGCCGGCAGCGACGGCAAGGCCATTGCTGCCGGCTGTGGTTGCGAGGCTATAGAGATTGGTCAGCGCGGCGTTGGTGTTGATGTTGGTGTTGCCATAGGCGTTGGCAAACAGCGCCACAGCAACCGTATTGGTGGTGCTGACGGTTAGCGATGGTGCCGCCAGTGTGCTGCTGCTGTTGGAATTCCCCGCGCTGCTGAGAACCGGATCGCTGCTGTCGACTCCACGCCAAGCCGAAATCCCGCCGGCGTTGCGACCGCTGCCGGAAAACTGCCATGTATAGCTGGTGGGTTCGATGCTGGTGGCGAGCTTGCTGTAGACCGCTTGCCGTATTGTTGTGCCATTCAGTTGCAGTTGCCGCAACGTCCAGCCGGTTGGTACGGCGCTGAGGTTGCGACTGCCGCGCCAGCTGATCTGGGCGAGCAGCAGATCGCCGGATTGCACACCGGCGGGACGACTCACGGTGAGTGTCGATTGGTTGTTGCTGTTACCGGCACTGCTGTCGCTGACGTATTCAATGGCGGCCCAGCTTGCCGGACTCAGGCTCATGAACCACAGCCATACCAACAACTGCCAGACGAGCCGGTGATGGCGACTGCGAAGCGGTTGCCATGGTGCGTGCTCCCGCGTACGACCGAGCATGGTCGTTGCGTCAGTTGCCGCAATCGCCGTTTCACTGTGCTCGCTGTGCATCATGGCGCCAATGCTCACCATCATTCCGGCAACTGCCGGGCGCTGACTTCGATCGTCCGGCTTGCCCGCAAATTGCCGGCGCGGCAGATACCGGTACTGGTCATCTGATAATACATTTCGCCGTCTACCAGCAATCCGTTGCAGACCAGCGTCACCTCGCAGCCGACCAGACCGTTGCTGTTGAAACTCTGGTTGACGCCGGGACTGCCGCTGCAGCTGGCGGCCGTGCCACTGATCGGGAACAGGCGCAGCATGCCGGCCTGAGCACCGCTTTCCGCCGCCAGAAACGCGCGGGCCGACAGTGTTTCCTGCACCACACTCAGTTGATTCAAGGCCACCACCCGGTACAGCACGGTAGCCAGCAAACCCAGCACGACAATGATGAACAATGCCAGCGGCAGACTGAAGCCAGCCTGTCCGGGCGAAACGGCGGAAGCGGAGCGCGCGTCACGGCACATTGCGGATTTGCACCTCATGGGCATAACGCAGGCTTTCATCGCCAACGCGCAGCAGCAGACTGATATCGAGCACCGCATTGCGCTCCAGCGAGCCGGGGAAGTAGCGAAACACCGGCGCACTGCTGTCGCCCGGTGTGAGGTTTTCCGCCAACAACTCGCCACTGCCAAGACCGCTCACCGGCGGTTGATTCACGGTGCTGCCGTAGCCACTGTAGCGACGCAATTGACCGCCATCGGTGATGCAAAAACTGCTGGCGCCACCGATGACATACAAGCGCCGGCTTGGCGACGTGCGCGGAAATTGATGCGCCGCTGCCAGCGTCACGGTCACCAGATTGCTGGCATCCGGTGCGCTGACCGCGCTGATGCCAACGCTCGCAAGCGGCGCGCTGCCATACATGTCGGAACTGACGCCGTCACTGGTCTGCAGCGGCATCACCGATACCGCCCAGCTGCCCGCAGGCAAACTGAACGCCGATGCCGTCAAGCTGCTGGCCAGGCTGCTGATCGGCAATTCGGCATAGACGGCGGCGGTCAGTACCGGCCGGAACTCGACACAGTTACCGTCAGTGCTGGCGCGCACGCTGTTCGGCAAGGCATTGCGCACTTCGCGGCTGATGCGCTCCAGCGCAAGCCGGGCGCTGGCGGTCATTTCGGCGCGCCGACTGGCATCGATGTACTGGCGTATGCTGGTGGTGTAGATCGAAAACAAACCGACACCGATGACGCCGAGAATCATGATAACGATCACCAGCTCCACCAGGCTGTAGCCATGTAGTCGAGCCGGGCTGGCTGGTGCGTGTCGGTGGCAAGCGGTGCGCATCAGAAATTGCCTCGATGCGCGCTGAACACAAACTGGCCACCGATTGGTGCCGTGACCGTCACGGTGATGCGTTTGCTGTCAGCCGCGGTGAGTCCCCAGGCACTGAAATCGCTGCCACCATAAACCACGGCAACCTGCACCCGAAAGCCGTCGTAACGGCTCTCGGTTTCGCCGAGAGCGTTCTGCGGCGGCGTTTCGTCCAGGCCGTGGTAGTCATCGACATCATCAAAGGTTTGCCGACTTTCACCACTGTCCGGGCCCAAACTGCTTGCGCACGCCGGCTGGCCGGTCTCGCCACAGCGGGTGACGCCGCCGAGTCCGTTGTTTTCGTCAAAACGCTTGCTCAGGATTTCTTCCAAGTAAGCTTGCCCGAGCGCAGCCGCGCGCATGCTCACCACCGGATCGACACTGGCCTGGTTGGCGGCCAGCAGGCCGACGCCCAGCGCCGTCAGGGCGATGGCGGTGACCACAATCGTGACGATGAGTTCGATCAGACTGAAGCCGCGTGGCGGCCGGCCGACCGCGCGTAGCGCGCGATGGCGATGCGGTGGCAGCCGAGGCGATTCAGCAGGCATGGGCATACCCTGTCGATTCGACGCAGGCCTGCCAGCTTTCACCGGCGGTCAAGGTGAAGGTGGTCGCGCTGGTTTCGCCGAGCGCGTCATAAACGAGTGTTGTCACCGGACTGATGCTGACGTCGGTTGGCAACGCGCGCGGATAGCTGCCACCGCCTTCCGGCAGCAACAGTGCGACATCATCCGCCGTCAGACTGTAGCTGTTGCCACTGCTGATGAACTTGATGGTGCGTGACGCATCGGCCATGGCCAGTTGCTGACCGTAGCGCAGTGCGGCCAGCACTTCATCGCGGGCGGCGCGGGCGGCCACGTCGCTGCTGCGTGGCAGACGCGGAATGACGACAACCGCCAATACGCCGAGCAAAATCATCACGATGATCAGCTCCAAAAGCGAAAAGGCAGCCATCCGGGATGGCTGCCTTTTGTTCTGTTGCCGCAGCACGGCGCTAACTCGCTTGGGAATTAGCAACCGGTGCTGGTGATCGTGGTGGTCGGTGCCGCACCGGCGGAAGCGGCAGCGGTGTAGGCGACGGCGCAGCTGGCTGGCGTGGTGGCCTTGGTCAACTGGACAGTGCCGGCGGTGGCCGTGTTGAAATCCGTTGCTGGGGTCAGGCTGAGCAGGCTGTTGATGTTGGCAGCAGTCGGGTAACCAAAGACCACGGCAAATGAGGCTTCACCCGTGTCAGCGGTATCACCGTCATTGTTCAAATCCAATGCAACGCTACCGGTGGCGCCAAGCTGGCCGGCAATCGCTGCCTTGGCATAGACCATCGTGGCGGCGCTGCGCATCGAGGCTTCGACACCTTGCAGCACGGCCTTGTTGGCATCGCCTTTCAGGTTGACGAACAGCGGGGCAGCGGTCGCAGCCAGAATGCCGAGGATGACGAGAACGACGATCAGTTCGATCAGGGTAAAACCACGTTGCTTCATGAGTCAGGCTCCAAAAGGTCGGGTGATTAATCGGTTGACCATCCCTCACCGCGCCGCCAGCCCCCGAGCCTGTGCTGACGCCGTCCATCATTCCATTGTTCCTGCGGTCACAACCCTGGCCGCAGTACGATCCGGTACGGTATAGCAAAGCTTATGCCGAAATGTTGCATCGCGCCAGTCGGGAGATCTCAACGCCCCGGCGGGATTGGCCGCGTCATTGACGCGTATCAAGCTGCCGCATTCCGTCAGAAACGGACATCGGCAGTCACCACACCATCGGTCGGGAAATACTGAATCGCCATCTCGCCACCGCGTCGATAGCGGTAGTGACAGCCGAGGCCATGGCTCGGCTCAAAACGGGTCTGGACACGGAAATCGCTGTCACCTTGCACGCGGGCCGATGGCGGAATGCCGCCGAGCAGGGCGTACCACAGCGCTTCGCAATCCTGGGCGTGCAGCGGCCGGTCTTCGCCCGGCTTGCGATCGATGCCGATAGGAAACCCGGCAGGATTGACGTCGAGCTGCTGGCTGCCGACGCCAGCCAAATCGTAAACTGCCGCTGTGGTGTTCAGTGCCTTGTGTTTCAGTGCAACGAGTTTCAGGCTTTCACGCAAGGCGGAACTGGTTTGCTTGACCACGGTTTCATGCGCCAGCTTCAAGCTGTCGCTGACGTTCGGCAACAGAGCATAGACCGTCAGTGCAACGATCAACACGACGACGGCAAATTCCAGCAGACTGAAACCTCGTGTCACACGCATGCCTCAGGTTCCGCGGGCGACCGAGGCGAGCTGCCACATCGGCAGGAAGATGCCGAGCGCCAGCACC
>DASUEK010000094.1:0-3037 GCA_036275115.1 Permianibacter sp. | reverse complement strand
CTGCTCAATTTCGACGGTAGTGGCATACGGCAGCTCAGCCCCGAGACTGCGCATCAGCTTTTCCCGAATGAACTCGGCGGCAAGGAAGCGCTGGCTGCGGTCCGTGACCTCTTCCGGTCCGAAGATGTGTTCGTTTTCCGGAATGTACTTGCTGAGCACTTTCAGCAAGGTATCGACATTGCGATCCGACTGGGCCGAGCCTGGCACGATTTCAGCGAAATTGCGTTTCTGCCCCAGCATCCCCAAATGCGGTAACAGCTTTTCTTTCGGGTGGATGGTGTCGACCTTGTTGACGAACAGCAGCACCGGCGCTTCAGCGCCCTTCAGCCGCTCAAGCACCAGCTCGTCGTCTTCATTGAACGTCAGACCATCAACGACCCAGATGATGGCATCGACATCGGCAACCGACGACGCCGCTGCGCGATTCATGTATCGGTTGATCGCTCGCGCTTCCTGCTTGTGCAGCCCAGGCGTGTCAACGAACAAGATCTGGGTATCCCCTTCGGTGTGAATGCCCAGAATGCGATGACGCGTGGTCTGCGGACGGCGCGAAGTGATGCTGATCTTCTGGCCGATCAGACGGTTCATCAACGTCGATTTGCCGACGTTCGGTCGGCCGACAATGGCGACATAGCCGCACTTCTGGGTCATGACTTTACCTGCTCAGAAAATTGTTGCAGCAGCACTTCGGCGGCTTGCTGCTCGGCCCGCCGACGGCTACTGCCGCGGCCCTCGGCAGTGCTGCCGTCATGCAAGGTGCAGCGGACATGAAAGGTTTGCGCGTGCGCCTCGCCGTAGGTTGCCAGCAATTCGTAGTGCGGCAGCGGCAGCCGCGCACCTTGCAGCGCTTCCTGCAGGCGGGTCTTGGCGTCTTTGTCAGTACCAGTATCCGGCAGCTGGTTCAAGCGCTCGGCAAAAAGCCGCAACACCATCTGTTCGCAGACCGGGAATCCGGCATCAAGATAAACCGCGCCAATGAGAGCCTCCAGCGCGTCGGCCAGAATGGACTCGCGTCGAAAGCCACCGCTCTTGAGCTCACCTGAGCCCAGATGCAGCACGTCGCCAAGCTGTAATTCTGCCGCCAGCTCCGCCAAGGTTTTTTCCTTGACCAGGCTGGAGCGCATACGGCTCATCTCGCCTTCACTGGCGTCCGGAAAACGTAAATACAGCTGAGTGGAAATGATTTGACCAAGCAGGGCGTCGCCCAGAAACTCCAGCCGCTCATTGTGCCGGGACGAGGCGCTGCGATGGGTCAGCGCCTGATCACGCAGCGCTTCGTTGGCGAACGCATGACCGAGCCGCCGCAGAAACGCTGCCATCACCAGAGGATTCATTCTTTCAGTGGCACGCGTTCTTCGAACCAGACAACGATATCGACGTTGTACATCATGGTAGTGCGCACTTCATAAGCGACCACTAATTCTCGCTCACCCTCTTCGTCTATCTCTACGTCTACATTATCTTTCTCAACGTTTTTAACATCATCAATATAAAATTGCTTACTTAGCGCATCCCAAGCGGTACGTTTATTAAAGCTACCTGCTCCTGCAGTGCCTGCCACTTGATTTACCGCCTTTTTAACTGACATGTTTTCCATGTATATAGGAAACAGCTTCAACGTCACCAAGGTGATGAAACCAATCGTACCCAGAACAAACAGCCAGCTCCAAATCGTCATGCCTCGTTGTTGTTGCATCATCTTGTTGGCTCCCGTCAATTTGTTGTGTGACGTCTGTTAACGAATGGTTATTGAATGCCGCCGATCCGACTGAAGCTGACGCCGGTCGGCACCCAGCCCAAAAAGGGGATGTCCAAACCGAAATCCAAGTGCAGCCAGACTGCGACCGCGCGGCCCTTCAGGTTTTCATCGGGAACAAAGCCCCAGAACCGACCATCGTGGCTACGGTCGCGGTTATCACCGAGGACGAAATAATGCCCTTCGGGTACGACCCATTCATTGCGGCGTTGATAGAAGTATGGCTCAGGATCGGCCCGATCCGGATGGATAAGAATCTGGTGCGTGTGGCTGCCAAGCGTTTCCTGCCAAATATCGGCCGGAACGCCGTTATCGTCAAAGCCGCTGGCGGCGACCAATTCCCGGCTGACCTGAAAGGCCGGTTGACAGTCGCGCTGCGTCGGGCAGGCAGGCTCGACAAACAGCATTTTGTCGGCATAGCGAATCCGGTCGCCGGGCAAGCCAACGACCCGCTTGATGAAATCCTGACTCGGTTTTTGCGGAAACCGGAACACGGCAACGTCACCGCGCTCTGGGCTGCCGAGTTCGACCACCTTTTGATTCAACACCGGCAAGCGGACGCCGTAGCTGAACTTGTTGACCAGGATGAAATCGCCTTCCACCAGTGTCGGCTTCATCGAACCGGACGGGATCCGGAACGGCTCGAACAGGAACGAACGCAACAGGAAAATCGCCAGCAGAATCGGGAAAAACGCCTTCGCTTGTTCAACCAAGGCCGGTTCTTTCAGCGCCGGTGCAGGTGATGCGGTGCCAGTCTCGCCCAAAGCTTGACCCGTTGCCGTAGCCGCCAGACGCCGGCGTGGTGCCAGCAGCCACGCGTCAAACAACCAAATGACACCACTGATTGCTGTCGCCACAAAAAGGATCAGCGAAAAATCCATTCCTAACACCTGTCGTTAAGGCCTGTTGCCATGGCTGCCGGTGGCGAGCCCGTTTCAACCCCCCAAACAGTTCTGGGGTTATTTGTCTTTGCCCACCTGAAGCACGGCCAGGAACGCTTCTTGCGGGATCTCGACACGGCCGACCTGCTTCATCCGCTTCTTGCCTTCTTTCTGCTTCTCCAGCAGCTTTTTCTTGCGCGAAATATCGCCACCGTAGCACTTCGCCAACACGTCCTTGCGCATCGCCTTCACGGTCGACCGGGCAATGACCTGATTGCCGATCGACGCCTGAATGGCGACCTCGAACATCTGGCGCGGGATCAACTCTTTCATCTTTTCGACCAGCTCGCGACCGCGATAGAAAGCGTTGTCGCGGTGGGTGATGATGGCCAAGGCGTCG
>DASUEK010000093.1:0-16429 GCA_036275115.1 Permianibacter sp. | reverse complement strand
GACCCGGTAACCCTCCTCGCGCAGCGCCTTGCAGGCCTGGGCGCCCGAGTAGTCGAACTCGCAGGCCTGGCCGATCACGATCGGCCCGGCGCCGACGATGAGGATGCTCTTGATGTCGGTACGTTTGGGCACGGTGGTCCTCAGGCGCCTCGGTGGGCCGCCATCAAGTCGGCGAATTGCTGGAACAGGTGCGCCGCGTCGTGCGGGCCGGGGCTCGCTTCCGGGTGGCCCTGGAAGCTGTAAGCCGGCACGTCGGTGCGGGCAATGCCCTGCAGCGAACCGTCGAACAGCGATTTGTGGGTGACCCGCAAAGTCGCTGGCAGCGTCGCTTCGTCAGCGGCGAAACCGTGGTTCTGGCTGGTGATCATCACCGTGCCTTTGTCCATGTCCTTGACCGGATGGTTGGCACCGTGGTGACCAAATTTCATCTTGACCGTTTTGGCACCACTGGCCAGCGCCAGCAGTTGATGGCCGAGGCAGATGCCGAAAATCGGAATGCCGGTTTTCAGCAGCTCGCGGATGGCGGTGATGGCGTAATCACACGCGGCCGGGTCGCCAGGCCCGTTCGACAGGAAAATACCGTCCGGCTTGTATTTCAGTACTTCGCTCGCTGGCGTTTGTGCCGGCACCACAGTCAGCTTGCAGCCGCGCTCGGCCAGCATGCGCAGGATGTTGTGCTTGACGCCGTAGTCATAGGCGACGACATGGAATTTGTGCTCGGTGACCTTGCTGTAGCCGCGGTTCCAGGCCCACTCACCGGTGTTCCATTCGTAGGCCTTGGTGCAGCTGACTTCTTTCGCCAGATCCATGCCGTTCAAACCGGCGAAACCGCGCGCCAGTTCCAGCGCTTTAGCCTCGTCGATGTCACCGGCCATGATGCAGCCATTCAGCGCGCCCTTGGTCCGCAGCAGCTTGGTCAGCCGGCGGGTATCGATGTCGGCGATGCCGACCACGTTGCGCTTTTTCAGGTAGCTGCCGAGGTCTTCTTCCATGCGGTAGTTCGAGGCCAGCCGCGGCAGGTCACGGATGATGAGGCCGGCGGCCCAGACCCGGTCCGACTCGGCGTCTTCGGCGTTGCAGCCGGTATTGCCGATATGCGGGTAGGTCAGCGTCACGTGCTGCTTGGTGTAGGAAGGGTCAGTCAGGATTTCCTGATAGCCGGTCATCGCAGTGTTGAACACCACTTCACCGACCGACGCGCCATGGGCGCCGATGCTGACTCCGCGGAACAGGCTGCCGTCTTCGAGGGCGAGGAGAGCGGGCGTAGACAAGATACCTCCGGGCGACAGGCGTGCGACTGGCACCGAAGCCTGCCGAAGCGGGCACCGGAGCCGGTTACAAGGGGTGGATTTAAACTTCTGGGATTTTACGCGAGGGGGGCAGGTCTGTCCATTTGCCTGCCCGGGGGAATTTGGCCCATCGGTGTTGATTTGGCGCTAACGTCTCAGACAGTCGCTGGTGCCAGCCGCTTCTGCTCGATGGCATAGGCCAGCTCGGCCAGTTTGGGCATCAGCAGTGCTGCCGCCGGTCCGGACAGCAGGTAAGGCTGGAACTGGCCATCGGCAAAGTAACGGGTCAGTACCTGCCGGTTCAGCACACCCTCGCCGAGGTAACCCATCGCCCAATCGGTGAACTGGCGCTCGATGATGGGCTCATACGCCAACATCACCGGGCTGTGATGGCGCGGATCCTGGCAGATGCGCAGGTAGCGCTCGTTGACCGCTTCGCGCGGCCCTTCCAGCCATTGCAGGAAATAGCGGCTGCTGAACACCAGCATGCCGGTCAGGTGGCGCGGCCGGTTGTTGCGCTCGGACGTGGCAACGATGCTGTGCACATCGCTGAGGCGGAAACTGTCGGCGGCGGTACTGGCATAGATCAGGCGGTACATCGGACAACCCCGGTTGTGGTCCACACGCGAACTGCAGGTGGTATCGGGGTCAGGTACGAGATTGGCGACCGCAGCGATCAGAACGCGATGCGGCATGAATCAACAGATCCACTTCCGCCAACCGTCGGAGTTTGATGGCAACAAGGAGGGATGAAGCGCAGAACCGGCCATCGTGATCGCAGGCGCGGGCATCTTCCGATGTCCGCGCCCGACGACCGCGATGATCGTTTTGATTCGGCCTGAAAGTGTGGCGGCTCCGGCAATGCCAAAGCCGCACACATCGCTAGCGCAAGGCGTCCTGTTTGGCGAGCAAACTGGCCTTGGCAGCCGCTTTGCTGGCGGTCAGCGCTTGGTTGGCGAGCTTGCTGGTGTTGGTGGCCGGCTCGGCATCGATCAACACCATGCTCGACCCCAGCACCGAACTGCCATCGCTGTAACGCAACACGCCGAGGTATTTGTCCGCTGGCACATTCCAGCTCAGCGCAACCGATGCGGTTCCACCGGTATACACCTTGCTCGGCGCCACGGCTTTCCAGTTGCCCGCATCTTCTGTATTGCCGATCACCCATGAGAACAACGTGAACGTGCTGTTACCACCGGCTGGCGCATAGCCGACTACGCAGGCCAGATAAGTACCGGCTGCTGGTGCGCGCGCCTGAATGGCTTCGTTGGTGGTGGCGCCGGCACTGGTCGCCAGTCGGGTGCCCGTGCTGCTGTACAGTTCCAGATCCAAATCGTCGGCGCCTTGGCCAGAGCTGTAACGGTCATACAGCGCAACGCGCAGCGCGGCGGCATTGGCCGGAACCGCGATCGGGAACGAACGGAAGCCAGCTGCATTGTTCAGACATTTGGCGTAGCTCGAGGCCCCCGCCAAACCGACCGATGCCGTCGTGCGGGTAGCTGGCTTCAACCCTGCTTTCAAGGTCGACATACTGCCGGCAAATCCGGTGCCGACGGTAAACAACTTGCTGCCGGTTGTGCCCGTGTAGTTCAGATTGGCCGGTGCGGTCAGCGCGCTCGGCTTGACGGTGATCGGACTGCGCACGACGTGCTGACCATCCTGCCAGCGCAACTCGCCGAATGCCCACTCACCCATTGGCGCTGTCGTGCGCGTCAGGGTCAGCGTGTAGCTCGCCGATTGACCGGGGGCCAAGTTCAACACCGACGGTGACGCGGTCACCGTAAAGCCCGGCACGTTCGCCGATGCCGTATACACTGCGTTGACATGGCTGACGTTCTTGACCGTACGCGTGACTGTCGCTTTGCCATAAACCTCCGCGACCGTGATCGACGGCAGGTTCAGGTTGTACGCTGCAACGGAACCAACACTGCGACAGATGGCACCACTGGCGGGCAAGGCATTCGCACCACACAGGAAGCGGTAATAGTCGTCTGTCCCCACGTCATAGATCAGCCCCGGATCGGCTGCCTTGTTCGGGTTGACATGACCTGCCCCCTGGCCCCATGGCAGCGCACCCTGCGCCGCACCCGGTTGATTGTCTGGCAATACGCCATAGGTGGTGGTCATCAGTGCCGATTTGATCGCCGCTGGCGACCAGTCCGGATGCTTGTGCTTCAACAAGGCGGCCAAACCGGCCACATGCGGACTCGACATCGAAGTCCCTTGCAGGTAGTCGTAAGTCGCATCGGGAATCAACGTCAGGTTGGCAATCGCATTGCGCATTTCCGGTGAGGTCACGGTCGGTGCATACGCCGCGAGAATCGATACGCCAGGGGCGGTCAGATCCGGCTTCAAGATATTGGCATTGGCTTTGTTCGGGCCACGTGAAGAAAACGCCGCCATCACCGGTGCCGGAACAACACCCGGCTTGGCCTCACCTTTCAGCAGTTGGCCACTGGCAGCTGCGGTTGCGGCAACGTATGCCTTGACCGCTGCACCTTTGACGTTATCAAGATGCACACTCGGCACGCTGTGTGGATCATCATTCAGCGACTCGGTTGCCGTGTTGTTGACCAGCACCATGCCGACACCGCCGGCATTCTTCACCGCCGCGCTCTTGTCAACGCGCGCGTTGACGCCACGATCACACACCACAATCTTGCCTGCCACTTTGGCCGGATCGAGCACGTCGGTTTTCAGACACAGACGCACATCATCCGGATTGGCCCCTTCACGGCCGGCATTCGCGGCCAGGATCATCGCACTGGTCGGCAGGGCATCGGTCAGCGAGGCACCGCGATATTCCATGCCATTGCCGAGCACAATGCCGCCTTCGTAGAAGCGATCGTGGGTCGAAGCGGCCACCGTGGTGAGCCACGGGCTGATATGCGCCACCTGATTACCCGGGCCACTGTTGCCCGCCGACGCCGCCACAAACACTCCGGCACGCGAGGCTGCAAAAAAGGCTTGCTCGACCGGATCGTTGAAGTTGGTCTGGGTACCACTGATCGAATAGTTGATGACGTCCACACCGTCCTGGACCGCTTTTTCGATCGCCGCGACGCTGTCGCCGTTGAAGCACGAGTTCTTCGGTGTATTCGGCGGCTTGGTGGTGTCGGTATCAATAAACGTCCAGCACACTTTGTATGCGGCAATACGCGCGCGCGGTGCCATACCGGAGGTCTTGCCGACGGACACACCAGCAACGCTGACCGGCACACCGTGGTTGCCGGCCGCAGTGGATGCGGTGTGGGTGCCGTGGCCCCCCTGATCGCGCGGTGAACGGTATTCCAGATAGTGCGGCTTGTTGATATGGCTGGTCGACTGGTACGACGCATCAAAGAACTGCGCACCGATCAGCTTGTTGTTGCAATGGCTGGTGGTGAAGCCAACGCCTTCCTGACAACTGCCGGACCAGCGTGCCGGGGCCGGCCCGTATACGACTGTACCGGGCAGATGCGCGGCAATCGGTGTACCGTTGCCATCGACCTTGTCGGAGAACGCCGGATTTTCCGGGGTCACGCCGCCATCGATGATACCGACGATGATGTCCTCACCGGCACCAGCGTTGCCGCCGAGTTGCTCCCACAAACCACCGGCTGCATCCAGACCGAGAAAACGGGTCGTGTAGCTGGTGTCGAGTTCGCGCGCTTCATCAACGGTAACCGCCGCAACGCCACTGGCATTGGCCAGTTTGGCCGCCTGCGCATCCGTCAGCAGCACTGAAAAGCCGTTGAACACGGTATTGAATCGCGCCAACACCTCCGCATCACCGATGTTGCCAAGTACATGATCCTGCCGGGTCTCAAGGTAGTCGATGTATTGCTGGACCGATGCCGCACTGATATCCAGTTTGCTGCCGGCAGCCGGCTGTGTCGCGGGCAAATTGGCAATCCCGCCGCTGTAGGTTGCGACCGGTTTGTCGACCAACTGAACAATGTAGGCACGCTTGGCATCATCCGCCTGGCTGACGCCGGCCAGCGCCACCAGCAACGTCACGCTTAGTGTCGATCGTTGTAGTTTTTTCACGAGTGTTCCCTCAAATGCTGTGGTGACTCAGCCGCGGCGACGCAGCAGCGCCAAGCCGAGCAGGCCGAATCCAAACAAGGTCATGGTCTCACCGGCCGGAATGCGGATATCGTCAAGACCAAATTGCCCGAGGTTTTCGTTCGGATTGCTGCACTGACCTGAGCTATCGAAAGTGCAGGCAAAAAATCGCAGTGCGCTGATGTCCGCAAACACGGCATCGAGGCCGTACAGATCGATGTGGCCAAAATAGAAACCACCGCCTTCCGTCTGCGCCGGCAGATCAAACTGGTAGCGGGTGTAGTCGTCGCCGTGGAAAACATCAAGAATGATGCGAGCAATCACCTCGCCGACAGCATTGACCGGCATCGGCGCCAGAAACGCGGCGTCAAAGCCGAGTAGCTGAAAGCCTTGTCCGTCAACGCGATCGAGCCAGATGCCGCCATCATTCAGGGCAGACCAGTACTGGCTGTCGTTGCCTTGTGGGCACACCGCCACAAAGCAGCTGGCGGAATCGCCAACCAGCCCCATGCCCAGCGTGGTGACACGAAAGCCATCGCCCACCAACACCGATTCCCCCTCGCCATAAACGCTTGGGTCGAGATTGTCGAATGTGATGACATCGGCAAAGCTGGGCGTCGCCAAAGCCAGCAGCAGTGCTACCAGCCCGTTCTTCAAAGATTTGTACATGGAGGTTCTCTTCTGTCGAAAGAATGTATCTATTGTTATGCTGGCCGGCGTCGAGCCCGACCACGAGGGCGGGCAGAATGCAAACGCTGTACCGTTACGACACAGTGCGCAGAGTGCGTGGCCTAACGACGCGGACCGTCGTAACGAGGCCTCCGTGATGACGGCAAAACGTAAAATTCGCTGACGCGCTTGCGTATCAGATTGTTGCGTTTTGTAGGGCGCGCCGCCGTTTCGTGGCGCAGTGCGAACCTTCGCAGGACACACCCAGCAAGGAGAACGGTATGCGCTTTGGATGGATGCTGTTGTTTGTGATTGGCTGCGCGCATGCGCAGACAGATTTGATCATCGGTGAACTGAGCTTTGATAGTGCACCGCCGACTGCCGCCATTCTTTTTGTGCGGGATCCAGAGGCGGCGATTAACCAACTGCAAATCGATCAGAAAGACCGGCAGTTCAGCCAATTCATGAACGCCGGCTCAAGCGGGGCCGTCATTAACTTTCTGAACTCTGACAGCGCCCGACACAATCTGTATGCCAACAGCTACAGCACCGGCACCCGATTCGACGTCGGCCTGATCCCGCCCGGCAAAAGCGTCACGCTCGCGTTGAGCTGGCCGGAAGACAGCATCGTCCGGGTCGGCTGCGCCATTCATACCAACATGGAAACGTATATCGCCAATATCCGTTCGGCGCATTACCAGTTGCTGCCGTTCAAGCGCTGGGGCGAGAAAGGGGGCTTGGACGACTACGGCGGCAGTGAGTTCGAGGAGCAGACCGTCAAACAGGCAGAGATCCGGCTCCGCCAGGTGCCGGCGGACAAAACCACGTTGACGCTGCTGATTCCATACTATCAACCACTGACGTTTGAGCTGAAAGTCGGCGAAAGCAAAACGCTGGATGTGATGCGAGACGGCGCCAAACGCGGCTCACTTACCGTCAAGCGCAGCTGACAAACGCAGCAAAGAACCGCAGCAAAGAATCGGCTGCTGACAGCGGCCGGTTCTCAATCGACCTGTGCGCTGCTGAACCGGTCGCGACGCAGCCAGCGACTCAGGCTTTCGGTCAGCCAAATCAGCAAAAAGGTGGCCAGCAGCAGCGTGCTGACCTTGTCGTAACGAAACACGCTGAGCGCAACATGCAGCTGCTGACCGAGGCCGCCAGCCCCGACCACACCGAGCACGGTGGCGGCGCGCAGGTTCATCTCGCTACGATACAGGCTGTAGGCCAGCCATTGCGGCGCGATGATCGGCAAACGGCCATAAGCAAACGCCTGTAGCCGACTGGCGCCAGCGAGCCGCAGCGCGTCATCGGCGCGGCGATCGGCGTTCTCCAACGTTTCACTGAACAGGCGCGCGAGCACACCGGCAGTGTGCAGCGTCAGCGCCAAAATCCCTGCAGTTGCACCGAGCCCGACTGCCAGCACCAGCAAACTGGCAAACAACAATTCTGGCACCGCGCGCAGCACGTTGAACACCAGCTTGAGCGGCCAGCGCAGCGCCGATTGCGCCAGCACCGCAAGCAGCGCCGCCAGCACGCTCGCAAACAGCGTCGACAGCAGCGCCATCGCCAGGGTTTCGGCGCTGGCACGAATCACCTGCAACAAGAAGCGCGACTCGAGATTGGGCGCCAGCAGCGGCGCGACAAACTCACCGAGCCCGCGCCAGCTGGCATCGAAACTGGCGAAATCGAGCGTGCTGACACTGAGCGCGAGCAACGCGATGATCAAACCGAGCGCCAGCAGCCAGCGCAGCAGCGGTCGGCGCGGTGGATTCGGCAGCGGAACCGGCAACGTTGTCATGCGCGCAGACTCCAGCGCAGCAGCGCGCTCAGGGCATCGGCCGCCAGCACCAGCAACATGAACGCCAGCAACAACGTCGCCGCTTCGTGACCGTTCAGCATGCGCAGACTGAGTTCCAGTTGCTGGCCCAGACCACCGGCACCGACAAAGCCCATGATGACGCTGGCGCGCAGTGCACACTCCCAGCGATAGACCGTGTACGACAGCAGTTCGTCACGCACCGACGGCCAGACACCATAGAACAAGGTTTGTCGACGTCCCGCGCCGGCAATGAGCAAGGCACGCGCCGGTTCGAGCGCGCCGCTTTCGCTGATATCGGCATAGACTTTTGCCAGCATGCCGCCATAGCTGACCGCGATGGCGGCAATCGCTGCCGCCGGACCGAGTCCGAACAACCGGACAAACAACAGCGCCCAAATGAGTTCCGGCAGACTGCGCAGCAACATCGCAGCCGCGCGCACCAGCGCGCGACCCGCACGGCAGTAATCGCAGCGCGGTGCCGGCCCGAGCAATGAAATGGACAGCGTGCGCGTGGTCAGCACCGCCAGCGGCAGCGCCAGCACCAAGGCCGCGACCAAACCGAGCGTGGCAATCGCCAAGGTCTGCGCCATGGCAAGCGCCGTCAGCTGAAGAAATTCCGCTTGCACGTCGGGTCGGGCGAAGTCGCGCAAGAACGCGGCTATGGCCCGCCAGCTGTCGGCCTGCAACAACCCGCGCAAAGAAAAATCGGTGGCCGCGAACAAGGGCCACAGCAACAACAGCGCCAACAACACCACCAGCAAACGCCGTGCTGGCGCGCGATCATGCGCCATGACAGTTGCTGCCGTGTTGGCAGTCGTTCTGTTGCCTGCCTTCATGTTGGACAGCCGGCAGCGACAGCGTTGACCGACAATGCCGACGGCACTGGCAGCGTCGCGACATCATCGCCGGCATAAAGTTGTTGCAAACGTTCAGCGTCGAGGTCAGCCGGCGTGCCGTCAAAGACAATGCGGCCATCACGCAAACCGATGACGCGCGGAAAACGTTGCAAGGCCAGCTCAACGGCATGCAGGCTGGCAATCAGCGTCGCACCGCGCGCGCGGCAATCGGCCTGCAGCACTTCCAGCGCGCGCGCCGCCAGCACCGGATCGAGTGCCGACACCGGCTCATCGGCCAGCACCAACTCCGGCTGCTGGTACAACACCCGAGCGATGCCAACGCGCTGCAATTGCCCGCCCGACAACTCGCCACAGCGATCGTACAGACGCTCGCCGAGATCCAGTTGTTGCAAGCAGCGAAAGGCGCCTGCTGGATCCGCCGGTCGCCACAGCGACAGCAGACTCTGCGCCAGTGACCAATGACCGAGCCGGCCAGCGAGCACAGCGGTGATGACCCGCTGCGAGGCGGGCAACGGCGGCGCCTGATGCACCAAACCGATCGCACGACGCAGCGCCTGTCGTTTGTTACTGGCCAGCTGCCACGGATCCTGACCCAACACCTGCAACGCACCGTCACCACGCAGTGCGGTGGCTGCCAGCCGCAGCAGCGAGGTCTTGCCGGCGCCGCTCGGGCCGATGATAGCCACTTGCTCGCCGCGGGCGACCGACAGCGAAATGGCCGACAACACCGCGCGCGATTGGGCGCCTCGGCCGAGCCGCAAATCCAGCCCGGCGATCTGCAGTGCCAATGACGATACTGACGCTGTTGGTACAGTTGTGAAAGCTGGCGTCATGTCTTATTTCAGCAAACCGGCTTTGCGCGCGGCCGCTTCAATGCCGGCGTAATTTTCCGGCTTGGTCGCGACGTATTTGCTGGCGCGCTGCAGTTTCAGGATCTCGGCATGCGCCGGATTGTTGCTGTCGAGTTTCAGGAACGCTGCGGTCAGTTTGCGCACCAGCTCCTTATCGAGGTCGCCGCGAACGGTCCAGTTGTAGTCGTAGTACGGCGGCGTGGTCCAAATCACTTTCACCTTGCTTTGATCCACCTTGCCCTGTTCGACCAGCTTGTCCCATACCGAGGCATTGAGCGCACCGGCATCGACCTTGCCACTGGCGACCCAGGCCACGGTGGCATCGTGCGCACCGGAGAAGGCAAGGTTTTTGAAATCGATATCCGGATCGATGCCGTTCTGATTGAGGAAATGGCGCGGCATCAGATGGCCGGACGTTGAACTCGGGCTACCGAATGCGAAGGTTTTGCCACGCATGTCGGCCATCTTGCTGATACCGCTGCTGGCGCTGGCGATGAATTTGCTGGTGAACTGCTCATCTTCGGCACGCTGGACAATCGGCATCGCGTTCCCCGTGCGCAGCCGCGCTTGTACGAAGGTAAAGCCGCCGAGCCAGGCGAGATCGATTTTGCCGGCGGCGAGAGCTTCCACGACCGCGGCATAATCATTGACCGGGGTGAACACCACCGGCCGGCCAAGTTCTTTTTCAAGATACGCACCGAGCGGCTGGAATTTGCGAATCAATTCCGTTGGCGCCTCATCCGGGATCGCGCTGACGCGAAGCGGTTCCGTCGCCGTTGCGGCCGTGGTCATCAGCGCGCCAACCAACAACGCCCACATTGCTGCCAGCCCTCGTGTCCAGCCCTGTTTCATGTTGCGTCTCCTTGTGTCCTGATACTTGCTGAAATCAACCGGCCGCGAGCACGCGCACGCTGGGTGTGCCAGAAACCACCTTGCCAATCACCGCGGCTTCGGCAAAACCGTGCTGACGGAAGTTTGCCAGCACCGCTTCTACGCTGGCTGGCGTGCAAGCGACCAACAAACCACCGCTGGTCTGCGGATCGGTCAGCAGCGCCTGCTGCCATGGCGCGCAGCCATCGAACAACTGGATGTGCTCGCCATAGCCAGCCCAGTTACGGGTCGATGCGCCGGTGACAAAGCCCTGCTCGGCCAGCGCCGGCACGCCCGGCAAAATCGGCAGCGCATCGAAGCGCAGCACGATCTCGGCGTTGCTGCCGCGCGCCATCTCCCAACCGTGACCGGCCAGACCAAAGCCGGTGACATCGGTCATGGCATGGACGCCTTCGATTTGTGCCAGCTCAACGCCCGGCGTGTTCAGCTTGGTGGTGTTGGCGACCATCGCGACATAACCGTCGGCGCCGAGTTTGCCTTGCTTGATCGCCGCCGACAGCACGCCAACACCGAGCGGCTTGCCGAGCACCAGCACATCACCGATTTGTGCGGTGTCGTTACGCTTCAATTGCTTCGGATGCACCACGCCGATGCCGACGAGGCCGTAAATCGGTTCCGGCGTGTCAATCGAATGGCCGCCGGCGATCGGAATCCCGGCCGCTTTGCAGACATCTTCGCCACCGCGCAGGATCTCGCGAATCGTTGCCGGCTTCAGTTTGTTGATTGGCATGCCGACAATGGCGAGCGCGAACAGCGGCTGGCCGCCCATCGCGTAAATATCGGACAGCGCATTGGTCGCGGCGATGCGGCCGAAGTCATACGGGTCATCGACAATCGGCGTGAAAAAATCGGTGGTCGCGACAATCGCTTGATTCTCGTTCAGCTGATAAACGGCAGCATCGTCACTGTTCTCGACGCCAACCAACAGCTGCGGCACCACCTGCTTGACGATCGAGTCGCCGAGAATTTCCTGCAGCAGCGCCGGCGCAATCTTGCAGCCGCAACCGCCACCGTGGGCATACTGGGTCAGCCGGATCGGCTCATCGGCAGTCGTGTTCATCGCGGTAATACCTCCAGTTCTTGCAACAGACGCTTGATCGCTGCCTGTTCGGTCAATGGCGACACCAGTTGTCGGCGCGGCTGCAAGGCCGCCCGCAACTCCTGCAGAAAATTCGCTTGCGTGACACAGCGCTGCAACAGCGCGGCGAGCGCGGCCTGATCGCCCACCGGAAACAGGCCGGGATAATCGACGCCCAACAAACCTTCGTGGGCCGGAATGCGTGAGGCCAGCACTGGCGTGCCGGCCGACAACGCTTCGCAGACCACCGCCGGGCAGCCCTCGATACGTGAGGCATTGATCAGCAGATCGGCACGGGCGAGTCGGTGCCGCGCCCGCGCCGGCGACCAGCCGCCGTAGTAGCGGTAGCGCGACTCACGCTGCATCCAGTCTAGCGCCTGCTGGCGAAAACCCGCGGTCAGTTCATCGCCAATGTGACTGAGCCGGATTGGCGCTGCCGGCAGCTGCATGAGCGCTTGCACGGCCCGGAACGGATCTTTCTCGTCACGCAGATGGCCAGACACCAGCACGTCAAGTTTGTTACGGCGTGGCCGGGCAATCGGCGCCACCGCGGCGGCCTGAACGATAACCCGCACTTTTTGCCGGAGCGCTTCCGGCAGCCGCTGCGCCATGTCAGGCTGCAGCGCGACAATCGCATCGGCCAGCGCAAGCGCCGCGCGGGCGTCGGCATCACCCGGCAAATCCTTGTAAACATCAGTGCCGGTCAGCATCACCACGACCGGCGTCGGGCATTTGCCTTTCACTTCATGCACGGCCGCAGCGCTGCGGCGCGCGTGCAAGGCAAGGGTCAGATCCGGGCAGCGGCCAATGAATTGATCGGCAATGCGTACCCGACAGCCGAGCGCAAGCAGCTGCGCCCGCCAGCGCACCGCGGTGGCGCGATTGCCGGTGCGCGCCGCAGCGCCGGGCGGCGTGATGATCAGGATGCGGGGTGAGCGGTACATATCGGCCCGGCATCAACGCGCCGACAGCGAACGAAATTCGCTCGGCGTCAGCCCGGTGACCTGCTTGAACTGGCGCGAGAACGCCGCGTGATCGTACCAACCGCAATCGACGGCGATCTGGCCGAGCGGGGTGTCAGTTTCGGTCAGCGCCTGCAGCGCCGCGTCAATGCGGGTCTTGGTGATGAACTGGGCGCTGGAAATATGAAACACCCGCTTCATCCGGCGTTCGAATTGCGGCACCGACAGCTTGGCCATTTTCGCCAGCGCTTCGACCCGCAGGCTGTCATCGTAATGCGCCTGAATGAAATCGACCGTCGCAGCAAACGCTTCGTCGATCAAACCGGCCCGACTCGGATCGACCAGATCTTTCGACAACGTCGCGATGCCGACGATTTTGCCCTTGCCGTCTTTCAACGCGACCTTGTTCGACAGGCACCAGCCGGCGCTGCCATTGGCATAGAGAATCAGATCGAGACTGTCGACAATCGGCATGCCGGTGCGCAGCAGCTTCTGATCCTGCGCTTCGTAACGCGCCGCCATGTGCGACGGAAACAGATCGCGGGCCGTGCGGCCGAGCGCTTCCCGCTTGTGTTTGAGGCCGCAGCGCTTGACCCAGGCTTCGTTGACCGACAGGTATTTGCCGTCGCGGGTTTTCAGCGCGAACACCAGATCCGGGATCGGGTCGAACAGCGCCTCGACGTAGCCCGGGTTGGCCAGCTGGGCGAAAAAGGCAGCGATTGCGTCGGCATGGACCATGGCGGGGTGCGCGGTTGGGATGGGCGTGCAAGGCGTCAATTGTCGCTGCTGGCCGCCCGGAGTGCCAGTTAAGCCGGTTTCGGTCGACAGGCCGGGCGCCGGCCGGCCGTCCTTGTAGCCCGCCCTCGCCCCGGCCATTGCCGGCATACAAGTCAGCCCTTGCCACAACCCGGACAATAGCGCCCGTTCGAAAAGCGGTTGGTCCGGCCTGATTTGCCCGGCAATTCGGCTGACACCGACCATACTTGGCGGGTTTCTTTTCCCTTGGGACTTACCGTCCCCTTGGCAAAGGTTCGCTCTACCCGCCTGCCGTTACCGGAGGTCTGCATGTTCCCCGCCCGTCGCGCACTCGACCCGGAATTCCGGGACCTGTCGCTGGACCAATGGCGTGAGCTCATCACGCGCAACTACAACGTCGACGAATCGAGCTATCTCGAAGAGTTGCTCGGCCTGCTCAGCCTCGGCGATGCCGAGATTGAAAAGGTCACTGCCGACGCCACCCGCTTTGTCGAAAACGTCCGCGAGCGTAACCGCGACAAGCAGGGCGTCGAAGCGTTTCTGCAGCAATACTCCTTGAGCACCCAGGAAGGCGTGATCCTGATGTGCCTCGCCGAAGCGCTGCTGCGCATTCCGGATGCCGAGGTCGCCAACAAACTGATCGCTGACAAGCTGCGCACCGCCGACTGGGACAAGCACGTCGGCCAGAGCGAATCGCTGCTGGTCAATATGTCGACCTGGGGCTTGATGCTGACCGGCAAGGTGATGACGCTCGGCACCGAAGAGGACGGACGGCCTTCGCACCTGCTGAACCGTTTGATCCAGCGCTGTGGCGAACCGATAGTCCGGCAGGCGCTGAACCAGGCGATGAAGCAAATGGGCTCGCAGTTCGTGCTTGGTCGCACCATTGACGAAGCCTTGGAGCGCGCGCAGAAAGATCAATCGCGCGGCTATACCCACTCCTTCGACATGCTCGGTGAAGCGGCGTTTACCGCTGAAGATGCCGTGCGTTACAAAGCCTCGTATGCCGCGGCCATTCGCGCCATCGGCGGCGCGCCGAAACCGGAACGCGTTCCACCGGCCAGCATCTCGATCAAGCTGTCAGCGTTGCATCCGCGTTACGAAGTCGGCAAGCGCGAGCGCGTGCTGAACGAACTGACCGCGACGCTGATCGATCTGGCCCGCGAAGCACGCGAGCGCAATGTCTTCATCACCATCGACGCCGAAGAGGCCGATCGGCTGGAACTGTCACTGGAACTGATCGAGCGCGTGCTGCGCTCGGATGTCTGCCAGGGCTGGAACGGTTTCGGTCTGGTCGTGCAGGCCTATTCCAAACGCGCGCTGCCGGTGCTCGGCTACCTGAATCAGCTGGCGAAAGAATTGAAGCGGGTGATTCCGCTGCGGCTGGTCAAAGGCGCGTACTGGGACAGCGAGATCAAGTGGTCGCAAATCGCTGGCCTCAAGAGCTACCCGGTCTACACCCGCAAGTCGGCGACCGACGTCTCTTACCTCGCTTGCGCCAAGTATTTGCTGAACCAGCAAGGCACGTTCTTTGCCCAGTTTGCGACCCACAACGCGCAAACGGTGAAGAGCATCCTGAACATGGCCGGCAGCCGTCGCGATTTCGAATTCCAGCGCCTGCACGGCATGGGCGAAGCGCTGTACGACGCGCTGATCGCCGAGCATCCGGATCTGTACTGCCGCGTGTACGCACCAGTCGGCGCGCATAAAGATCTGCTGCCCTATCTGGTTCGTCGCCTGCTCGAGAACGGTGCCAACACCTCGTTCGTGCACCAGCTGGTCGATGAAGACACGCCGGCCGCGGCGCTGGTCACCCACCCGGTCCGCAAACTGAAATCCTTCCCGACGCTGCACAACGCCCGCATTCCGCTGCCGCCGCAACTTTTCGGAGCCACTCGCATGAATTCCGCCGGTACCAACCTGAACATCCGCGCTGAACTGGAACCTTTCGTCGCCGGTGTGCACGCCTACAAAGGCAGCCAGTGGCACGCCACGCCAATCATCAACGGTGAATTGATCGTCGGCGCCAAGAAAGAATGCTACAACCCGGCGCGCATCACCGAAGTGATCGGCAGCGTCACCCGCGTCACCCGCGATCAGGCCGCGCGCGCGCTGGAAATCGCTTACAACGCCCAGCCGGGCTGGAACGCCACGCCGGCCGATCGCCGCGCCACCGTGCTGGAAAAAGCCGCCGATCTGTTCGAGTCACACAAGCACGAACTGATCGCCATCTGCACCCGCGAAGGCGGCAAGACCCTGCAGGACGGCATCGACGAAATCCGCGAAGCCGTAGACTTCCTGCGTTACTACGCCGAGCGCGCCCGCATCGATTTCGGCAAGCCGGTCGCACTGCCGGGCCCGACGGGCGAGCGCAACGAACTGTTCCTCGACGGCCGTGGCGTGTTCGCCTGTATTGCCCCGTGGAACTTCCCGCTGGCGATCTTCACCGGTCAGGTTGCCGCCGCGCTTGCCGCCGGCAACAGTGTGCTGGCGAAGCCGGCCGGTCAAACGCCGCTGGTCGCGTTCCGCGCCGTGCAATTGCTGCTGCAAGCCGGCGTGCCGGCCGATGTGCTGCATTTCCTGCCGGGCTCGGGCGCTGAACTCGCGCCGGTGCTGACCGAAGATCCGCGCATCGCCGGCGTCGCTTTCACCGGCTCGACCGACACGGCGTTCCAGATCAACCGTGCATTGGCCGCACGTCATGCACCCATCGCCAGCCTGATCGCCGAAACCGGCGGCCAGAACGCGATGATCGTCGATTCGTCAGCGCTGCCGGAGCAAGTCGTTGCTGATGTGATCCGCTCGGCGTTCACGTCGGCCGGTCAGCGCTGCTCGGCACTGCGCGTGCTGTACGTGCAGAACGAAGTCGCGGATCGCATCATCGAAGTTTTGCACGGCGCCATGGCGGAACTGAAACTCGGCGACCCGATGGACCCGAGTACCGACATCGGCCCGGTGATCGATGCCGGCTCCAAGCGCGATCTGGAAAACCATATCTCGCAGATGCGCGCCAGCAAGAAGTTCCTTGCCGAGGGCAAGCTGCCGGCCAACGCCAGCGACGGTCATTTTCTCGCCCCGATCGCGTTCGAGATTGGCAGCATCCACGACCTGAAGCAGGAAAACTTCGGCCCGATCGTCCATATCGTCCGTTACGCCAGCGACGATCTGGACAAGGTCATCGACGACATCAACCGTTACGGCTACGGTCTG
>DASUEK010000092.1:0-4292 GCA_036275115.1 Permianibacter sp. | reverse complement strand
GGTAAAACGCGGCAGTGCTGCGGCGCCGTCATCAGCGATGCCGAACGGATAGCTGCGACCGCGGCCGTCGCGGCGCCAGTGGGCGCCGGTCGCGATCATCACGTGGGTGAAACCGAACTCGAGCACCTGCGCGGCATCGAGTCGGCTGTCACGGTAGACGTTGACGTCCGGCATTTTCTCGATCTGGCTGATGCGCCAGTCGATCACCCGGCGCCACTCAGCAAGGCCCGGCAGCTTGCCGAGATGATGCACATGACCGCCAAGTGCGGTGCCGGCTTCGGCGAGCGTTACCGCATAACCGCGCTGGCCGAGTGCGCGCGCCGCTTCCAGACCAGCCGGGCCGGCGCCGACGATCAGCACGCTGTTATCGCTGCTGGCGCTGGCGATCTGTTCGGGGTGCCAATCGCGCCGCCACTCTTCACCCATGGTCGGGTTCTGGGTGCAGCGGATCGGAATCAGTTTGTTGTCAGACGCGACGCAGATATTGCAGCCGATGCACTCGCGGATGTCGTCGATGCGGTTGTCGCGGATCTTGTTCGGCAGAAACGGATCGGCAATGGATGGCCGCGCCGCACCGATCAGATCGAGCACACCACGCCTGACCAGGCTGAGCATGTGATCAGGTGAGGTGTAGCGGCCGACACCGACCACCGGCTTGCTGGTCAGCGCTTTGACGAATTGAATGTACGGCTCCTGATACCCTTCCTTGGCAAAGCGCGACGACGCCGAGTCGTTGCTCCAGCCGCTGATGTTGACGTCCCAGAGATCGGGCAGCTCGGCCAGCATGGCGACCACATCGCGGCCTTCGCTGTCGGCTTCGATGCCGTCTTTGCCGATCAGCTCGTCCACGGCAAAGCGCAGCGCGACCGCGCAGCGATCACCAATCGCCTCCTTGGTGTCTTCGAGAATTTCCCTGAGCAGACGGACGCGGTTCTCCAGCGTGCCGCCGTATTCGTCGCGGCGATCATTGAACCGGCGCGACAGGAAATGAAACGGCAGCGTCAGGCCGTGCCCGGCATAGCAATAGACAATGTCAAAGCCGGCGCGTTTGGCACGCAGCGCGGCGGCGCGGTGCCAGCGGCGAAACGCGGCGATGTCGCGCTTGTCCATGCGCCGGGTTTGCACCGGCTCGTAACCGCTGCCGCCGATCACCCCCATCGCGCTCGGACCAATCGGCGTCACGCGTGAATACCAGTTCGGTGCGTCAACGCCGTTGTGCACCAGCTGGATGCCGGCGAGCGCACCGTGTTGCTTGACGCTGTTCGCCATCAATTGCAAACCGGCGATGTCGTCGTCACTCCACAGCCGGCCTTCAAAACACGGCGCGATGTCGCCGCTCGGGTGGATCTCGACTTCCTCGGTGCAGACCACGCCCCAACCGCCCTGGGCCTTGATGGCGCGCATGGCGGCGAGTGCATGCGGCATCCGGTAGCCCATGCCGTTGCAGTGCGGGACTTGATAAAACCGGTTTGGTGCGACCACCGGGCCGATGTGGACCGGTTCAAACAGCGCAGCGTAGGGGGATGACGTCATGAGGGCGACCGGGCGAACAAGACAGACGCTGGCATAGTGCGCGGGCCTGTTGGTTTAGACAAGGCGGCGGCGCTACAGTAGCGCGACGCCCGCTGGGGTGGACCGTACATGACGAGCGGAGAGGGCATGAAAACGCGTTTGCCGGCCGAATGGCTGCAGATCGAACCACTGGAACAGGCGCACGCACTGCCGGCACCGTTTTACACCGATGTCGCGCTGTATCAGGCCGAACAGGGGCTGGTGTTTGGCCGCAGCTGGCAATTGGTGGCGCAGCTCGATGCGCTGCGCGACCCCGGTGATCACGTCGTCGCCGATGTTGCCGGCAAACCGATCATCGTCGTGCGTGGTCAGGACGGCGAATTGCGCGCGTTTCACAATGTCTGCCGGCACCGGGCCGGGCCGCTCGCGCTGTGTGACGGCAAAGGTGCCAAGGCGCTGCACTGCAAATACCACGGCTGGACTTACACGCTCGACGGCCAATTGCGCAGCGCGCCGGAAATGCAGGGCGCCTGCGACTTTGAGGTCAGCACCATTCGCTTGCCGGCGGTGCGCGTTGCGGTGTGGGCGCCGCTGGTGTTTGTCAGCCTCAGCGATGACGCCCCGCCGTTTGAACAGGTGATGGCCGGCATCAGCGAACGGGTCGCCGCCAATCAGGTGCAGAACCTGCATTTTCACAACCGGGTCAGTTACGACATCGACTGCAACTGGAAAGTCTATGTCGACAATTTTCTCGAAGGCTATCACCTGCCGCACGTGCACCCGGGCCTCAGCAAGCTGCTCGATTACCGTGCCTACCACACCGAACTGGCGGAATGGTATTCGCTGCAGTATTCGCCGCTGGAAAACGATGCCAATTTTTATGGCGCCGGTGGCGGTGCGTTTTATTACTTCATTTACCCGAACATCATGCTCAACTGTCTGCCGGGCCGGATGCAGACCAATCGCATCGTACCGCTCGGTGTGGACCGCTGCCGGGTCGAGTTCGATTACTACTATACGGCCACCGCCGATGCCAACGAGTTGGCGCGGCGCAGCCAGGACCAGCAGTTCAGCCACGAAATCCAGGACGAAGACATCGGCATTTGTCTGGCGGTGCAAAAAGGCCTGCAGAGCGGCAGCTACCACGCCGGTCGGTTGTGTCCAAAGCGCGAAGCCGGCGTCAAACATTTTCAGGATCTGCTGAAAGTCGCGTACCGGCATCTCCTGTAACGCGCGCGGTGTGCGACAAAACCAAAGCAAAAACAAAAATAAAAAAAGGACTCGCGCCATGACGACGGAACCGAAGAAGCCGCTGAGCCTGCTGATGGCGACCGCGCTGGTCATCGGCAACATGATCGGTTCCGGCATCTTCCTGTTGCCGGCAACGATGGCGCCGTTCGGTGCGGTCAGTCTGCTCGGCTGGGCGTTCACGGTTGCCGGCGCTTTGTTGCTGGCGCTGACCTTTTCATGGCTGGCGCGGGCGCGGCCGGCGGCCGGCGGCATCTACGCCTACACCAAACTCGCGTTCGGTGACTTCGCCGGCTTTCTGGTCGCGTGGTCGTACTGGATTTCGATCTGGGTCACCAATGCCGCGATCGCGGTCGCGATGGTCAGTTATCTCAGTGCCCTGTTTCCGGTACTCGCTGCATCGCCGGTGCTCGCGGCCAGCGTCGCGCTCGCCACGTTGTGGTTGCTGACGGCGGTGAACCTGCACGGCGTGCGCAGCGCCGGTGTGCTGCAAGTGTTGATGACCCTGCTGAAGTTGGCGCCGCTGTTTCTGCTGCTGCTGTTTGGTCTGTGGCATTTGCAGCCGGCACATTTCACCCCGTTCAACCGCAGCGGCGACAGCCTGATGCACGCCACCAACGCCAGCGCCGCGATGGCGCTGTGGGCCATGCTCGGGCTGGAAAGCGCATCGATTGCTGCCGGCAAAGTCGCCAACCCGCAGCGCAATGTCGCGCGCGCGACTTTGTACGGCACCGCGATTGCCGCGCTGATCACCGCGGCCGCCTGCACGATTGCCATGGGGCTGGTGCCACCGGAGCAACTGGCGCAATCGAATGCGCCGTTTGCCGACGCGGCGCGCGTGGTCTGGGGCGAAACCGGCGCCACCGTAATGGCGCTGACCGGCGCGATCAGTTGCTTCGGTGCGCTGAATGGCTGGCTGCTGATTCAGGGCCAACTGCCACAGGCGATGGCGCAAGACGGCTTGTTCCCGGCTTTTGCCGGCCGCGAAAACGCCCGTGGGGTGCCGGCGCTGGCGATTGTCGCCGGCAGCGTGTTGGCGTCGCTGCTGGTGGTGCTCAATTACAGCGGCAGTCTGGTCTCCATCTTTACGTTTATGGCGCTGCTGGCGACGCTTGCCACGCTGGTGCCGTATTTGTTCTGCACCATGGCGGCGTTGCTGTTGCTGCGTGACGAGGCGGCCGTCACGCTGACGCCGCTACGTCGGGTCGTGCTGGCGCTCGGCTTTCTGTACGCGCTGTGGGCGGTGGTCGGCTCCGGTCGCGACACGGTGTTCTGGGGTTTCCTGCTGCTGTTGTCAGGTCTGCCGGTGTACGTTTTGCTACAAAAGCGCCGCGCCAGCTGAGGCCTGCGCGGCCGTTCATGCCTTTGCCACTGCGCCATTAACAAGTTGTTACCGACCGCGCTGTAAGGTTTTGTCAGCGGTCCGGACTGTAAGCACAAGGACGCTTTCCATGCGTCTGCATTCCCTCTGCAAGGACAAGGAGAAACGCCAGTGAAACGCTGGATGTGGATTTCGTCGCTGACGCTTGCGG
>DASUEK010000091.1:0-7181 GCA_036275115.1 Permianibacter sp. | reverse complement strand
GCATTCCGGCCGATGCCGTGCAGATCGATGCCAGCGGCAAGACCATCATCCCGGGCCTCATTGACGTGCACTGGCACGGCGGCATGGGCGAGGATGAAATCATCCCGCAGCAGAGCTGGGTCAACTACGCCTCGCTGGCGTTTGGCGTGACCACCATTCACGATCCGTCCAACGACACCTCGGAAATTTTCACGCAAGCAGAAATGCAGCGTGCCGGCCATATCGTCGGCCCGCGCATCTTCTCGACCGGCACGATTTTGTATGGTGCCAAGGCGCCGTTCACCGCGTCGGTCAACAGCCTGGATGACGCGCTCACGCATTTGAAACGGATGCAGGCTGGCGGCGCAATCAGCGTCAAGAGCTACAACCAGCCGCGTCGCGAGCAGCGCCAGCAAGTGTTGGAAGCAGCCCGGCAAACCAACATGATGGTGGTGCCGGAAGGCGGTTCGCTGTTCCAGCACAACATGACCATGGTGGTCGATGGTCACACCGGCGTCGAACACGCGATTCCGGTGGCGATTGCCTACGACGACGTCAAGCAGCTGTGGTCGCAGACCAAGGTCGGTTACACGCCGACCCTGAACGTTGGCTACGGCGGTCTCGACGGCGAGCACTACTGGTATGCGATGACCGACGTCTGGAAGCATCCGATTCTGTCGAGATTCGTGCCGGCCTCGGTGCTGCAGCCGCGTAGCGTGCGCCGGCCGATCGCACCGGTGGAAGATTTCAACATCATCCGCGTCGCGCAAACCGCCACCGAGCTGCAGCGTGCCGGCGTGCCGGTCAATATCGGTGCCCACGGTCAGCGTGAAGGCCTCGGCGCGCACTGGGAGATGTGGATGTTCGGACTCGGCGGCATGACGCCGCTGGAAGCGATCCGCACCGCCACGCTAAACCCGGCGCGCTACCTCGGCATGGACAAAGACATCGGTTCGCTCGAAGCCGGCAAGTTGGCGGATCTGGTGATCCTCGATGGCGATGTGTTGGGTGACATTCGCCAGTCCGACAAGATCGCCGCCGTGATGATCAACGGCCGGCTGTACGAACTGCCGACGATGAATGAAATCGGCGTTCGCAAGAAGGCCCGCCAGCCGTTCTTCTTCGAAACCGGTGACGGCAATCCGGTGCCGGTGACCGTGCAGACCCATTCGGTCAGTCACGGCCACTGATCCGCGCCCGTACCACCGCCGCCGGCCGCACAGGCCGGCGGCTTTTTTTTTTGCCGACGAAACGCCGGGGATTCGACCATTCGCCAGCGATCGGGATTGGCATTTTCGGCGCTGACCGACCATGCTGAAACGGTCAGCACCTCGATACCCCGGAGCGCGTTCCGATGCGGTCGTTGTTCACCCCTGCCATTGCCCTGATGAACCGGCTGCGCTACAGCGCCAAGCTGTTGCTGGTCAGCGGCCTGTTTCTGTTGCCGTTGCTGCTGCTTGGTTACGGTTACCTCAGTGAAGTGGTCGGCCGGCAAAGCAAGACCGCGCGCGAATTGCAGGCGCTGGCCTTTGTGCCGGACTGGTTGCAGTTGCACCAGCGTTATGGCGATTTCATGGTTGCGGCGTATCGCTACCGGGCTTTGCAGGACAGCACCAGTCAGGCCGCAATGACCGCGGAAGCCGAGCGCATGCTGCAGCAACTGCAAACGCTGGCGACGCACGCGGAAGCCGAGCCGGCGCTGGCAGCCGCCGTCGCTGAAGCCGAGCAGGCGTTTGCGGCGCTGCGTCAACAGCCGCAAGGCTCGGTGCGCGATGTCGCCGAGCTGTACAGCGTTTACGATCCGTTCGATGCAAGACTTGATGCCCTGCTGCGGGTGCTCGCCGATGCCAGCGGGCTGGTCAACGATCCGGCACTGGAAACCTTTTATCTCGCTGATCTGCTGAACAAACGGCTGCCGACCTTGCTGCGCAGCCAGCGCCGCTTGCGCAGCATCGGCGTTTACGCGCTCAGTTTGCCGACCATTGACTCGACCACGTTCGATGCGCTGTCGCAGGAACTCGACAAGCTCTACGCCAGCCGCGACAACCTGTTTGCAGCGGTGCGCGATGCGGTGACCGATGAAGCCTTGCAGAGCGAAATGACTGCCGCGTTCGCAGCGTTTGAAGCGACCCAGAGTTACCTGCAGGAGCAGGTGGTGGAAGCCGCATCAGTCGAGATCAGCGCCGAAACACTGGCCAGCACGATGGGCGAGCAGGTGGCGCAGGTTTATCAGTTTGCCGCGCGGGTGCATGAGCAGCTGCAACACGGACTGGAAACGCGGCTGAGCAGCCAGCGGCAACAATTGTGGTGGTTGCTCGGTGCGACGCTGTCGAGTTTGCTTGCGGTCGCCTATCTCTTTGTCGGCCTGAGTTATTCCACGCAGTTGACGCTGGCCTCGTTCACCCAGGCCTCACGACGGTTTGCCGAAGGCGAAACCCGGGTGCGCGCACAAGTGCACACCGAAGACGAAATGGCGGACCTGAGCCGCAGCTTCAACGCGATGGCCGACACCGTCAGTGCGCTGGTCGAGCAGGTGCAATCGGTTGCGGTGCAAGTCAACGGACAGGCGCTCAGCGTGCGCCAGATCGCCGAAGCCACCGGCGCTGCGGTACAAAGCCAGCAGCAGGAGCTGGAGCACATCCACCAGAACCTGACGGCGCTGGAGCAGGCCGCGGATCAGCAGACCCGCAATGCCGGCTTGGTGGCGGAATCGGTGCAGGCTTCGGGCGATCGCAGCCAGCAGGCGCGTGAGGTGGTCAACCGCGCCTTGCAAACCAATGACAGTCTCGCGAGTGAATTGACCCAGGCCGAAGCCGTGATCGCCAAACTGGCCGAACGCGGCAGCGCGATCAATGCGGTGGTCGTGGTGATCAAGGACATTGCCGAACAAACCAACCTGCTCGCGCTCAACGCTGCCATTGAGGCGGCGCGCGCTGGCGAGCAGGGCCGTGGATTCGCGGTGGTTGCCGATGAAGTGCGCAACCTCGCCACCCGCACGCAGACGTCGACCAAACAAATTCAGGACACCATCAGTGAATTGCTGACTGGCATCGAAGCGGCGGTCAGCACCATCGAACGCAGTCATGAACGGGCCAAAGCGGCACAGCAGGACGCGCACCGGGTCGACGAGGCCTTGCAGCAGATCCGCGATACCGTTGCGTTGATTGCCGAACACAACACCGCCAATCTGCAATCGGCCGAGCAGCAAACCCACCACGCCCATCAATTGGTCGGTCGCTTCCAGCAGGTGCTGGGTGGCAGTCAGGCCGTTGCGAGCCAGGCCGATCAAACGGTGCATGCCAGCATCGCCATGGCCGAGCTGGCCGAGCGCCTGCGGCAGCAGCTGGCGCGCTTCAAAGCATGACCGGTGCTGTTCACGCGGTGGTGCTGTTTGCCGATCTGGTCGGCAGCACGGCGCTGTACGAGCGTTTGGGCAATGACGCGGCGCGTGCGGTGGTAGCGCGCTCGCTGAATGAACTGGCCGCCTGCGTGCGCGATCACCGTGGTCAGGTCATCAAGCACATCGGTGATGCGGTCATGGCGAGTTTCACCGAGCCGGCCGCAGCGATTGAAGCGGCGCGCGCAATGCAGGCGGGTGCCCAGCTGTTGTCGGCAACGTTCTCGGAAACCATCGCCTTCCGCATTGGCCTTGCCTGGGGCGACGTGCTGCACAGTGACAACGATGTGTTCGGTGACACCGTCAACGTTGCCGCGCGCATCGCCGATCTCGCCAAGGCCGGCAAAATCTACCTGAACGAAGCCTTGTACCTGGCATTGCCGGAACCGCAGCAGGATGCCGTGCGACTGGTCGACATCGCCAGCGTCAAAGGCAAGAGCGAGCTGCAGCATCTGTACGAATTCATCTGGGAAAGCCGCGATGTCACCTTGCTGAGCCGAAGCAGCGTCAACCAGATGCGCCGTGCCATCACGGTATGCGTGCAGCTGTCGCATCAGCAGCGCAGCTGGCGACTGGAGTCGACCCAGTTGCCGTATCTGATTGGCCGCGGCGAGCAATGCCAGCTGCAATTGCCATCGCCATTGGTGTCGCGCCAGCATGCCCGCATCGAGTTGCGGCGCGGCCTGTTGTATCTGGTCGATCACAGCACCAATGGCAGCTGGTTGCGGCGGCCGGGCCACGCGCCGCTGTTCCTGCACAACGAACACTGTCTGCTCGATGGTGAGGGCGAGATCAGCCTCGGTGATCGGGAGTTTCAGCAAGCGCTGCTGAGTCTCCGCTACCGGGAAGTGCTGCCCGGCGAAAAGCCATGACAGCCTGACGACTGCCAATTGGCAAGGCCGGGGCGACGCGCTAACGTAGCCGGCATTGCCCGAATGGAGTCACTTGGCCATGCAACTGCAATCGATCCTGAAAACCGTCACCCGCTTCACCTGGAAAGCCATTCTGGTGCTGCTGCTGTTGTTCGCGCTGTACACCTGGCTGGTGCTGAGCTGGAGCTATTCGAAAGGCGAGCGCGCCGGCTATGTTCAGAAACTGTCGGAAAAAGGTTGGCTGTGCAAAACTTGGGAAGGCGAGCTGGCGATGATCAACGTGCCCGGCACGCTGACCGAAAAGTTCGCGTTCACCGTGCGCGACGAAGCGGTTGTCGCCAAGATCAACCGTTCGCTCGGCAAGCGCGTGTCCTTGGTGTACGAACAGCACGTCGGCATTCCGAGCAGCTGCTTTGGTGAGACCGGCTATTTCGTTACGGATGTGCGCGAGGTGCTGCAGGAAGCGTCGGCTGGCTTGCCGCAATAACGGCAACGCCTACGGCTCAATGCCGCGCTGGCATGCTTGCAGCCAGCGAAGGCATGCCGGCGAGCAGGCCGCGCACCGACAATTCACCAGATTCAGGCCGCCAGATTCAGCTTGTGCCGCCAGCGTTCGCTGTCGCGGCCGAACACCAGAAAATCCGGATTCAGCAAGCTGTCGCGGGTGTTGTAACGGAACGCTTGCAGATCGCGGCCAAGCAAGGCGCCACCGGCGCATTCGACCACGCACTGGCCGGCCGCTGTATCCCATTCCGAGGTCGGCCCCATGCGCGGGTACAAATCGGCATCGCCTTCGGCGACCATACAGATCTTGAGCGCGCTGCCGCGGTTGTCGAGCGTGTGCGGCAGCTTGGCCAACAGGCTTTCGATCTTGTCCAGACCATGACGACGACTGCCGACCGCACGCAGCAACGCGCCGCTGTCGGCATCGAACCGGCGACATTGAATCGGCTCCAGCGCGCCGCCCGCACGTTGCCGGAATGCACCGACCCCACGCTCGGCGACGTACAGCAAATCCAGCGCCGGCGCGTAGACAATACCGAACACCGGTTGCTGTTGATCGATCAACGCGATATTGACGGTGAACTCGTCATTGCGGGCGATGAATTCCTTGGTGCCGTCGAGCGGGTCGACCAGCCAGTAGCGGGTCCACTGTTGCCGTTCGGCAAACGGGATGTCGGCATTTTCTTCCGACAGCACCGGCAAGCCGGTCGCCTGCAAACCGGCGTCGATAAGTCGGTGGCTGGCCATGTCAGCCTGGGTGAGCGGCGAGCCGTCGCCCTTGATCTCGACCTCGGTGGTCATGTGCCGGTACACGTGCAGGATGGCATCACCGGCTTGGCGGGCGAGGGCGATCACGGCGTGTGCTTGCGCGGATAACATCGGGATTCCTTACAGTCGACCTTCGGCGCGCAGCTTGTCGCGCACCAACAGCAGCGCGGCGATGGTGCGCGCTTCGCTGACATCGTCGCGGGCGAACAGCGCGTCCAGTTCATGCAGCGACCACGGCACCACTTCAATCTCTTCCGGCTCGTCGCCTTGCAGCCGTTGCTCAAACAGGTTTTCCGCCAGCACCAGTTCCATCCGGTGATTCAGGTAACCCGGCGCCAGCGTCAGCGTTTTCAAGCGGGTGAGTTGGTGGGCGCCGTAACCGGCTTCTTCCATCAACTCGCGGTTGGCGGCTTGCTCCGGGGTTTCGCCCGCTTCGGCGAGCCCTTTCGGCAGGGCCAGTTCATAACGCTCGGTGCCGGCGGCGTATTCGCGGGTCAACAGCACGGTGTGATCATTGAGCAGCGCGATGATCATCACCGCCGGCCGGCCACCCGAGCGCAGGCGTTCGTAATGCCGTTCAACACCGTTGGCAAAACGCAGGTGCAGCGCTTCGACCCGGAACAGCCGGGTCTCGGCAGCGATATGCGCCGACAGGATCTCCGGCTTCAGACGTTCTTTCATCGTGTGCTCCTCGCCGGACTCACGGTTGCATCAGCACGCGGAAATCGCTGACCGCGACAAACTCCGCCGTGTCGCGATTGCCACTGGTGCTGTCCGGATTGGGAATCGCCAACACCTGTCCGACGCCATTGCGCACGGCGGCACGTAGCACATCCAGACTGTCATCAATAAACAGGCAGCGTTCGAGTTGCAAATGACATTTGCGCGCCAGCGCCGCCCAGAACCCGTCATGCTCCTTGGCATGGCCGTAATCGTGTGACGACACCATCAGTTCGAAATGATCGCCCAGCGTGGTGTGGGCGAGTTTGAGCTCGAGCGATTTGCGGTGGGCATTGGTGGCGAGTATCCGGCGTTTGCCACGTTGGCCGAGCCAGTGCAGCAGCTCCAGTGCATGGGGCCGCAATGCGATGCGCACCGTTTCTTCTTTCTTCAGGGCTTCGATGTCGACGCCGAGCTCGCGGCTCCAGAAATCGACGCAGTACCAATCGAGGGAACCGCGTTTGGCTTGAAAGCGCGGGTAGAGCGCGGCTTTGGCCTCGGCCGTGCTGAGGCCATGCAATTCGCCGTAGCGTTTCGGCAGATGCTCGAGCCAGAAATGGTTGTCGAAATGCAGATCGAGCAGCGTGCCGTCCATGTCGAACAGCACCGCTTCAATGGCGGACCAGTCGACCGGATTGGCGGAAGCAAGCGTCATGGGAATCCTGTTGGGTTTGCAACCGGCTAGCGCGTGACTGGTCTGTCATCGGCGGCCCCGGCTGCGGGCGACTCGTTGCAATTCAGCGAGCGAACGATTGCTGCCAGCGAATGCTGTAGCGATCACCGTCGGGCCGGCCAATCACCCGGAAAAACCGGTCCAGTTCTTCCGGCAGATCCGAGCGCACGCTGCCATCCAGTTCGAGCCCGTTCTGATTGACATGGAAACGTCCGTTCAAGCCGAGAACCCCGTCAATGTCAGTGATGTCGCCGTTGACGCCGCCTTC
>DASUEK010000090.1:0-16387 GCA_036275115.1 Permianibacter sp. | reverse complement strand
AATCGCCAGCGGACTTTGCTCGACCACCCGCGACAGCGTGCGCAAGCGCGCTTCGTAACGCTGGCGCAGACCGAGGTGGCGCTGGCGGCTGAGCCACCATGAACCGGCGAGTGCCACCAGCAGCAGCGGCAGCACACCGCTGAGCACCTGATGACTCAGGCTCCAGCCATAATTCGGTTCGGTGAATGCCAGCAGTTGCCACGTGCCGTTGCGATCCTGCCAGTCCAGCGTTGTGGCATGCACTTGATAGAATTGGCGGCCGATGCGCAGCTGCTGGCTGGCATCCGGTTGATACAAGGCCGGTTGCCGCTCGCGGTAGTAATTGCCGTAACGGAATTCGCCGGCCGCGCGTTCGCGGTCGGCTTCGTTGCCGAGCACGGCGAACTGCCATTCCGGCCGGTTGCTGGCAAAAATCACCCGCTCGGGCGTCAGCACCGCCAGCGGCAGATTTTCCCGTTGCAGTACCGCATCGACGACCGCGAAATCGATTTTGTTGACCAGCACGCCAACAATGCGGCTGTCATCGAAGATCGGTGCCGCGACATAGATGCCGCGCTCGCCGGTGTTGGTGCCGAGCGCCGGATAGAGATTGGTTTTGCCGTTGATGGCCAACTGGAAATAAGGCCGCTGATCGAGTTTGCGGCCGGTGCCCGATTTGCCACTGTCGATGTGGTAGGCAACGATCACGCCCTCTGCATTCATCACAAAGGTGTTCTGGGCGCCGGTTTGCCGGGCCAGACCCCGCAGTATGCTCAAACTGTCCGGATCATCCGGGCCGACCTTGCCGAGTGCACTGTCACGCAAACGCGAACTGGCGCGCGCCAAGGCCTCGACCGCACCGGTGATGCGGCCTTCCGTGGTCTGCACTGCAATGCGGGAATTGAGATTGTCGAGCCGGTCTTGCAGCGCTGCGGCACGCTCGCTGATCACCGAGCGGCTGATGAGGGTCGCGCTGGCCATGCCGATCAGCAGCGCCGCGGCGGCGATCAGCAATTGTTGGCTGCGAAAACTGAGTCGAACCGGTTCTGACGCCACGGGAATCTCTGGCAACGAAACGTTGCCCGCCATGCCAAAGTCATGGACAAAGGAATAGCTGATTCAGGCAGTTAGTACCAGCGCACCGGCCGGTGCGCTGGTTGATGCGGTGCGTGTCCTCAGGTGCGCGGCAGACAGCTGGCGTCGCATCCGATGTCGAGCGTCGGCGCCGTGACGGCAGGCGTCTCAGGCGCAGCAGGCGGCCCGGGCGCAGGCCGCCAACTGCGGTGCCCGCCGCGGCAGCTCTGTGGTGGCCGGGGTCGCCGTGGTGGGCGACCAGCGAGCCGCCTGGCTTGGCGACAGGTAGCCGTGGCTGGCCAATTGGCCAATGGCGACGCGTGACAGGCTGGACCAAAGCGATGGGGTAAACCGTTTCATGGCAACTCTCCTTTCCTCAAAGGGGCGGAATCCTGCGCGGCGGGCCAAGGCGGGCCTTGGGGGAGTGGCTCCGGCTTGGCGGCCGGCAGGACAGCGAGCACAGTCTGAACCTGTGTCTATTGATAGATAATCCGTCTGATATTCACAGCACTGTTTCCGTATGAGTGCTGATCGTGGGGCCGGACCGGCGTAAGCTCTGTTCCCATCAGCAAGGGGGCGTCGCTGCCCCGGGGAGCAAGTGCAATGGCATTGACCGAACGGCTGGCCGACATGGCCGTCTTTGCCCGGGTGGTGGAATCGGCCGGGTTTTCGACTGCGGCCCGGGATCTGGATTTGTCCAAGGCGGCGGTGTCCAAGGCCGTGGCCCGGCTGGAGAGCCACCTCGGCGTGCGGCTGCTGAACCGCACCACCCGCAAGCTGACGCCGACCGAAGCCGGCATCGCCTTTCATGCCTACTGCAAGCAAGTGGTCACTCAGGCCGAGGAGGCCGAGCAGCATCTGGGGCAGTTGCAGTCGGCACCGCGCGGCACGCTGCGCCTCGGCGTACCGTTGTCGTTTGGTCTCGCCCAAGTCGCCAAGGTGTTGCCGAGCTTTCAGCACCGCTACCCGGAAGTGGAAGTCGAGCTGGTGTTTGTCGACGGTCAGCTCGACATGGTGGCCGAGGCGTTTGATCTGGCGCTGGAAGTCGGCGAGCCGGCCGACTCCAGCATGATTGCGCGCCGGCTCACCACCTCGCGCAATGTCATCGTCGCGAGCCCCGATTACATCGCCCGCAATGGCGCGCCGCTGACCCCGGCGGATTTGCAGAAGCATCCGTGTTTGTTGACGTCCTGCCAGTTCGATGGCCGCTGGGATTTTGTCGGCCACGGTCGCGCCGAATCGGTGTATGTCTCGGGGCCGTTCCGCAGCAATTTTCTGATGGGCATGCGCGAAGCGGTGCTGGCCGGCCAGGGCATCGCCCGGATGCCGAGTTTCTGCGTGGCCGATGATCTGGCCGCCGGCCGGCTCAAGTGCCTGTTCAGTGACTGGACTCACAAACCGGAAGGCATCTACGCGATGTATCCGCACCGCAAGCATTTGCCGGCGAAAGTGAAAGCGGCGATTGATTATTTTCTGGAAGTGTTCGGCGACAACCCGTACTGGGATGCGGTGCTGGATGAGTCGACCTGTCACTGCTGACAGGGCGTTGACATGACATGTCCAGTTTTCGGCGGCATCCGTTTTTGCGTTGCGAAACAATGGCTGCCGTTACCGATGCCGCCTTAGTGCGGCTTTAAGGAGTGCAGATGAAACCGCGTGATGTCATCGAGCTGCTGGTGCTGGCCGCCATCTGGGGCTCATCGTTCTTGTTCATGCGCATGGCCGCGCCGGAATTCGGCCCGATCCCGCTGATTTTCATCCGGGTCGCGATCGCCATGGTGTTTTTGCTGGCGGTGCTCGGTGCGCGCGGCGAACTGGCCGGGCTCAAAGGCCACAACGGCCACTTCTCGGTGGTTGGGCTGCTCAACTCGGCGATTCCGTTCACCTTGTTTGCGTTTGCGACGCTGTCACTCACCGCCGGTTTTACCTCGGTGCTCAATGCCAGCGTGCCATTGTTCGGTGCGCTGGTGGCGTATTTCTGGCTCGGTGACAAATTGTCCGGCGCCCGCATCATCGGTTTGATCGTCGGTTTTCTCGGTGTCACCGTGCTGGTCTGGGGCAAGATCTCGTTCAAGGACAATGGCAGCGGGTGGGCGATTGTCGCCGGGCTCGCGGCATCGCTGTCGTACGGCATTGCCGCCAACTACACCAAGCGGCATTTGAGCGGCGTGCATCCGTTTGCCAATGCCGCCGGCAGTCAAATCGCCGCGACCTTGATGCTGTTGCCGTTCGCCATCGCCTACTGGCCGGATGCCATGCCGTCGGCGAAAAGCTGGTTCAGCGTGCTGGCGCTCGGTGTCGCCTGTACCGGCATCGCCTACATCCTGTTCTTCCGCCTGATTGCCAACGTCGGTCCGGCAAAAGCCGTGGCGGTGACCTACCTGCTACCGGTGTTCGGCATGCTGTGGGGGCTGTTGTTTCTCAGCGAAGCCATCACCCGCAATATGATCCTGGGCTGTGCCGTCATTCTGCTCGGCACGGCGCTCGCCACCGGCATCCTGAAATGGCCGGCGCGCACCAAGGTGCTGGTGCAACCGGCGCAAAGCTGAATGCGCAGGTAACGTGTGCCGCATCGAAAAAAGGCGGTGACCATCATGGTCACCGCCTTTTTGCTTGCGCTCGGGGAAAACGCTGGGGCGCGAGGCTTTACTGCGGCAGGCTCAGCGCCTGCGCGGTGGCGACCATCACCGCCGCAATGCGCACGCTCGATTGAATCGCGAGTTTGCTGGCGCCTTGCTTGCTGACTTCATGCACGTGCGATTCGATGCACATGCCACAACCGTTCACCGCCGATACCGCCAGTGCCATCAATTCGAAATCGAGTTTGGCGATGCCGTGATTGGCAAGGCCGTTCATGCGCAGCCGGGCCGGCAGTTTGCTCAGCTCGCTGTCACCGGCGAGGTGCAAGAAGCGGTAATACACGTTGTTCATCGCCATCACGGTGGCGGCGGTGCGCGCCGCATTGACGTGCACGTCGTCCAGGTATTGGCGGGCATCGGCTTCGACGGCCGTCGCCACCCGATCATGCTTGGTGGCGTACGCCACCGCCAGCGCGATGCTCCAGATCTGGCGATCATTCAGCTCCGGTGCTCCATCGCTGGTCAGCACCGTGCCGAGATTCAGTTTGGTGTCACGCGCTGCCTCGGGCAGGGCGGCACGCAGGGTTTCAATCGCTGCATTTTCAGTGGACATGGCTCGCTCCTGCGCACGTGATTCGCACGCGCGCTGACGGGGTTGAATGAGAGGAAAAAGCGGCGGCCCGCCCCTGCGAAAAGCCGGGCCGCCGACAGTCACGCGAAAGTCTTAGCCGACTTTCAGCGTGTCCTGACCTTTCTGCCAGTTGCACGGGCAGAGTTCATCGGTTTGCAGGGCGTCGAGTACGCGCAGCACTTCTTTGACGTTACGGCCGACGTTCAGATCGGTGACCATCACGAAGCGGATGATGCCTTCCGGGTCGACGATGAAGGTGGCGCGCTGGGCGACGCCTTCGGCTTCGTCGATGATGCCGAGCGCGCCGGTCAATTCGCGCTTGATGTCAGCCAGCATCGGGAACGGCAGCTTGTTCAGCTCTTCCTTGTGCTGGCGCCAGGCCAGGTGGACGAATTCGCTGTCGGTCGACAGGCCGAGCACTTGCGCGCCACGATCGGCGAACTCGCTGTTCAGCTTGCCGAACTCGGCGATTTCGGTCGGGCAGACAAAGGTGAAATCTTTCGGCCAGGCGAACAGCACCACCCATTTGCCAGCGAATTGATCGTTGCGGACATCAACAAAAGCATTGTTGATGTCGTTGCTGACGGTGGCTTTCAGGTTGAAGGCAGGCAGTTTTTTACCAACGGACAACATGCTTACAGCTCCTTTACAGTGAGTGAAAAATCAAAAGCGTTACGTTCTTGTGTCAGCGCGCCAGCAAGGCGGCGCACAGACATTCCAGTTCGGCTTCGGTGTTGGCCGGCGTTTGCAGGCAAAGCCACCACCAGGAATCGACATCGCGCATCGTGGTGCTCCGGTTACGCGGTCAGTCGCGGCGCTCGTTTTCGGTGGCGCCATCTTCGCGACCGCGCGCCACCTTGCCCATTCGAATGGTTGAATCTGTTTGATAGGTATTGCCTATTGAACCGGCCTGGCGGCATAGTCCGGTTCATGTCGACCGGTCAGGCCGGTTGGGGCGGGGAGCAAGCAATGAATTTGCGTGATTTGCAGTATCTGGTGGCGGTGGCCGAGTACAAACACTTCGGCAAGGCGGCCGAGGCCTGCCATGTGTCACAGCCGACCTTGAGCCAGCAGCTGAAAAAACTCGAGGAATACCTCGGCGCCCAGTTGATTGAACGTGACAGCCGGCGGGTGCAGTTGACCGCGCTCGGCAGCGAGATTGCGACGCGCGCCCGGCGCATCGTCGGTGATGCCGATGCACTGGTGCAGCTGGCCCGTTCGGCCTCTGACCCCTTGGTCGGTGAGCTGCGGCTCGGCGCGTTCCCAACGCTGGCGCCGTATTATTTGCCGTCGGTATTGCCGATGCTGCGGCAGAAATTGCCGGATCTGAAACTGTTTCTCGTGGAAGACAAAACCCCGCACCTGATTCAGCTGGTGCTGCGCGGCGAGCTCGATGCGGCGCTGCTGGCCTTGCCGGTGCCACACGAAGGGCTGGAAGCCATTCCCTTGTTCAGCGAACCGTTTTTGCTGGCGGTGCCGAAGCAGCATCTGCTCGCCAAACGCAAGCAGGTGGCGCTCGACGATTTGCAGGGCCAGTCGCTGCTGTTGCTGGAAGATGGTCACTGCCTGCGCGATCAGGCGCTGGAGGTGTGCCAGCTGGCCGGTGCCGGCGAAAACGCCACGTTCCGGGCCAGCAGTCTGGAGACTTTGCGGCAGATGGTGGCCGGCGGCATTGGCATTACCCTGATGCCGAAAATGGCAGTGCGTGATCAGGAAGAGGGTGTGCGCTATCTGCCGCTGAAAGCCAGTGCCGAGCGCACGGTGGGCCTGGTGTTCCGCGCCAGCACATCGCGTCGGCGCACCCTGATCCATTTGGTGCAATTGCTGCGCGCGCATCAGGGCTTGCCGACCGCGGGTCGCGCCCGGGCGGTGGCCGCGGCCCGTTAAGTTGCACCGCAACGGGCACCAGCTTTCACGGTGCCTGGGTTTACTGGGTCAGATCTTCCGGTGCCAGCGCGAAATCCGGATGGAAGTTGTAGATGTTGAAGTGGTCGAGCAAGACCACGCGCGGCCCGACCTGACGCTCGTAGGGTTGCTTCTCCAGAATGCGCACCGCCAGATCGATGGCGATGCGTGCCTGAATCACGGGCGAGTCGGTCGGCGCAGCCAGGATCCGGCCGCTGCGCAGCCCGCGAAACACGCTGGCATTGAGGTAGTAAGCAAGGGTGCGAACACGGGGCGTGGTGTTGCTGCGCAGCACATGCGAGGCCGCTTCGGCGGTGACCGCGGTGCCAACCACCAAATCCAGATCCGGCAGCGTTTTCAATGCCGTTTGCACCAGTTCCGTTTGCACCCGCAGGCCGGTGTCGCCGTGCGCGCTGTGGACAATCTGGCCGCAGTCCGACCGCAACTGTTTGCGAAATCCGGCATCACCGTCGCGCACCCAGCCGGCACCTTGTGGGCCGGGAAACCAGGCAATGCGAAAGGACCGGCGCTCGCGGGCGCAGAGGGCGTTGACGTAATCGGCGGCCGCGGCGCCCATGTCGGAAAATGCGACCCGCGCCCTGGCGCTGATGTGTGGACTGTCGATGCCGTTGATCAAATCGATGAGCGGCAGGCCGGCGCCGGCCAGCGTCGCCAAGGTCGGGTTCAGTGCCCGTTCGTGCACGGCACCGATGATCACGGCGTCGTACTGGCCGTTGCCGCAGCGTTCCTGCAATTGCCGGATTTGTTGCGCCAGCTGGTCGTAGCCGCCGGCGTAGACAATGTCGAGCTGGACGCCAATGCGCTTGGCTTCGGTTTGCAGGCCCCAGTCAACCGCACGCCAGTAATCATCCTTGCGATGCGGCAGGGCCGCACACAGTCGCCACGGTTGCGCGCTGGCGGCGAGTGGCTGATAACGGGCGGGCAGCTTGTCACTGCGATTGCCGAGCGTGACGGTGCGCTCGACCGGGTAGGGAAACCAGTCGGCTGTGACAGCCGGGCTGGCACTCAGTGCCAGCAGGCAAGCCATCCATGCTGCAATGCATTGCATCCTGAGAACCCCGGGATGATCGCAGGGAGTCTGTCGGCAGTATAGGCTAGACTCAGCGAACACCGGGACAAGAGACACGGACATGACGGCAGCGGCACGGGTGCTGGTGGTGGATGACAACAGCACCAATCTGGCAGTGGTCGGCGAGATGCTGGAACGGCAGGGCTTTGACGTGTACGCGGCCAACAGCGGCGAGATGGCCCTGCAAATGACGCCGCTGGCCAAGCCGGAAATCGTGCTGCTCGACGTCATGATGCCGGGCGGCATGGACGGTTACGAAACTTGCCAGCGCTTGCGTGCGCTGGAAGGCATGGCGCAGGTGCCGATTCTGTTCCTGTCAGCCGACAGCACGCCGCAAAGCAAAATCCGTGGCTTTCAGGTCGGCGGCATGGATTACGTCAGCAAACCGTTTCAGGTCGACGAATTGCTGGCCCGTTTGCGCACCCATCTCGATCTGTTCCGCTTGCGCACCCAGCTCGAAAGCGAAGTGCAGCGCAAGACCCAGGCCGTGCACACGCTGGTGTCGGAACTCAACGATTCCTATGAACAGGCCTTGGCGCTGCTGGCGCGGGCCGGTGAGTTTCGTGACAAGGACACCGGCAATCACACTCGCCGGATCGGCGAGTACGCCAGCAAGCTGGCGATGCTGGCCGGTTGCGATGCCGATTTCTGTCGCCGCATCAAACATGCGGCGCCGTTGCATGACATCGGCAAGGTGTCGATTCCGGATCGCATTCTGCTGAAAGCTGGCCCGCTCGACGCCGACGAATGGGACATCATGCGCACCCATGCCGAAGCCGGCGCAAAAATTTTGCGCAAGTATCAGCAGCCGCTGTTCCAGATGGCTGCCGAGATCGCCTGCTGCCACCATGAGCGATTCGATGGCAGTGGTTATCCGAAAGGTGTGCGTGGCCAAGACATTCCGCTTGCAGCGCGCATCACCACTCTGGTGGATACCTATGATGCGCTGCGTTCGCGCCGGCCGTACAAGCCGGCTTACAGTCACGAGCACGCCATGCGGGTTCTGGTGGAAGGCGATGGCCGCACCAACCCGGTACATTTTGATCCGGATCTGCTGTCGCTGGTGGTGCAACACCAGGAATTGCTGCGGCCGGTGTTTGATTTGGATGTCCAGCAGGTCGGGATGGCCGAGGTGCTTTGATGAGCGGTGAGGGAAAACGCCGGGTCCGTTTGCAGTCGCAGCTCTTTCTTCGGGTTGCACTGTTGGTGCTGATTTTGATTCCGTTATTCGGGATCATCCGCTATCAGAGCACGCGCGACACCCTGCAAAAAGAATTCGAGCAGCGCATGGAAGGGGCGACCGAAGTCCTGTCGGTGGCGCTGCGCGAGCCGTTGTGGGAATTTGACGAAAGCCAGATCGGCGAAGCGGTCAAGGCGCTGTCCTATCTGGATGAGCTGCAGCGGGTACACATCACCGATCAAAGTGCTGCCCGCTACGAATGGTGGTTTGATCGCAGCCAGCAACCCAAGTTATTGGAACAATCCAGCGCGCCGGCCAACCGCAGCGATGGTGCGGTGATGCGCGCGTTTGCCATCAAGGCGCGTGGCGCCGAGCTGGCCTCCGTCGAGCTCGAATTCAGCGATGCCGAAGTGCGTTCGGCCCTGCAGGAGTTTCTGACCAGCATGATCACGCTGGTCGGTGGCTTCACGGTCGCGGTGTTGCTCTTGATGTACGTGCTGGTCGAGCGCTATGTCGGTCGGCCGCTGCTGCACTTGCAAGCCGCCTTGGCCGATGACGCGCCACCCAGCGAGTTGCCGAAAGTGGTCGCCGAGCTGCCGCCGAACGAACTGCAGGCACTGGCTGAACGGTACATGGCGGTGCTGATGGATTTGCGCAGCCATCAAGAGCACCTGACCGACATGGTGGCGCAGCGTACCCAGGCCTTGAGTGACACCAACCAGCAGCTGGAAGCCGAGATCCAGCGCCGCAATACCATCGAGAAAGAGTTGATCGCCGCGCGCGAACAGGCCGAACACGCCAGCGAAGCCAAGACCTATTTCCTGGCGCACATGAGCCATGAATTGCGCACGCCATTGAACGGCATCATCGGTTACGCCCAGCTGCTCAGTCAGGGCGAACGGGAGCCGCAGGAAGCGGCCGAGTTTGTCGCCAACATCAACCGCTGCGCTGATCATTTGCTGGAACTCATCAACCGGATTCTCGATCTGTCCAAGATTGAGCAGGGCCGGATGGAGCGCGCCGATGCGCCGTTTGCGCTGGCCCGCTTGATCGACGATGTTGCGACCGTCGTGCGGCCACGCGCTGACAGCAAAGGGCTGCAACTGTTGGTGCAGCGCGATCCGGCCTTGCCGGCCGCAGTGGTCGGCGACATGGCGAAGATCAAACAGATTCTGATCAACCTGCTCGGCAATGCGGTGAAATTCACCGAGCACGGCCAGATTGAACTGAGCGTGCGGCCGCTGAGTCCGGGTCAGTTGCAGTTTGCCGTGCGCGACACGGGCATCGGCATTTCCGAGCGCGACCAGCAGCGTATTTTTGAACCGTTCCAACAGGCTGGCGCCGCCGCCCAGCAATGGGGTCAGGAAGGCACCGGGCTCGGCTTGTCGATTGCGCGCCGGCTGGTCGAAATGCTCGGGGGCAGCTTGCAAGTAGAGAGCCAGCCCGGCAAAGGCTCCTGCTTCCGCTTCAATCTGCCGCTGCCGGTCAGCGATGTGCCGATCGAAGAAGGCGAAATGCTGACGCCAATTGCGCTGGTCGGCAGTGAGCAGCCACAGATCCTCATCGTCGATGATGTCGCCCACAACCGTGACACGCTGGCGCTGCAATTGCGCCAAATCGGCTTCCGGGTCGACACGGTCGACTCCGGTGAAGCGGCGCTGGTGGCGGTGGCAAAGTCGCGGCCGGCGCTGGTGTTCATGGATATCCGGATGCCGGGCATGGATGGCATCGAGTGCGCCCGCCAACTGCGTGCGCGCTACCACGGTTTGCCGGTGCTGGCGTTCACTGCCAGCGTGTTTGACGCCCAGGTCAACGCCGACATCCGCGCCCATTTCGATGGCCTGGTGCTGAAGCCGGTCGATCTGGCCCAGACCTGCGCCACCATCGCCAAATGCTTGTCGGTGCAATACCGTTATGCCGAGAAAGCCGGCCCGAGCGAGGCCGACGGTGAAGAAGCGCTGGTGATCAGCGAAACCCTCTCGGCCAGCGAGCTGGCGCATCTGCGGGCTTGGCTGTCGACCGGGGCGCTCGCCCGGATCCGCGATTTCGGCGCCGAGCTGCGCGAGCGCGAGCCGGAGCAGGCAGCGCTCGGCGAGCAGCTGCAGAAACTGGCCCGCGCCTATGACATTGAAGCCTTGCGGCGCTTGCTGGGGTAACCGGTTCGGCGGGTGCCGGCAGGCCGACCGCCGCCACCGCCGGTCGGCCGATGACTCCAGCAATCGCCGTTTAGCCTGCTACCATAATTGGTACGGCTCCCATTAACGCCCTCACGAGGATTCCATGCGCCGGCTGCTGTGCCTGCCGCTGCTGCTTTTGGCGGCTTGCCAACCCACGATTGACAACAGCGACACCGACGCGCTGGCGGACAGCCTGCGCGACATGACGGCGGAACGGACTCCGGAACAGCGCAAGGTTCTTGCCGACGCGCTGGCAGTGATTGCCCTCTCGGAAGTGGGCTACAGCGGCAAGCCACCGGAAGATGCGGTGGCCATTGCCGAAGATGCCACGCTTGGCCCGGCGTTGCTGCGGGTGCTCGATGGCGACGATTACGACGACATCATCGAGATGGCCGATGCGCTGCGGCTGACCCGCGAAGAGCGGACGCTGGCGGCCGCGCAGCGCGCCCAGCAGGAGGTGAAGGCCAAGCTGGCCCAGGCCACCGCCGAGTTGGAGCAGCTGCGGGATGTCGGCGTGCAGAATGCCCGCTACAGCTGGACCACCGGCGATTACATGCCGCAAGCGGTGGTCGAGTTTGATTTGGTCAACCGCACGGACGAGCCGGTCACCGGCGTCAAACTGCGCGGCACCCTGAGCAGCCCCGATCGCACCGAACCGTGGGTCTATGAAGTGCTGACCCATGAGCTGATCCGGCCGCTGCCTGGCCAGAGCCTGGAGCGTTATCGGCTGGTGCCGAACCAGTTTTCCGCCTGGGGCAATCGCCAGCTGCAGCGCCGGCGCGATTTGCGGCTGACGTTCTCGGTGATCAACGTTCGCAAGGGGCAGGACTGGCTGGTCTCGGCCGATCCGGAGCAGCTGCAGGCCGAGCTGCGCCATTTTGAAAATGCCGAACTGCAGGCGCGGGCCGCGATGACCGCGCTCAAGGGCAAGCAAGCCAATTGACCGAGCACGTCATGCGCAGTGAAGCGCAGGTTGTCAGCAACAAAAACGGCGGGGATCCCCGCCGATTTTGTTTTTTAAGGCCGAAGCCCGATGCGCTCCCGCCGCCTACCCGGGCGCCAGCGCAGAAAAGAACAGGGCGCAGTTGCCTGCGCCCTGGACAGACCCGGTGTGAGGAACCCTCATTACCCACACCGGATTTGCTCTGCTAGCAAACGCGATTCTGTCGCCAAATGCTGCGCACAATTACCGCTGCATGACCACTCGAATCGCGTTGCCAAAACTGCTAGGCAGTCTGAGCGCGGCCTTGCTCGGCGGATTTACCAGTCGCCGAGAATGGCGCCGATCACGATGCCGGCAGCGAGCGCGTCGCCGAAGTGGTGGTAATGGCAGCCGGCGTGAATGTGGATGCCGTTGTGGAAATAAAACGGGTCGTAGAAGTGGCTGTAGTAGTCATGGCGCAGATGGTAGTGCCGGTAATGACCATAGCCGTCGTTGACGTAAATCACCCGGCGCGGTGCCGGCGCGTAGTAGTAGTGATGGTGATGGCGATCATAATCGCGGTAATGACGGTGATCCCGATCACGCCAGTCGTGATCATGGCGGTCGCGGTGGCGATGTTCGCTGTGCCGGTCATCGCGGCGGTCATCGCGCCAGTCGCGCCGATCGTAATCGTGGCCACGGTGATCGTCACGGCGGTCGCTGCGGCGATCATCACGGCGTTCTTCGCGATAGTCGCGGCTTTGGCCGTGACCGCGACTCTGCTCGCTATAGAGGGCGCGCTTGTCGCCGCTGTCGCGTTGGTTGCCGCGCGAGTTGTCACGGTCGGCCATGGCCTCGCCAGCGCCAAGCAGCGCCAGGCTGGTCAGAACAAGAGCAAGGGTGCGCATGGTTCAGGTTCCTCAGGGGGCGGGCGAGCAGGTCTCGCACCGTTGCCGTCATGCTGAGCCGCGGCAACTGAATCCGGCCTGAACCGTAACCGGCCCGGACCGCATCCGGCCTGAACCATGCGCGGTGGCTATCACTTCCAGTCTTTCAGGCCGTACTTGGCCATGATGGTGGCGAGCTTGCCGCTACTGCGCAGGGCACGGACGCCGTCGGTCAGCAGCTTGGTATATTCTTTCGAGCTCGGCTTGGCTGGGCTGCAGGCGATATACATCTCGGTCGGCTCGCCGAACAGGCCCGCGTTCTCGATTTGCCCGGTCAGGCCCATCTCCTTGATTTTTGCCTCAGCGACATAGACCGACTCCAGCGTGGTCACCACCCGGCCGGCCTGGATTTTCTTCAGGTTCTGCTCCAGGGCATTGTCACCGCTGACGCTCTGAATGCCGGCCGGATTGGCCTTGGCGAAATCATCGAACTCATCACCATAGGCATAGCCGCCGATGACCGCGACAGTCTGGCCCTTCAGGCTGGCCAAATCGCCGCTGTAGCGCCAAGCCTGACCTTTCTTGACCCAGAATGCCTGAACGTCCATGCCGAGCGGTTCCTCAGGAAAGACGAAGTCCGGGGTGTCTTCCTTGTAGGCGCCGATAACGCAGTCGAACTTGCCGGCGCGGGTTTCGGCGACCGCCCGTTCCCACGGCATGGTCTGGTAGTTGACCGTGTGACCACCGGCCTTCAAGGCCTCCTGGGCAATCTCGACCATGAAGCCGGGGTTGGCACTGCCAGGCTCACCGTTCATCGGATACCAGACATCCGCCCGCAAACTGACTTCGGCCGCGCTGGCGGTGGTGGTGGCTGCGGCAAGCAGCAAGGGAAGCAAACGGATGGTGGACATAACCGGACTCCTGTGACCATAAGACTCTGAAAGGGTAGTCGCTGCCCGTCTGGCTGCAAGCCGGGCTTCCGTCGGAGAGCCGGGCTGCTACAATCCGCGCCAATTTTGGTGGGTCATTCCGGAGTTACTGCAGTGGAACGTCTGATCGAGCGGACCATGTACGCCAGCCGTTGGTTGCTGGCGCCGATTTATCTGGGCTTGTCGCTGGCGCTGATTGCGCTGACCGTGAAGTTTTTTCAGGAGTTCGTCCACGTCTTCCCGCATCTGCTCGAGATCAAGGAAAGCGATCTGGTGCTGCTGGTGTTGGCATTGGTCGACATGGCGATGGTCGGCGGTCTCATCGTCATGGTGATGTTCTCCGGCTACGAGAATTTTGTGTCGAAGCTGGATGTCGCTGAAGGCAACGAGAAGCTCGACTGGATGGGCAAGCTCGACACCGGTACCCTGAAACAGAAAGTGGCGGCGTCCATCGTCGCCATCTCGTCGATTCACCTGCTGCAGAAATTCATCGGTGTGGAATCGGTCTACAACCAGCGGCTGAAGACACTCACCGAACAGGGCGTCGAGCTGACCCCAGATGTGCTGCAACTGGCGTCGGAACAGTCCAGCGACATGCTGATGTGGTTTGTACTGATTCACATGACGTTTGTCGCGTCGGCATTCGGCATGGGCTATCTCGACAAGATGACCAAGTCGGCTCACTGATCGCGTGAGTCAGGAAAACCGGGCCGCGTGGCCCGGTTTTCATTTTCGCCGGCCGGCAGGCTGCGCTATGCTCAGGCCGAACCGGGCATTCGCTCGTTCAGACGCCTCTGCAGGACTTCATCGCCACGCTTCCGAGACCCATGCCAACAGGAGCCCCACTGTGGAGCACACGCTGATCGCCACCATCGCTCTCAGCTTCCTGTTCGCCTTCATTGCCGGTCTTGTTGCCGTTCGTATCGGTTTGCCGCCATTGGTGGGTTACCTGCTCGCCGGTGTGGCGGTTGGCCCCAATACGCCCGGCTTTGTTGCCGATTTGTCGTTGGCGCAGCAACTGGCGGAAATCGGCGTGATCCTGCTGATGTTCGGCGTCGGCCTGCATTTCTCCTTTCGCGATTTGCTCAAGATGCGTCACATCGCGCTGCCCGGCGCGGTCTTGCAAATTGTCGCCGCCACCGCGATGGGCGGTGCCATGGCTTGGTGGTGGGGCTGGGATTTGCCGGCGGCGATTTTGTTTGGTCTGGCGCTGTCGGTTGCCAGCACCGTGGTGCTGCTGCGTGGCCTCGAAGAAAACAATGTGCTGAACACCGTGCACGGTCGCATCGCTGTGGGCTGGCTGGTGGTCGAAGATTTGGTCATGGTGCTGGCGCTGGTCATGCTGCCCACTCTCGGGGCATTGAAAGGCGGCGACGCGACATCGCTGTTCACCAGCGGCGCGTTCTGGCAGTCGCTCGGCCTGGTTCTGATCAAGGTCACCATTTTTTCCGCCGTGATGATCGTTGCGGGTGCCAGACTGGTGCCGTGGCTGCTGCAGCTGGTGGTGAAAACCGACTCCCGCGAGCTGTTCACGCTGGCGGTGATTGCAGTGGCGATCGGCATTGCTTATGCCGCCGCGACCTTGTTTGGCGTGTCGTTTGCGCTCGGTGCTTTCCTGGCCGGCGTGGTGATCAACGGCTCGCACATCAGCCACCGTGCAGCCGCCAATGCGTTGCCATTTCAGGATGCCTTTGCCGTGCTGTTCTTTGTCGCGGTCGGCATGTTGTTTGACCCCAGCGTATTGCTTGACAAGCCCTGGCATGTACTCGGCGCGGTAGCGATCATTCTGGTCGGCAAATCCCTGGTGGCGTTCGCCATCGTCTTGTTCTTCAAATATCCGCTGGTGACGGCGTTGACGGTGTCGGCCGGTTTGGCGCAAATCGGCGAGTTCTCGTTCATTCTGGCCAGCCTCGGCCTGATCCATGGTCTGCTGCCACCGGAAGGGCAGAGCATCATTCTGGCCAGTGCGCTGATTTCGATTACCTTGAACCCGCTGACCTTCAAATCGATCAAACCGATCCTGGCGCTGATCGAAAAAAGCCCGCGCTGGCATGCCCGCTTCAATCGCAATCAGGACAAGCTGGCGACGCCGGATATCGAGATCGACCACGAGCACATGCAAGATCACGTGGTGCTGATTGGTTTTGGCCGGGTGGGTCGTCGCATCGGCGAGCAACTGGATGACATGCAACTGCCGTATCTGGTGATCGAGCATGACCGCCATTACGTCGAGCAATTGCGCAAACGACACCTGCCGGTGATTTATGGTGATGCGTCGTTGCCGGGTATTCTGGAACATGCCGAGCTGACCCAGGCCCGCATTCTGGTGATCACGACACCCGAGCGATTCCAGACCCGGCGGGTGATTGAGTTGGCCCGCAAACTGAACCCTGACATCGACATCATTGTTCGTACCCACCATGACGATGAATACCAGCATCTGAAAGATCTGGGCATTGCCAGTGTCGTGATGGGCGAGCGCGAATTGGCGCGGCGGATGGGCGACGAGATCGGCCGTCGATTCAGCGTGCTGCCGGTGACAGCCAGCGCCAGCAATGATGAGCCGACGGCGGCCTGAGACGTGCTGAGCTGATTTGCTTAACCGGTGCTGTCAGCGATGGCGTCGCGTTGCTCGGTCAGCATATTGATTTGGCCAGCGAAATAGGCATCGCCACCAAACCATGGGAAATGGCGCGGAAAGGTGGGATCGTGCCAGCGCTGCGCCAGCCAGCCGCAGTACTGTACCAGCCGCAAGCCGCGAAACACTTCCGCCAGCTGCCACTCACGCCAGTCGAAATCACAGAAGTTTTCGTATTCGCTGACCAGCAAGGCCCGCTCGGCCGGCGTGTTCGCGAGCATCCACAAATCCTGTACTGCCGGCGCGGTCCGGCAGTCGTCGAAATCGATCAGTAGCACGCCATCGCCGGTCCACAGAATATTGCCCGGATGCAGATCGCCGTGACAGCGCTGCCAGTTGACGTCGTGCAGCCGCTGCAATTGCGCAGAGCAGGCTTCGAGCACGGATTCCGCGGCA
>DASUEK010000089.1:0-3175 GCA_036275115.1 Permianibacter sp. | reverse complement strand
TTCAACACCTTCTCCAAACTGAAACCGATTTTCCAGCAAAGCAAACTGAACGGCGCGCCGCTGCTCTATCCGCCATTCGGCCCGCGCGTCAGCGCGATGCTGAAACTGCTGCTCGGCCGCTAAGTCATGAAAGTCGGCCGCTGCTGTGTTTTCGTTGCGTTGCTCTTGACGGCAGCAGCAGCGTTTGCCCAGCAAACTTCGAGACAGATCGTTCTCCGGAATGAAACTATCACTGACCTGTTTGTTGAAAGAGTAGATGGCAGGTCAGTCGGTATCGGGCCAGGTGAATTTCTGTCGGTGTCTGTTGCGACGGAGCAGGAGTTGCATTTCGGTCAAATCGCCAATCGCTACAACCTGATGCCACTAATGGCGCTGGCGGACGCAGATATAGTGTTGTTGGCCCGAACCAACGGCTGCCTCTATCTTGCCAAAGCTGATGGCGCCAAACCGGAGCCATCTGAAGCACTCCAACCCCTCGGATTTCCTATTTGCCCGATGCATACAGAGGATCTCACATGAAGCCGCTCGGGGCATTAGACACGGGAGTTTACGCGTGTTGACCCGTCGGCAATTGCTGCTCGGCTCGCTGATTGGCGGCGCTGCACTCGCCGGTTTGACGCTGAGCCTCGCGCCATCCGATGACGCCGCTGCGCCGCAACCCGCGCTGAAGATACTTACCGGCGACGACGCGCTGATTCTGACCGCGCTGATCCCGGCACTGCTCGACGGTGCGCTCAGTGCCGATGCCGCAACACGTCAACAGCAAATCAACGCCGTCATCAGCCGTCTCGACAAAGCCCTGCGTCATCTCTACCCACGCACCCGCGCCGAACTGCGTGAGCTGTTCGACCTGCTCGGCAACAAAGCCGGCCGCGTCACCCTCGCCGGCGTCTGGAGCAACTGGTCACACGCCAGCTTGCAAGACAAGAATGAATTCCTGAACGCGTGGCGCGACAGCTTCCTCGACCTGCTGCAAACCGCCTACGCCGGGCTGCACAATCTGGTGATGGCCTCGTTCTATGGTGATGCGGCGAACTGGGCCTTGGTCGGTTATGCCGGGCCGCCACAGGTGCGGTGAGTATTTACCAACTGACAGCAACCACTGTTGTTTGCTTTTGGGCTTTTGATGTTGCCGCCCGTCTGACGAGCCGAGCAGCAGAAAAACGCAACGGGGTTTCGGCGAGGACTGTCTGAGCGCGTAGCGCGAGTTCCGCAGCCGCCGTTGCGTTTTGAGCAGCGCAGGGCACCCACAAAACAGTTTCATCGTTTTGTGGGCGAGGAATACAGGGCATGTTTCTTTGGGAACTTTCTTTGCGCCAAAGAAAGTTCCTCGCCCGCCGGTGCGAGAACCGGCAAACCATCCGGCTGCACTACAGTGGAAATAGTCAAACCTGTGGTGCGGCAACTACCCCACCCCGTCCCTCCCCTTGACAGGGGAGGGTGATAAAAGCGCCCAGCCAGCACAGTGAACTAGCGATGACGAGCGACTACTTCCACCAAACCTACACCGACGACCGCTACGACCCCAGCTGGCGCATCATTGAAGGCGACACGCTCGACCGTTCGCTCGAACTCACCGCCGATGTCGTCATCATTGGTAGCGGTGCCGGCGGCGGCGTTACCGCCGAGATCCTTGCCCAGGCCGGTTTGACCGTGATCATCGTCGAAGAAGGGCCGCTGAAAACCGCCAAAGATTTCCGGATGCGCGAAGACGAAGCCTACAGCCAGCTCTATCAGGAAGCGGCGGCGCGCAAAACCAAAGACAAGGGCATCAACATTCTGCAGGGCCGCAGTGTCGGCGGCTCGACCACGATCAACTGGACCTCAAGTTTCCGCACGCCGCTGCCAACCCGCGAATACTGGCAAAGCCAATTCGGCACCACCGGTGTTGATGACGCCACGATGACGCCGTGGTTTGAACAAGCGGAAGCGCGCTTCGGCATCGAGAAATGGCCGGTCGAACCGAATGCCAACAACCGCATCTTGCGCGAAGGTGCCGAGAAACTCGGCTGGCATGCCGAAGTGATTCCGCGCAATGTCCGCGGCTGCGCCAACTTGGGTTACTGCGGCACCGGCTGCCCGATGAACGCCAAGCAATCGATGCTCGTCACCACCATCCCGAATGCACTGCGCCATGGTGCCACGCTGATCACGAGAGTCCGGATCGAGACGCTGCAATGGCAGGGCGAGCAAGTGACGGCAGCGGAAGGCGTCACCATGGATGGCTGGGGTCAGAAAGTGGAAAACGTCCGAGTGAAACTGACCGCGAAGCATTTCGTGCTCAGTGGCGGCGCCATCAACACCCCGGCGCTGTTGCTGCGCTCGAAGGTGCCAGACCCGCACAAACTGATCGGTACCCGAACGTTTCTGCATCCGGTGGTGATTTCGTTGGCGCTGATGCCGTTTGACGTGCGCGCCGATGCAGGTGCGCCGCAAAGCATTTATTCCGACGAATTTGTCTGGAAGCACGGCGTCAGCGGCCCTTGCGGCTACAAACTGGAAGTGCCGCCGATTCATCCCTTGATCGGTTCGACCATTCTGCTGCGGCATGGCCAGACCCATGCCGCGTTCATGGCGCAGCTGCCACGCGTGCAGGCGACGCTGGCGCTGCTGCGTGACGGCTTTCATCCGGAATCAGCGGGCGGCAAAGTGGAAATCGATGCGTACGGCGATGCGCTGCTCGATTACCCGGTCAATGACTATCTGCTGAACAGCATGCACGAGGCGCTGGAGCGCATGGCCGAACTGCAGTTCACTGCCGGCGCCGAACAAGTGTTGCCACTGCACAAGGACGCCACACCAGTGAAATCCTTCGCTGATGCCAAAGCCCTTATCGCGACGCTGCCGAAGCAGACACCGCGCACCCAGGTGGTCAGCGCCCATGTGATGGGTGGCTGTGCATTTGGCGAGGATGTGACAAAAACGGTTTGCGATTCGAACGGCAGATTGCGCGGCTTTGCCAATGTCAGCGTGCACGACGGCTCACTGTTTCCGACCAGCCTCGGTGTCAATCCGCAGCTGTCGATTTATGGTCTGGTGATGAAACTGGCAACCGGGCTGGCGGCGACGCTGAAATAGTTTGGGATGCCGAAACCGTCGTTGTAGGAGCGACCTTGGTCGCGATGGTTTTTGTGGGAGCGGCCTTGGCCGCGATTATTCGATACCGCGCGACCAT
>DASUEK010000088.1:0-3835 GCA_036275115.1 Permianibacter sp. | reverse complement strand
CGGGTCGGGTTGTGCGTGCGCGAATACTCAAAACCCTTGTGCACGCCGGGGCTTTCCTGCGCATAGGTCGAGGTGAAATACACCGCCGGCATCACCGCACCAGTGGTCGGGTCATATTCCTGACCCGCGTGAATCACCCGGGTCCCAAACTGCAATTTGCTGGTGTCTTTCATCTTGTCCTCACTTGATGTCGGCAATGCCCGGCATCACAACCCAATCAATCGAACGGCAACAAGCCACAGCAACACCCCCAGCACCCGGTCAAACCAGATGCCGGCGCGCAGAAACATCGCGCGCACCGGTGGCCGCACCATCAGCCAGGCCACCAGCACAAACCACAGCGCGGTGACCACCATCATCCAGAGGCCGTAGCCGACCTGAACCGGCCACGGCGTGCTCAGACTCACAATCGAGGTGAACAGCGCCAGAAAAAACAGCGTCGCTTTCGGGTTCAGCGCATTGGTCAGAAAACCGATCCGGAAGGCCTGCCACACCGACGGCGTCGGCTCCGGCTTACCGTTCACCTCCGCGCTGGCGGCACCGCCACTGCGCAAGCACTGCCAACCGAGCCAGACCAGATACAGTGCACCGGCATAACGCACCAACTGAAACAGCGTCGGGTTGTCACGCAGCAACACCGCAATACCGAGCACGGTGTATGCGACATGCACCATGATGCCGGTGCCAATGCCAATGGCGGTCCAGCTGCCGGTGTGAAACCCGTGCCGAACACTTTGCCGCACGGTCATCAGAAAATCAGGGCCCGGACTGATCACGGCCAGCAGATGCGCCAGCGCGATCAGCGCGAACTCGGTACCGTATTGCGCCAGCATCACTGCACCGGACTCAGATCAAACCTTTTTCCTGCAACCAGACGTCGTTGTACACCTTGGAGACATAACGGGTGCCGGTATCGCACACCAAGGTCACCACCCGCTTCGGCGTTTTCTGTTCGCGGCAGTAACGCAGCGCGGTGGCCAGCAAGGTACCGGTCGATGAACCGCCCATCAGGCCTTCTTTGGCGAGCAGCTCGCGGGCGGCATGAATGGCTTCGCGATCCGGAATTTCGTAGGACTTGGTCACCAACGACATGTCGCAAATCGACGGAATGAAATCTTCGCCAATGCCTTCCACCAGCCAGGAACCGGCTTGCTTGAACTCACCGGTGCGATGGTAATGATCGAGAATTGAACCCTGCGGATCGGCCAGCACGATATCGACATTCGGATTCTTTTCTTTCAGGTAACGACCGACACCGGACAAAGTACCGCCAGAACCGACACCGATCACCATCGCATCGATCTTGCCTTCCATCTGCTGCCAGATTTCCGGACCGGTGGTTTCGTAATGCGCCTGCACGTTGGCCGGATTGGCGAACTGGTTGATGAAATAGGAATTCGGCGTTTCGCGGGCAATGCGCGCCGCGACATCCTGGTAATACTCCGGATGGCCCTTGACCACGTCGGAACGGGTACGGATGACTTGCGCACCGAGCGCGCGCAGGTTGTATTCCTTTTCCATGCTCATCTTGTCCGGCATGACGATGAGCATTTTGTAGCCTTTCTGGCCAGCCACCAGTGCCAAACCGAGACCGGTATTGCCGGCAGTGGCTTCGACCAGGGTGTCGCCGGGTTTGATGAGTCCTTTGTCTTCGGCGGCCTTGATCATGTACAGCGCGATCCGGTCCTTGATCGACCCCCCCGGGTTCATCAATTCCAGCTTGCCGTACAGCTCGCAGACGCCGGTATCCAGCTTGGCCAAACGACTCATCGGGGTGTTCCCGATCATCTCCAGAACGTTACCGGCTACCGACATGCTTAACCTCGATCAAAGGGGCGGAAAACAAAGCGCGCTACTCTACCACATGGCGTCAAAAACCCTTTCGACTCATCGTACCGGTTGCAACGGGTGCCCGTTCTATACTCGGTCCGCTTTTCGAGACAGATTTAGACGTCCATCTATCCAAAGATCATCACGAGGACTGCGCCCGTAACGGGCCGTGAACATACAACATGCTGGATCGCGCCAAAGCCGTAGACGAAGCCTTCCGCCGTCGGGTTCAAGACGGTGACTTCCCCACTCCCGTTCGCCGTATCAGCGCCGCCCAAGCCGGGCTGGATCGCGAAACCTTTCTGGAGCTGTTTCACTCGCAACTGCTGTCGCGCCACCTCGACCTGCAGGCGCGCATCCTGAAAGACAAGGGCCTCGGTTTTTACACCATCGGCTCCAGCGGCCACGAAGGCAACGCCGCCATCGCCAAAGTGTTCCGGCACACCGACATGGCCTTCCTGCATTACCGCAGCGGCGCCTTCATGGTGCAGCGCTCAAAGCATTTGCCGGAAATCAATCCGGTGCGCGATCAGATGTTGTCGTTTGTCTGTTCGAAATTTGATCCGATTTCACAAGGCCGCCACAAGGTATTCGGCTCGGTGCCGCTGTGGGTACCACCGCAAACCTCGACCATTGCCTCGCATTTGCCGAAAGCGGTCGGTGCTGCCCATGGTCTTGGCAAAGCCAGGAAAATCGGCGTGACGCCGGTGATTCCGGACGACAGCGTCATTCTCTGCTCATTTGGTGATGCCTCGCTCAATCACGGCAGCTCGCAGATCGCTTTCAACACCGCCGAGTACTGGTCGTACAAAGGCGAAGACATGCCGCTGGTATTCATCTGCGAAGACAACGGCATCGGCATCTCGGTATCGTCGCCACCGAACTGGGTGCAGCACACCATGGAGCGGCGCAGTGGCATTGCCTACGTGCAATGTTCCGGCCTGCATCTGCCGGATATCTGGCTGGCCGCGCAGGAAGCCGAAGAGATCGCCCGGCAGGAACGTCGGCCGGTGTTCCTGCACGTACAGACGGTGCGGCTGATGGGTCACGCCGGCAACGACACCGAAAGCCAGTACCACAGCCAGAAAAAAATCGAAGAAACCGAAGCGCAGGACCCCCTGCTGCATTCGGCCCGCATCGCCATTGAAAGCGGCTTCATGACCGCTGACGAGATTCTCGCGCTGTACGAAAATATCCGTCAGCAAGTGGCGTATGAAGCCGAAGAAACCCTGAAGCTGCCGAAGCTCGACAACGCCGATGACATCATGGCGGCGCTCGCACCGATCCGGCCGGAGCGGCCGCTGCCGCCGTCGCTGACCAGCGAGCAGGAAGCACAAGTCTTTGGCAAGGCGCAATCGCAACTGGCCGAGCCGCGCACACTGGCCAACCTGATCAACTTCGCCATCACCGATGTCATGGCGCGTTATCCCAATATCGTGCTGTTCGGCGAAGACGTCGGCAAGAAAGGCGGCGTGTACCGGGTCACGGCTGACGTGCAGACACGTATTGGCGCTGATCGCGTGTTCGACACCTTGTTGGAGGAGACCTCGATCCTTGGCGGCGCGATTGGCTATTCGCAAGTCGGCCTGCTGCCGATGCCGGAGATCCAGTTCCTCGCCTATACCCACAACGCCGAAGATCAGATCCGCGGCGAAGCCTCGACACTGTCGTTTTTCTCATCCGGCCAATACACCAACCCGATGGTGATTCGTATTGCCGGTCTCGCCTACCAGAAAGGTTTCGGCGGTCATTTCCACAATGACAACGCCTTTGCTTTCCTGCGCGAAATCCCCGGTGTCATCGTCGCCATTCCGTCGAACGGTTACGATGCCGCCCGGATGCTGAAAACCTGCGTCCGGCTCGCTGACGAGCAAAAGCGTGTGGTGGTCTTTCTGGAGCCAATCGCGCTCTATCACGTCAAGGATCTACACGAAAAAAACGACAACGGCTGGTCATTTGTCTATCCGGCCAACGAAGCGCCGATTCCGTTCGGTGAGCCGGGCGT
>DASUEK010000087.1:0-10201 GCA_036275115.1 Permianibacter sp. | reverse complement strand
GTAGGCGCGGCCCCAATTCTTGATCATTGGCCAACCGACAAACCAGCACACAACTGCAGAATGCTGTCATTGGCCGGATACAGCGCGGCATCGGGAATGCGCGGAAAATCCTCGCTCCAGAAACTCGTTGCCTGCAAGCGGAATTTGCCAATCAAGCGACGGGCGACATCCAGATGCGGGCCGCGCCGCTCGCGCACCACCGGGAACGAGCCGACCAAATACCCCTCCTGAAAATACGGTCGCTTGGCGTCCGGTGGGCAGATGCCGAGCAGGCGCACCATCAGCAATTCTTCTTCCGCGGAGTACGTCAAGGTGCCGCTCGGGTGTGGCAGCGCGTAGACATAGACATAACCATCCTTGCCGCCGCGGGTGGCAAACGACGCAGCAACGCGCAGCGAATGGGTCACATCGAGCAGCGGTGTCGGGCAGACCTCGTAATGCTGCAAAACGGACCAGGCCAGTTCGGGAAATTTTTCCAGTTTGTCGAAGCCGGGCAACTTTTCGTGCTTGAAGGCGGTCGCCAGCGCGTGCTGGAACCGTTCCAGCTGTTCGCGCCGCTGTTGCAGGGCGCGATCAGTGAGCTTGCCGTTACTGGCGCCGCGATAAAGCGTGGGATAACAGCTGGTTTGCTGTTGCGAATTCAAGTGATCGTGGCCTTGGCCACGAAAGAACAGCGCGTATTCCGGATTGTGGAACGCAAGCTTGGCTACCGCCTGCACCAGCTCGGCGTAATCGCGTACCGACGCCGGCGCGCTGGCGCGGATCTCCGGCACGGTCAATCGCTCGCGCGGGTTTTCGGTCAGATGGCTCCAGAGCCGGGGTTTCATCGGCTGCCGCATGCGGTTCTCCTTGTCCAGGCGGGCCATCCAGTATCGCGCCGGCGGCGTGCAACGCCTGCGCCCAATGCCTCGGTTGCGTCTGCGTGTGAGACGGGAAACGGCATTGGCGGCCGAATTTTCCAAGACAGCCGCCGCGCGAGGCCGTACTCTCCGGGTCGCCAAGAAAAATTGCAAGCCGGGCGATGACTCGGCAGCGGGAGACAAGGCATGAAGGCATTTCTTCACCGCGGCGCGGGCGCAGCGCTGTGTTCGCTTTTGCTGTTGAGTAACACCGTGGCAGCAGATCCCCAGCTGACGCTGGAGCAGATCTATCACCCGGAGCAGAAACTGAATTTCGAACCGAAACCGCTGACGCGACTCAGCTGGGACCAACAGGACCGGCTGATCGAAGCTCAGGTTCAGGACGGCAAGGTGCGGCTGTTTACCGTGGCATTGGACAGTTGGCAGAAAACACCGCTGGCGGTCGATGCCGATCTGCTGGCGTGGTTGCAAGCCGCCGGCATTGATGGCAAGGCCGCGGAGTCGCTGGCCGAATCGCTCGGTGGCCAGATGACGCCGGAGCAGGCGATTTATGTGTTCAGCCACAACAAGGATCTGTGGTTGCTCGATCGCGATCAGAAAACCGTTCGTCGCCTGACCGATAGCCCAACGGTCAGCGAAGATGAGGCGCTGCTCGCGCCAGACAGTCAGAAAGTCGCCTTTCTGCGCGGCAATGACCTGTATCTGATCACATTGGCGGAGAACCGTGAGCAGGCACTGACGCGCGGCGGCAGCGACACCCGACTCAATGGCAGGCACGATTGGGTGTATCAGGAAGAGCTGTATGGTCGCGGTGATTTCCGTGCGTTCTGGTGGTCACCGGATTCCAGTCAAATTGCCTATTTGAGTTTCGATGAAAGCCAGGTGCCGGTGTTCACGCTGCCCGGCGATCACAGCCAGCCGCAACAGCTGAACCAGACCCGCTATCCAAAAGCCGGTGATCCGAATCCGACCGTCACGCTCGGCATCGTCAACCTGCAAGGTGAAACCCGCTGGCTGCCTTCGCCATATGGCGAGCAGGAAACACTGATCGTGCAGGTCGGCTGGACGCCCAGCGGTGAGCTGCTCGCCTCGTGGCAAAACCGCGAACAAACCTGGCTGGATTTGCGCCGTTATGACGACACGGGCAACAGCGCGGTGATGGTGCGCGAAACGAGTCCGGCCTGGGTAGAGCGCCTGCCGTTGCCTACGTTTCTGAAAGATGGCGGTTTTGTCTGGGAGTCGGATCGCACCGGTCACCGTCATCTCTACCGTTACAACAAGCGGTACAAACTCCGCAACGCCATCACCAAAGGCAATTGGGATGTGCGCGAGGTGCTCGGTGTTGATGACAAGACCGGCACGGTCTATTTCACCGCCAACGAGCGCAACCCGCTTGGCAATGATGCCTATGTCACCTCGCTCAAAGGCGGCAAGCCGCAGCGGCTCACCGACGCGCGTGGCACGCACAGCATCCGCTGGAACAAAGCGCGCAGCCATTTTCTCGACAGCTGGAGCAGCCTGAATGAGACGCCGAAACAGGCGCTGTTCGACGCCAGCGGCAAGCTGATCAAGCTGGTCGACGACAACGGTCTGCCGGACACGATGCGGGCGCTGAAGCTCGGTGAAGTGAAATTCCAGACCATCAAGGCGCGTGACGGCCACCTGCTCGATGCGATGCTGGTGCTGCCACCGGGGTTTGACGCTAGTAAAAAGTACCCGGTGTTCCAGCATCTGTACGCCGGCCCGATGGCGCCGCAAGTGACCGATCGCTGGAACTCGCGCTTGTGGTTTCAGTTACTCGCGCAGCATGGCTACGTGGTCTGGGTGCTCGACAACCGCAGTGCCAGCAATAAGGGCGTCAAAAGCGCTTGGCCGATCCACCGCAAATTCGGTCAGCTCGAATTGCAGGATCAGCTTGATGGCATTGAATGGTTGCGTAGCCAAGGCTGGGCCGACATGGATCGCATCGCGCTGAACGGCTGGAGTTTCGGTGGCTATTTCACCGCCTACGCGATGACCCGCAGCAGCGCCTGGAAAATCGGTTTTGTCGGCGCGCCGGTCACCGACTGGGCGCTGTACGACAGCATCTACACCGAGCGTTACATGGGCCTGCCGAAAAACAATCCGGACGGTTATGCGAAAGGCAGCGTGCTCAATGCGGTCAAAGATCTGAACGGCAAGATCCTGATCATGCACGGCACCGCCGATGACAACGTCCATCCGCAGAACAGCATCATGCTGATCGACGCCCTGATCAAAGCCGGCAAGGACTACGAGCTGCAACTGTATCCGGGCCACGGCCACGGTGTGCGCGGCGACTGGCCGGTGTGGTCACAGCGCAAGGCGATGTGGAAATTTCTGCGGGACAATCTGTAATAAAAACGCGCCGTTGGCGTATTGCGAGTCAGTTAACGTCTCGCTCCGCTGCTCCCCTCCTTGGCGAGGAGGGGGAGCACTATCAGTAATCTCGGACCGGTTGGCTTGCTGACAGAAAATCAACGGTTGTCGTTCATCTGTGTTCAACGCTGTCTGCGCTTCCAGCAGCCCGGCATATGATCATCGACCATGCCGCTGGCCTGCATGAAGGCGTAGCAGATGGTGGTGCCGACAAAGGTGAAGCCACGCTTCTTCAGCGCCTTCGACATGGCATCGGATGCCGGCGTTGCGGTCACCGGGGCGGCATCGGCATCGTGACCGCGCACGGTTTTGCCGCCGACAAACTGCCAGAGAAAGTCGCTGAATGAGCCGAGCTCTTTTTGCAGGGCCAGCATGGCGAAGGCGTTTTTGCGGATGCCGTAGATCTTCAACCGGTTGCGGACCACGCCGGGGTCGAGCAGGATTTTCTCAATCTTGTCATCGGAGAAGCGGGCGACTTTTTCCGGAACAAAATCGGCGAACAGTTTGCGATAGTGTTCGCGCTTCTTCAGCACGGTAAGCCAGGACAGGCCGGCTTGCTGGCCTTCGAGACAAAGCAGCTCAAACAGTGCGCGATCATCGCGCAGCGGTGTGCCCCATTCCTCGTCATGGTAAGTGATGTAGATCGGGTCGCTGGTGCACCAGCTGCAGCGGGTTCGTTCGCGCGCCATGCTTCATGCTTCCATCGGCGGGAATTGTGGAAAGACCGGCAGCTTATCGGCGTACTGGCACCACGACAATTGCTGCTCGCCCCAGTAATGCAAGGCGGGCGACAGTGCTTCCGGATCATCGAGACTGCCGACCGTGATGTCGATGAGGCCCGGCAAGAACGAGGCGGTGAAGGCGATCTGGCTGCCGCATTGCGGGCAAAAATGCCGCTCGGCCTCCGACGATGAGGCATAGCGTTTGGCTTCGCCAGTCAGCTGCACCTGATCTTGTGCAAACATCGCCCACGCCACCGACGGCGCGGCATTGGCGCGCCGGCACATCGTGCAGTGACAGACCGCGACCAGCATCGGTTCGCCGCGCAGCTGGTAGCGCACGGCGCCGCACTGACAACCGCCTTCAAGCGTGCCCATGGCTCAGCCTCCGGTATGGGGAAAGTGCGGGTTCTGAATGACACCAAACAGGTTGCCGAACGGGTCACGCACTTGGGCGACGACGATGCCGTCGCCAACATCGTGCGGCGCTTCGATGCTGTCAGCACCGAGATTGAGCAGGCGTTGATACACGGCATTGGCATCCGGCGTACCCCAGAACGGCACAGCACCGGTGGTCTGGGTCGGCGCTTCGCCGTCGGCCTTCGGCACCAGGCCCAGCTCGTAACCGGCAACATTGAAGCCGACATAGAACGGCTGATCGAAGTACGGCGCGCTGCCGAGCAGGCGGCTGTACCAGTCGCGGGCTTCGGCCAAACGCTCGGCGGCAATCGGATAGGCGGCGGTCATCAGCGCGGAAAACGGCGACGCGGTGGTCGGCTGGGCGGTCATGGCGGCAGTCCGTGGCAAGGAAGGTGGCGCCAGTCTATGCCGGTGCCGCTGACACCAGCCTGTCAGCAGCAAAAAGCTTAAGCGCCGGGCGGCTGAACCGGCCGGCTTGGCCGCTATAATGCCGCTCTTTTGTTGAACGACTCCCGGATGAGCGCTGTGGCCATAGGCAACGACAACACCCGCACCTTTCAGGGCCTGATCCTGACCCTGCAACAATATTGGGCCGAACAAGGCTGCGTGATCCTGCAGCCGCTGGACATGGAAGTGGGCGCCGGCACCTTCCACCCGGCCACCTTCCTGCGTTCGCTTGGCCCGGAGCCGTGGAGCGCCGCCTATGTGCAACCGTCGCGCCGGCCGGCCGATGGCCGCTATGGTGAAAACCCGAACCGGCTGCAGCACTACTACCAATATCAGGTGGTGATCAAACCGTCGCCGAAGAACGTGCTCGATCTGTATCTGGGCTCGCTGCGCGTGATGGGCATCGACCCGCTCGAACACGACATCCGCTTTGTTGAAGACAACTGGGAATCGCCGACGCTCGGCGCCTGGGGCCTCGGCTGGGAAGTCTGGCTGAACGGCATGGAAGTGACCCAGTTCACCTACTTCCAGCAAGTCGGTGGCATCGAGTGCGCGCCGGTCACCGCTGAGATCACCTACGGTCTGGAGCGGCTCGCGATGTACCTGCAAGGTGTCGACAACGTCTACGACCTGACCTGGACCGACGGCCCGCTGGGCAAGATCACCTATGGCGACGTGTTCCACCAGAACGAAGTCGAACAGTCGACCTACAACTTCGAACACGCCGATACCGAATCGCTGTTCAAATGGTTCGACAACTGCGAGAAAGAAGCGCTGCGCTTGATCGAATTGAACCTGCCGCTGCCGGCGTACGAACAAACGATGAAAGCCTCGCACACCTTCAACCTGCTCGATGCCCGCAAAGCGATTTCGGTGACCGAGCGCCAGCGCTACATCCTGCGCGTGCGCACACTGGCCCGCGCTGTCGCGGAAGCCTATTACAAGGCCCGCGAAGCGCTCGGTTTCCCGATGTGCGAGACGGTGAAGAAGGCGGGTTGAGCGCGACAACGGTTTGGTAGGGTGCGCTATGCGCACCAACAACGGATCGCTGACAAAGGACACGGTGCGCACGGCGCACCCTACGGTAAGAACAATATGCAAACGTCAGATTCAGTGAAACAACAAGATTTTCTGTTTGAACTCGGCCTGGAAGAACTGCCGGCCCGCTTTCAAAAAGAGATGTGGCAAGATCTGCACACCGCGCTGAAAACACGCCTGTCGGAGCTCGGCGCGGTCGAGTGCGACGACAGTCTGCAATTGGTGACGCCGCGGCGGCTGGCGGTGAAGTTCAAGATCCCGGTGACCCAGCAGGATCGCACCGTCTCCTTGTTCGGGCCACCGAAAGCGGTTGCGTTTGATGCCGATGGCAAACCGACCAAGGCGCTTGAAGGTTTCGCGAAGAAGAACGGTCTTGAGCCGGGCGACTTTGTCATCAAGGCCGATGGCACAGTTGAGAAAGCCTTCTGCGAGAAAGTGGTCAAAGGCCGGCCGACGATCGAGTTGTTGCCGGAAATGATCACCAGCGCGGTCAGCAAGATCACGCTGGCCAAGCCGATGCGCTGGGGCGCGGAAAAGCATTTGTTTATCCGGCCGGTGCACTGGGTCGTCGCGCTGTTCGGCCATGAAGTGGTGGATGTCGAGCTGTTCGGCGTCAAATCCGGTCGGGTGACCCATGGTCATCGCTTCCATGCCCCGGAGGCGATCGAAATCGAAGCCGCCAATTTCTACGAGATCCTGTTGCGTGAGCGCGGCAAGGTGATGCCGTCGATCGCCGAGCGCCAACGCGCGATTGTCGAGCAGGTCAACGCATTGACCACCGCCAACGGCGGCGTCAGCGTATTCGGCAAGCCGACCTTTGACGGCGAAAGCTGGGACCGTTTGCTGGACGAAGTGGCCGGTCTGGTCGAATGGCCCGTGGCGGTGCTGGGTGAATTCGAATCACGCTTCTTGGCGGTGCCGCAGGAGTGCCTGATCTCGACCATGCGCGACAACCAGCGCTATTTCCACATCGTCGATGGCAACGGCAAACTGCAGAACAAGTTCATCGTCATCTCGAATATCGAGAGCAAGCGACCGGCATCGATCGCCGAAGGCAATGCCAAGGTCATCCGGCCGCGCTTTGCCGACGCGGAATTCTTCTTCAACACCGACAAGAAAACCCGGCTTTGCGATCGTCGCGCCGGTCTTGCCAATGTCGTGTTCCAGAAAGAGCTCGGTACCGTTGCGAACAAAGCCGCGCGCGTCGCTGAACTTGCCGCCAGCGTGGCCAATCTGCTCGGCGCCGATGGCGTCAAGGCCATGCGCGCCGGTGAACTGTGCAAAGCCGATTTGCTGACTGCGATGGTCAATGAGTTTCCGGAGCTGCAGGGCATCATGGGCGAGTACTACGCCAAACATGATGGCGAAGACAGCGACGTCGCGCAGGCCATTCGCGAGCACTACCTGCCGCGTTTCAGTGGCGATGCGCTGCCGGAAACCCTGACCGGTGTCTGCGTCGCGATCGCCGATCGGGTCGATACCCTGGTCGGTATTTTCGGCATCGGCCAGGCCCCGACTGGCGCGAAAGATCCGTTTGCGCTGCGCCGTGCCGCCATTGGCCTGCTGCGTATCTGCATCGAAAAGAAACTGCAGCTCGATCTGGCGCCGGTGTTCGCCAAGGCCAAAGCCTTGCTCGGTTCACGCCTGACCAATGCCAATGTTGAAGCCGAGGTCTATGACTTCGTGTTCAACCGCCTGCGCGCGGATTACAGCGAGCAGGGCGTGATGGTCGAAATCTTCAATGCGGTGATGGAACTGAAGATCAGCCATCCGCTCGATTTCGATCGCCGCATCAATGCGGTCAAGCATTTCAACACGCTGCCGGAAGCGACCGCGCTGGCCGCTGCCAACAAGCGCGTACGCAACATCCTCGCCAAATCCGATGTCGCCGGCGACGAGTTGGCGGTGGAAGAGGGGGCGCTGATCGAGCAGGCCGAAATCGATCTGTTCAAGGCCATTGTCGGTGCCAAGAAAGACGCGGCGCCGTTGCTGCTGGCCGGCGATTACACCGCGACGCTGGTGCGGCTCGCCGCGCTGCGCGCGCCGGTCGATGTGTTCTTCGACAAGGTCATGGTCAACAGCCCGCACGAACAGGTGCGCCGCAACCGCCACGCGCTGCTGCGCGAATTGCAGAAACTGTTTGGCGCGGTCGCGGATATTTCGCAGTTGCCGGGTTAGTTGAAATAAATGTCAGCAGCTGACCGGATCGTGTAATTCAGCCCCCACCCCGTCCCTCCCCCTGGCAGGGGAGGGAGAAAACCTGCGAGGGCTGATGGTTTTTGCTCCTCCCCCTGCCAGGGGGGAGGCGGGGAGGGGGGCGAATCCGCTCCGAGCCTGGCAATCAACATGAAACCCTACACCGCCTACCAATGCATCGTGCTCGACCGCGATGGTGTCATCAACGAAGACTCGGATGAGTACATCAAGTCGGTTGATGAGTGGATTCCGGTGCCGAATGCGATTGCCGCGATTGCGACAATCAAACAACACGGTCACCTCGTCTGCGTCGCGACCAATCAATCCGGTGTCGGCCGCGGGTACTACACGCTGACCGAGCTGCACGCGATGCATGCCAAATTCAATCGTCTGCTCGCGGCGCATGGCGCGGCGGTCGATGGCATTTACTTGTGCCCACATCACCCGGACGATGGCTGCAACTGCCGCAAGCCGAACACCGGTCTGCTCGAACAGATCGCCCGCGACCACCGCTTGCAGCCGAGTGACATGCTGTTCATCGGTGACAGCAAATCCGATTACGACTGCGCGCAGGCCTTCGGTTGTGATTTCGTGTTGGTGCTGACTGGCAAAGGCCAGCGCAGTGCAACGAAATTGCCGGCTGACGTGGCCCGCGTTCGAGACTTGCCGACGTTTGCCGAACTCAGCTGAGTTTCTTGTGGGAGCGGCCTTGGCCGCGATAGTGATCAAGCGGCGGTTGCTGGACATCGCCGCCGATGCCGCTGCCACAGTGACGAATCATCTGCAGGCAACGCTAGCGCGGCTTTTCGCAAACATCCACTCGGAGGCAACATGCGCACCATTGGTCTGATTGGCGGCATGAGCTGGGAATCGAGCGCGATTTACTACCGCTTGTTGAACGAGCAGGTGCGCGACCGGCTCGGTGGTTTGCACTCGGCCCGCTGCCTGCTTTACAGCGTCGATTTTGCCGATATCGAGCAGCGCCAGCGCGATGGTGATTGGGATGGTGCCGGCCGCTTGCTGGCGGACGCGGCGCACGCACTGCAGCGTGCCGGTGCCGAGGCGCTCGTGCTCTGCACCAACACCATGCACAAGGTGGCCGATCACATTACGGCGGCGGTGTCGATCCCGCTGCTGCACATCGTCGATGCGACCGCACAAGCCATTTTGCAGACACCGTGCCGGCAGGTACTGCTGCTGGCAACCCGGTTCACGATGGAGCAGGATTTCTATCGCGAGCGCATGCAGCGCTTCGGCGTTGCGCTGCGCATTCCCGATGTCGCTGAACGCGAAGACATTCACCGGATCATTTACCAGGAACTGTGCCGCGGCCAAATGCTGCCGGCCTCGAAACAGCGTTACCTCGACATCATCGCCCGGCATCAGGCCGACGGTGTTGATGCCGTCATTCTCGGCTGCACGGAGATCACCCTGCTGATTCAACCGGCCGATACCACACTGCCGCAATTCGATTCCACCGCCTTGCATGCGGCTGCAGCGGTCGACTGGATGCTACAGAGCGCTACAAAATAGTTCGCGCTTATGCCATATCGGTAACAAATCTGCGGACGGCGCGGCGCTATACTCGCCGCACTTGCACGGATATGCAGGTTCGCCGGATATGGAAGGAATCCCCTTTTCTCGCCGGCCATTAGCCCATTGCGGCACCCTGTTGTTAATGGCCTTGTTGCTGTTGCTGCTCGAACTGACGCTGCAATGGCGTGCCCACCAGCGCGGTTTCGACACCTTGCTGCTCGGCAGCAGCCAGACCGGTCAGCGCGCCGATGACTATGCCTTTCGCAGTCCACCGGTCGCCGCTGAAAAATCGGCGGGCGTCACCCGGCTCTGGATTGCCGGCGCGTCGCACGCCGAAGACAGTTATCTGCCGGTCGATGCGATCTTCCCGACCCTGACCTGCACGCAGATGCGGCAAAGCGGTCAGCGCTGTGATGTCATCAACGGCAGCGAAGCCGGCACCGGCATCGAAGGCAATCTCGCGGTGTTGGCGCACTACGGCCCGATTTATCGGCCGGATATCGTGCTGCTCTATCAAGGCAGTATCGAGATTCAGGATCTCAGCAAGCTGAGCTTTGCACCGGTGCCGACGAGCAGCGGCGAAGCGCC
>DASUEK010000086.1:0-9138 GCA_036275115.1 Permianibacter sp. | reverse complement strand
GCCACGCGCTGCAGCAGCTGTTGCTGTTCGCGGCTGGAACTGGCCAGCCAGCTGCGCAGGTCACGGACAAAAATGTCCGGCGAAAGCGTCGCGTCGGCCGCCAAATTGAATCGATCACGACGCTGCAGTTGCTGCCCGGTGCGAGTGATGAATTCGCCCTGCACACCGGTTTGCAACCACCACTCACGCAGCGCTCGCTGCTCAAATGACGGCGCGCCAAATTCCCCTTGCACACTCAACCGGGCAACTGGCTGCACCACGAATGCCAGCGGCACATCACGCACCAGCTCGCCATCGCTGCGGCGCAGCCGCAGCTGCCAATCGAAGCGGCCGGTAGTCAGCGGCCGATAGCGCAGCAGCGCGGCCCCCTCCTGCAACACGGTTTCGGCCACGGCGACACCGCGGCTGTCGAGCAGTGCTGCACTGTGCGCCGGCTCCGGCGCCCGCAGCTGCAATGTCAGGGCATCGCCCTGCTGCAGCTCGCGCGGATAATCGAGCTGCCAGGCCGGCAGTTCCGCTGGCGTCCAGATCACAGTTTGGCGTGACAAGGCCTGCCACACCGGTGACGTCCAGCCGTGCCCGAACAACAACAAGCGACCGCCCTCATTGCCGGCCAGCGCGCGCTGCAATTGCTGCCAGCGTTGCAGATCCGGTTCGGTCGCCATCATGAGTGGCGACTGCTTCAGGCGCGCTGCCGCCGCTTGCGCTGCAGCATCGCTCTGGGCATCACCCGGTGTTTGAACAATCCACTCGCGCTGGATTTGCTGCTGATGCGGTGGCTGCATCGCCAAGGCCAAGGCGAGCAGCGCCGGTATCCACAGCACACGCCAGCGCCACGGCAACCGACTGCGCGCCAGCTGCCACAGCAAAACGAGCGTCAGCACGCTCCAGCCCACCACGATTGGCCAGGTCATGGTGTCGGCTCCGGTGTGCGTTCATCACTGAGTGCGGCGCGCAATTGTTGCCAGCGCTCCGCCTGCGGTCGCATTGCCGGCACCGGCGTCGGCAGCAGCGCTGCCAGCTGATCACGCAGGGCCATGGCGCAATCGCTGCAACCGTTCTGCCATTGCTGCAAACGCTCCAGCGACGCCAGCGCGATCTCCGCCTGACCGCTGTCGCGCAAGCGCGCCCGCAAATCCTGCTGAATGGCATCCAGCAGCGCGACATCGACCACCGGCTCGGCAGCCGTCAGCTGATCCAGTAACACGCGCACACGTTGCTGGGCCGCATCGGTGAGCGCCAGATGCTCGCGCTGAACCGGTCGCAGATCAGTGGCTTCACCGCTGAATCGCATGCTTTCTTCCAGCGGTGGCGGCGCAAACGCGGTTTTGTGCAGATAGATGCGCTCGGCCTGTTGCAGCTCTTTGATCGCCGCCAACGCTGCGTATTCTTCCGGCAAGGCCTGCTCTGGAATCGCCATGCGCAAACCGCCTTCGGCGCCCCACATTGCACGCAGCGCACGCCGCAGAATGGTCTTGGTGGCTTCATCAAACAAGGTGGCGTTCTCGGCTTCGTCGTGGGCGTGGCCGTAGGTTGTCAGCACATTGACCTGGGCACGCGCCGCGATGCCAACCGCCATCGGCGCCGCGCCATGATCATCGTGATCACCGTGACCATGCTCGGCGTCAGCGGCGTCGCTGCCGTGTTCCTTCGCGTCATCCTCAGCGGCCGGCGTGGCCGCCTCGAAGCTGCTTTCTTCGCCAAGAAACTCGCCATAACGCAGGCGCAGGATCATCTGGTCCTGCGCCAGCTTTTCACTGCGTTCACGAAACTGCTGCGCGGACAATTGCTTGCGCTGACTGATCAGCGCTTCGGTATCCAGAATGATTTGTCGCTGCGAACGAAACTTGGCTTTGCCGAGATCGGCCGGCAAGCGGGCACCCGCATCACTGCCCTCCTGTTCGACCGGATGACGCAGAATGTAAGTGCGGCTGCGGCTTTGCTGACGGACCGGCTGGTGGTTGTCTTCCGCGACCACATAGAAATACAACTCATCCCCCGGCTCCATGCCGAGCTGACGCAAGCGCAACGATTGCTCATGCAGCCAGCGCCGCGGATCGGCACCGACCGGCAAGCGCTGCTCGCGATCGGTGAAGCGGACGTTCTCGCCGCCGCCGCGCGCCAGAGTCCAATGCAGGCTGGCACGATACAAGCCGTAGTCATCGGCGACATCGAGTTGCAGTGGCAATACATATTCGCCGCTGTCGACATCCTGAAGTTCGCGTTCCGGTTGCCGCACCGTGATCTGCGGTGCCTGATCGCGTTGCAACAACAGGCGGCCCTGCAAGCCCGGCACCGGCTCGCCATGGCTCAGCACCCGAAAACCGGTGCTGAACGTGAACGTCCAGTCGTTGCAGACCCGATCGCCATGCGTTGCAGGCACGGAAAGCGGCCGGGTTTCACCATCGAGCCACTGCACCGACAGTTGCGCCTGTTGCTCGACCGTGGCGAGCAAACAAAATTGGACGCTGCTGCCTTCCGCGATCTTGATGTCGCCACCGGGCGATTCAAACGGCGCCTGCCCGGTATAGCCCGGTGGTGTCACGCGGACAATGACGGCCGGCGGCAACGCGCTGACCGCATCGACGCGCACACTGTTCGCTGCGACCGGCGGAGCTATCACCGGCATTTGCCACCACCACAACAGCAGCGACAGCGCAGTTACGCCGGCACTGAGACCATAGGCACTGCGCGGTAACACTGCCGGCAATACCGGCGGTAGCTCGGTCAGTTGCTGTAGCAAGGTGGCGTGCACACGTTGCTGCTGCAATGCCGCGATTGCGCTCTGCGGCGTCGCGGTGAGCAAAAAACTGGAATCCTGCAACGGGGCGATGGCGTCATCGAGCCAATTCGCCAACAGCCGCTCAGCTTCTTGCCATGCGAGCTTTGCCGCCACCGCGGCCACCGCCAGCGGTAGCAACAGCAAGAGCAACCGTGACGGCGTCGCGAACAGCCAGATCAGCAGCGGCGCGGCCGTGCAGAGCGCGACCGCAACCGCCGTGCGCAGCGCATAGCGTCGCTGCAGTTTCGCTAGCAATGCGAGAGCCGGCTTATCGACGTGCATGCGCCAGTCCCCGTTCCGCCACCAGCAGCAACACCGCCGCCAGCAATAACAGTGATCGCAGTGCCTGCTCGTGTTCACCAGTGCTGGCCGGCACCGCCGCAGAGAGCCGGGTCAGCAACGCGCGGCTGTCTTCGTGATGGCGCAGCTGACCGCGCGCCAACCAGCTGTCGGTAAGTTGCAATAGCAGGGCGAGCCGCGCGGGCTCCGCGTGCAATGCCGCTGCGTTCGCAACACGCAAATGCAACGCTTCGCCTTCGAGATGAAAAGCTTGCTCCAGCTCACCATAGCGACTGATCTGCCACGGCAAGGGCTGATCGTGCCAGCGCACCGCGGCGCGGCGATCATCGCTGCCGATCACCACATCCGGCATCGCTCCGCGACTGGCGTCGGTAGTGCTCGCCGCCGCCAAGTCCTGCTCCGTTTGCAGCCAGCGCCAGCGCTCGCCAGCACTGGCGCGATTGGCTGCCGCAAACAGCGGCGCGTAGTCGGCCGGGCCGAACACGGACCACGGCAACGGACTTGTCGGTGTCGCGATGGGCTGCACCTCGGCTGACACCGTGAAGGGCAGCGCCGGCAGACGCAGCAGGCTGCTAGCAAGTTGCGGCGGCACTTGCAGCGTCAGTGCGGCCAGTGCCGGCTCGCGCGCCGCCAGCACATAGAGATCGAGCAGAAAACGATCGTTCTCCGCTGCCGTCTCGGGTGATGCGGCGCAACTGGCCGAAAGCGGTTGCAACACCGCGTGCGGACACAGCCAATAGGCAACAGTTGCCGTACCACTGGCCAACGCAGCCTGTTCAGCACTCGTCAACGCCGGTAACGCCGGATGACGCAGCAACCATTGCTGATCACGCACGCGCGTCGTTTGCAGTGTCGGCGCCATCAGCGCGGCGACCAGACAGGCCAACAGCAGCATGCGCAGCAGCAGCAACAGCCAGTCGCTGATCCGGCGAGCACGGCCTTGCTCAGCACCTTCCGGCAAAAAACGCATGCCGGCGAAACGGCGCGGCTGCTGGTCACGGCTGGCAAAAAAATGGATCAGGATCGGTAGCGCAAGACTGAGCAATCCCCAAGCCCAGGCGGCCGATGCAAAACTCAGCTCCATGCAGCGCCTCCGGGTGCGCGCGCGCGCAACAGACTCTGCACCACTTCATCTGGCGACGACTCAATGGCGCAGCTCTGCCACTGCACTTGATGATGCCGACACCAGCGCGCCCACTGCGCGCGCTGCTCTTCGCGGTTGTGCAGATAGGCCGCGCGCTGGGCCGGGCTGTACGGCTGACGCGCTTCGCCTTCAAAACCTTCCAACAGGGTGCTGGCAAATGGCAGTTCACGTTCGTCGCGATTGTCGAGCGCAATGGCCGCGACATCGTGACCGCCGGCCGCCAACCAGCGCAGCCAGACCAAACTGCTGTCGTCGATAAAATCGCTGACCATCAGGCACACCGAGCGGGTGCGAATGAGTCCCGCCAGCGCCCGCGCCTCGGTCGGCAGCGGCAATTTGCCGCCACAGTTGAGCCGCGAAAGCGTGGCGATCAGCCGCTGCAATTCACGCTGACCGCGTCGCGCTGGCAGCAACATCGGCCGGCTGTCGCTGAGCAGGGCCAGACCGACGGCGTCGCCCTGTCGTGCTGCCATCATCGCGATGGCCGCCAACACCGCAGCGCCAAACTCGGCCTTGCTGTAGCGGCTGCCAGTGAGCGCCGGATCGGCTTCGGCCTGCATTGATGCCGACACATCAAGCAGCAACCAGACCGGCACCTGACTGTCACGCTCCGCTTCTCGGACAAAATAGCGATCGCTGCGGGCGGCCAATTTCCAGTCGATACGACGCAGATCATCGCCCGGCTCGTAGCGCCGGTACTCGCTGAATTCCAAGCCGGCACCGCGAGTCTGGCCACGGTGTGGACCGTGCGAAAAACCAGGCAAGGTCCGCCGCACCGGCAGGTTCATCCGGCGCATGCGCGCGAGAAAATCCGTCGTGATCAGCGTCATGAGCAGCTCAGGCCGGCAGCGGCAAATCTTGCAAGGCGCTCAGCACATCCGCGAGCCGGATGTTTTCGGCTTCCGCCTGGAAGCCAAGGATCACCCGGTGCCGTAACACGCTCGGCAGCATCGCCGCGAGATCCTCGCGCGTCACCGCCAGGCGGCCATGCAACACGGCGCGCGCTTTGGCACACAGCACCAATGCTTGTGCCGCGCGCGGGCCGGCGCCCCACGAGACAAATTCGCGGATAATTTTCAGCTCGCTGGTTTGCGGGCGGGTGGCGCGAATCAAGCGGGTCGCGTGCAACAACAGCCGGTCGCTGACCACGACTTCACGGGTCAGTTGCTGCAAGGTCAGCAAGGTCTCGGCCGACATGACGGCGCTGATCTCGGCATGACCGGCGGTGGTGGTTTTGCTGATGATGGCCAGCTCTTCCGTTTCACTTGGATAGCCCACATCGATATGCACGAGGAAGCGATCCAGCTGCGCTTCCGGCAGCGGATACGTGCCGGCCTGCTCGATCGGGTTCTGGGTAGCCAGCACAAAAAACGGTTTCGGCAGCGGATGCTGGGCACCGGCAAAGGTCACCGATTTTTCCTGCATCGCCTCCAGCAAGGCCGATTGGGTTTTCGGCGGCGTCCGGTTGATTTCATCGGCGAGCAGAATCTGGGTAAAGATCGGCCCCTGTTGAAAGCGGAAGAAGCGCTTGCCGCTGCCGTGCTCTTCCTCCAACAATTCCGTGCCGATGATGTCGGACGGCATCAAGTCCGGGGTGAACTGGATGCGACGGAAATCCAGATGCATGGCATCGGCCAGGGTTTTCACCAACAGCGTTTTCCCCAGGCCCGGCACCCCTTCAATCAGGGCATGGCCACCGGCCAGCAAGGCCACCAGCAATTGCTCGACCACTGCCTCCTGACCAACGATGACCCGCGCCAGCATCGTGCGCAGGGCTTGAATCTGGCCATTCAACTCGGCCAATTGCGACTCGCTCCACTCGGTACTCATGCGACTCAGCCTCCAAGGGCATACATGATGATATTGACAGCAAAGCGCGTGTTGTCCTGCGCCAGCCAACGCTTGTTGCGAAAGTCATAATCCCATTCGCAACCGTAATCCTTGTTGCTGTAGAGCACGCCAATGCGGCCGTTCTGCTCCACCGCTTTCAGATAGTCATGCACCAGATCGTCGCCCCAACCGTTCAGCTCGACGCTGGTGGCGGGCGGCCCGTCGAACTGGAAAAAGCTTTTGTAGATCGGATGGTTGTTGGGGATTTTTTTTAGCACTCCGGCCCCGAAAATGGCTTTCATCTGCTCTTCAAATGAACGGGCGAAAAGGCCGTCTATGTCGTGATTACAGTCATCGACAAACACGAAACCGCCATTGCGGATGTACTGCTCGAAGTTTGCGCGTTCTTCCTTGCTGAACTGCACCAGCTTGTGTCCGGCCAGATAACAAAACGGCGCCTCCAGCATTTTGGCATCGGCCAGCGGGACAATGCGCTCGACGGGATCGACACGCAGTGTCGTGTACTGGACGAGGCTGTGCAGAATGTTGGACGGCATCCGCTGATCGACATCCCAGTCGCCGGATTCGTACATCAGTCTGGTGAAGTAGAAGTCGTAGTGGCTCATTGGTTTGGCTTTCTACCGGAACTCAAGCTCGTACATCGAGAATGCCGGGTCTCGGCCCGGCGGCCGAGTGACTTTCTTGGCGCAAGAAAGTCACCAAAGAACATTGTGCTGTATTCCTTGCCCATGAAACGATGAAACCGTTTCATGGGTTCCCTGCGCGACTGCGTTCCAGTTGGGGCTTTTCCGACAGCACTTTAATCGCTACGCAATCCTGCTTCGCGCTTAAAGTCCAGGGAATGCCATCCGTGGCATTCCCGTTCGCCAGCTCAAAGCGTTGCTTTGAGAATTACCGGCTCACCCTTGTGCAGTCGGAAAAGGCTTCGGCTTCCTGCCTCGCCCCTTCGCATTCGCTACGGGCTGTTAACCCAACTTCCACTCCGTTGCTCGGCTCGTCAGACGCACGAGAACGTCAAAGGCACGCTTCGCGCAAACCCAAAACAATCCAGAAACCAAAAACCGAAGCAGCATCACTCGCTAGATAACGGGGCCCCATCGCACCAGCCGGCGATTCGGCGTTAGCGGCCGGATGGCTTGCGCAGTGCTGATAAGGCAAGGATGCCGCATCAGCACGTGCCCGCAGCCGATAATGCCGAAGCGCCGGGCGGACTTGCCGAAGCAACCAAACCAGTTCTGGCGCGTCTGGGGCGTGTTGGATTCGAGCCATCATGACTCTCACCCTTCGGGCGCCTTCGGCGTCCAAATTTGCTCCCGGCAAATTTGTCTTTGCTTACTTTCTTTGCACGAGCAAAGAAAGTAAGGCGCCCGCCGGTGCGCAAACCGGCACACTTGCAGGCCACATCGATACAGAAAATCAATCCTTCGGAGCGGCAACTACCCCACCCCGGCCCTCCCCTTGACAGGGGAGGGAGCTTGGACGCTTCAGCACGTGCCCGAAGCCAAGCGCGCGTGAACAGCGGGCGAACTACCCGAAACATCCCGATCACTACTGGCGCGACTGGGGCGTGTTCTTTTGCTTACTTTTCTTGCACGAGCAAGAAAAGTAAGGCGCCCGCCGTTGTGCGAACCGGCAAACCTGCCGACAACTCCACAGCCAAAATCTTCAAACGCTGGAGCGCGAAAAAGAAACGCCCGCCAAAGCGGGCGTTTCCCCTACCCTGCTACTACGCGCCCCTTCCCGAACGCATAAGCTACTGCGGTACTTGTATTACACCGCATCCGACAACGAGGTGAAGTTGAAGTCGCGGATTTTCATTGGCGGAATCATCATGATCACGGCGGCTTCGTCGCCGGCGATACGTTCCGGTTTGCCCAGCTCTTCGATGTTGTTCAGCATCGTCACCGGGCTTTCGTTGAAGCGGAAGTTCTTGACCGGATACATGACTTTGCCGTTCTCGACATAGAACGTGCCGTCACGGGTCAAGCCGGTGATCAGCAAGCTTTGCGGATCGACCATGCGCAAGTACCACGTGCGGGTCACGAGAATGCCTTTCTTGGTCGACTTGATCATGTCTTCAAGGCTGGCTTTGCCGCCGGTCATGATCAGGTTGCCGGGTTGGGCCTTGGCCTGCACACCTTTTTCCTTGGCCCAGTAGCGCGAGTACTGCAGGTAATTGACCACGCCGTTCTTGACCACGTCGATCTTTTCGCGCGCGGTGCCTTCACCGTCCCACGGCAGCACCGGCACGTCCGGGTGCCACGGATCGCTGTACAGGTTGACCCGCTCGTCGAAGAACTTCTCGCCAATGCGGTTGCCGCCGCCTTTCTTGCTCATGAACGAACGGCCTTCGTCAGCCGAACGGGCATCCAGGTTGAACACCATGAAATTGATGATGCCAGCGGCGGCTGCCGGTTCCAGAATGACGGTATAACGGCCCGGCTCCAGTGCCTTGGCATCGACCGACTGCTTGGCTTTGGCGATGGCAATTTCGCTGGCAAGACGGGTGCTCATCTTGCTGAAATCATCGACATTGCGTGACACCCAGCCCGAACCGCGGCCGTCTTCGGTGCGCACGGTGCAAGTGAAATCGACACCCGACTGTTGCTGGTAGCCAAACACGCCATTGCTGTTGGCCTGGGCAACAAAACCGGCGTTGTCCTGCAGAAAACCCGCGGCAACCAAACCGTTTTTGCGCGCCGGCTCAAGGCTGTCGGCAGCGGCTTGGGCGCGCTGCTCGGCAGTGATTTTCGCGGTGCTTTCGTGAAAGGTGTTGCTCGGCTTGTAGGTCTGCTTGGCAACTGCCGGCATGAACTCCGGATTTTCCGGCGCCAGTTTGGCAAGCTCTTCCGCGCGGCGAACCGCACGCTCCAGGCCGGCATCGTCCAGTTCATTGGTGGTCACGGTGCCCTGACGCTTGCCATAGGCGACGGCTACCACCAGCTGGATATCGTCCACCAGACCACTGGTCGACACGGTGTTGCGGGCAAAACGGATGTTGCCGGTGCGACCACCGGTCAGCGCCACTTCACACTGATCGGCCTTGGCCAAGCTCAGTACT
>DASUEK010000085.1:0-13232 GCA_036275115.1 Permianibacter sp. | reverse complement strand
GCTCGGCCTTGATGAGGTTGATCACGTTCTTGATGTACTGCTCGCGCTGCAGTCGCTTTTCATGCAACTGGCTGGCGATGCCCTTGTACTGCGCCGGCTGCAAATAGCGGAACGCCAGATCTTCCAGCTCCCACTTCAGCTGGCCGATACCCAAACGGTTGGCCAATGGCGCAAAGACATCGCGGGTCTCTTCCGCCACCAATCGTTGAGTTGACTCGTCCTTGTCCTTGACCGCCCGCAGCAGGTATATGCGCTCGGCGAGCTTCAACAGGACGATGCGGGTATCGTCGACCATCGCGATCAGCATTTTGCGCAGGTTGTCACCCTGCGTTGCCGACAACGTGCTTCCCGCCTTGCTCGACTGCAGGCTGCGGATGGCATCCATGCGCAGCGCGCCACGCGCCAGCTTGGCAACCGCCTTGCCGAGTTTCTCCTCGACCGTTTCCAGTTTCAGATCGCCGGATTGCAGGCTGGGATAAATCAGCGCCGCGACCAGCGTCTGAGTATCCATGTTGAGCCCGGCGAGGATCTCGGCCATTACCAAGCCTTCCTCGAAACAGGAAAACCCGAGCTCGGTCTGGCTGTCCCAATGCTGTTCGATGATCAAATCGAGCGCGACTTCGAGCTGTTTCATCTGCTCGGGTTCGCGCTGGACGCCGATGCGGCTTAGCCATGAGCTGAGATCGATGGCGCCATCGGGGGTGAGGGGGACATCTTCGCGGACTTTGACCATGGGTTTGGTTTTCCGTTATTCGGCTTTCGTTTAGATCTTGAAAGCCAACCAGCAATTCGTTAGTCGAGAGTGCCGGGTCTCGCCCCGGCGGGCGAGGTACTTTCTTTGACGCAAAGAAAGTACCCAAAGAAACATGCCCGATTCCTCGCCGCTAAAACGATAAACCCGTTTTAGCGGTGCCCTGCGCTGCTCAAAATATGGTGGCGGCTGCGGAACTCGCGCTACGCGCTCAGACAGTCCTCGCCGAAACCCCACCATATTTTTCCGCTGCTCGGCTCGTCAGACGGGCACCACATCAAAAGCACGCTTCGCGTAAAACCAAAATCCAAAAATAAAATATGCCGAAGCGGCTACACTCGCTAGAAAATAGGGCCCCACCGCGCCAGCCGCTGGGCACGTGGCAGTGGCCGGGTGCGTATTTAAGCCTGCCCCGGCGAAAGCCGGGGGCAGGGATAGCCGGCGCAGTGCTGATAAGACAGGATGTCGCATCAGCACGTGCCCGAAGCCAATGGCACGTGAACAGCGGGCAGACCCGCCGAAGCAGCCCAACTGTTACTGGCGCGTCTGGGGCGTGTTTCTTTGCTTACTTTCTTTGCACGAGCCAAGAAAGTGAGGCGCCCGCCGGTGCGCGAACCGGCAATCTCGAATTACGAAGCAAGGTTCAGATAGCTAACCCTCTCGCGTAATTCATCCCCCACCCTAACCCTCCCCCTGACAGGGGAGGGGACAAAACATCACACCAAATCAAACACCGCAATCGACTCGACATGCGTCGTATGCGGGAACATATCCATCACGCCGGCCTTGGTCAGCTTGTAGCCGAGCTTGGTCAACTCACCAGCATCACGTGCCAAGGTCGCCGGGTTACACGACACATAAACAACACGTTTCGCTTTGAAACGCGCCAGTTCGCGCACCACTTCCAACGCGCCAGAGCGCGGCGGGTCGATCAAGATTTTGTCGAAGCCTTCTTTCACCCACGGCTGGGCCGGCAGATCTTTGGCCAAATCGGCGCCGAAGAAACTGACATTGGTCAAACCATTGTGAGCGGCGTTCTCGATGCCGCGCTTGACCATCGCCGCTTCGCCTTCGACCCCGACCACTTCGCGCGCCTTGGTGGCGAGCGGCAGGGTGAAGTTACCAAGGCCGCAGAACAGGTCCAGCACGCGTTCATGCGGTTGCACGTCGAGCAGGTCGATGGCGAGTTTGACCATTTTGCGGTTGATGCCGGCGTTGACCTGGGTGAAATCCATCAGGTGAAACTGCAGTTCAACACCAAAATCGGGCAAGCGGTATGACAGGCGGTCATGACCATCGACCGGCCAGATCTTGTGCACGCTGTCCGGGCCGCCCGGTTGCAGGTAGAGATCGATGTCATAGGTCTGGGCGAATGCGAGCAATGCCGCTTTGTCCGCGTCGCTCAGCGCATGCAGGTGACGGATGCCGAGCGCAGCGCGCTCGTCGCCCACCGCGACTTCGATCTGCGGCAAGCTGCTGCGGCAGTCGAGTTGCGAGATCAGTTCTTTCAGCACCGGTATCAAGCTGCCGACTTTCGGGTGCAGGACATGGCACTCGTTGATGGCAGCGAGAAAGCTGGAGCGCTTTTCGCGAAAGCCGACCAAGGCGCCGCCTTTTTTCTCGACGTATTTGACGCCGAGCCGGGCCTTGCGCCGGTAGCCCCAGACTTCGCTGGTCAGCGGCGGCAAGCGTTCTTCGACTTCGACATTGCCGAAATGCGCCATCTGTTCAAACAGCACCCGCTCCTTGTCGCGGATCTGCGCCTCGGCACTGATGTGTTGCGACGAGCAGCCGCCACAGACGATCGCGTGCGGGCAGCGCGGCTCGACCCGGTCGGCCGACGGCTGGTCGATTTTGATGGCGAGGCCTTCATCGAATTTGCCGTGCCGGGCGGTGTACTGGAACTGCACCGTTTCGCCGGGCAGGGCGTTGTCGATGAAGATGGTCTTGCCATCAAGATGGGTGACGCCACGGCCGTCGTGGGCGAGGTTTTCGATCACCACGGTCGGGGTTTCGGTCGGCAAGGGTTTGCGTTTCTTGATCATGTCTCGTCGGTTTCAGTTGGTGGTGCAGAAAAAAGCGGGTGCAGGAACGGACCGGTTCGGCCGGCACTCAGCCGGGCCAGGCCGCCAGAAATTCGTCAAAATGCGGTTTGTTTTCCTGCGCCAGATAGGCGCGCAGCTTGTCGTGCTCGGCGCTCAATTGCGCCGGCGCCAGCCGGCCGCGCATCTGCTCGTAACGCAGGTAGACAAGATAGGTGTTCAGCACATCGGTTTCGCAGTAATCGCGGATGGCTTTCCGCTGGCCGGCTTTGAATGCATCCCAGACTTTGGCGCCGCTCATGCCCATCTTGCCGGGGTAACCGAGCAGCGTTGCGACGTCATCGAGCGGTGCCACCGCGCGGCCTTGGAACATCGCCAGCACGTCCATCAGATCGGTGTGGCGATCGTGGTAGCGGTTCAGGTAATTGTTCCAGCGGAAGGCGCTGTCGCTTTCACCGGTTTCCCAGTAACGCTCGGCCACGACGTTGTGCAACATCGCGCGGTAATGCAGCACCGGCAGATCAAAACCGCCGCCGTTCCAACTGACCAGCGTCGGGGTGTATTTTTCGATGCCGTCATAAAAGCGCTGGATGAGTTCGGCTTCAGAACTGTCTTCCGTGCCGATGCTCCAGACCGCCAAACGCTCCTGACTGCGCAGCACCACCGAAATGGCCACCACGCGCTGCACGTGCAGCGGCAGAAAATCGCTGCCGCCGGTTTTCTGCCGGCGCAGCAGCTGGGCTGCGGCCAGCACATCGTCGTCCGGCAGTTCAGGCAGGTCGTACAGCCGGCGCAGGCCGGCAATGTCGGGCACTGTCTCGATATCGAAAACCAGAATGTTCATCCGCCGTACCGGCCCGGAGATTGTGGCCGTGCAGTGTACCGGATGGTCGCCGCCCCGGCACCGATTTGGTCGGCGGCCGTCGCCAACGTGGCGCGGACTGGGAATGCCGTGCCGGCCTCGCCATAATGGCGAGGCCTGTCCCCGTTGCCGGATCCGCGCATGAAGCGCCTCGCCGTTGCCCTGCTGCTGTCGTCGCTGCTGATGATGTCGTTGCCGCTGGCCGCGGCTGCAGCGGGTGATCGGCTGTATTGGCTGGCACCGGCCGAGTCGGCGCTGACCGATGCCTTTCGCCTGCACTGGCAGCGGCAACGCGGCAGCGCGCCTCAGCTGCTGGACCACCCGACCGACACCGTGCTGACCATCGCCGCCCATGGCCAGACCGTGACCAGCGCCACACCGGTCGTCTGGTTGCAATTGCCGCGTCAGCTTGAGCCGGCCGCCGCTGGCCACAGCGGTATCTACCGGGAAGCTGACGCTGCCGCCTTGCTCAACCTGTGGCAACAGTTGCTGCCCGAACATGGCCCGGCGGGCTTGCTGGTCGGCGCCAGCAGCCGGACGCTGTGGCCCGGTTGGCGCCAACTGGCGCGTCAGCGCGGACTGAACCTCAAGCCCGGCTTTGTCCGCGCCGGCGAACAAGCGCACCGTGTCTATGGCCTGCTCCGCCCCAGCATTGCGGTGCTGTTGTACAGCAGCGACATGGCCACCCATGATTCGATTGCCGTCAGCGTCATCCTGAGGGAAAGTCTCAGCAGCGGTTTGCCCGTGCTTGGTACGGATCGCTCGTTGTTGCCAGCCGGCGCCCTGGCGGTGCTGCACCAGCCGGCTGCAGCCACCGGGCGGCAAGCCGCCGATCTGGCGCTGGCGCTGCTGCGCGGCGAGCAACCGGGTTGGCAGGAGCCGCGTGAACTGACGACCGAACTAAACTACCAGGTCGCGCGGACCTTGCAGCTGCCGCTGAGCCAGCTGCCGTCGGACAATGCCGAGGCAAGCAGCACCCTGGCCGCGCCAAACGAACAAAAGCCGGACCCAAATCGGCCGCCTGACACGGAAGCAAAACCATGATGGATTGGGGCATACGCAGTCGGATTCTGCTGCTGGCATTGATACCGGTATTCGGTATCGCGGTCTTGCTGCTGAGTTTCTTTGTCAGCGAGCACAGCGCCAACAGCGACAACTCGCTGCGTCAGCGCGGCCAGACCATCGCCCGCCATCTGGCCTACGCCAGCGAATACGGCATCGCCGCCGCCAATGAAGAGCAACTGAATTACCTCATCACCTCGGCCCGCGACAGCGATGACGATGTCGTCGCCATCGCGGTGTTTGATCGCCAGCATCGGCTGCTGGCGCGCACCGGATCGGATCGTTTTGATGACGGGCTGCGCGCCAACGGCGAGCCGCCGCTTGGTATCGAATGGCTCGACAACGACACCGGCTTCATCGTGCGCACACCCGTGCTCGGCCAGATCCTGAGTCTGCGCGAGGTGCGCGACGACGGCAAAACCGATCGGCCGGTGCTCGGTTATGTTTCGGTGCAGATGTCGAAAGAAAGCGAAGCGCTGCGGATGTACGAAACGCTCGCCATCGCGCTGGTGGTGGTGCTGATTGCCGCCGGCTTTGGTGCTGCCCTTGCGATGCGGATGGCGCGCAACGTCATCGTGCCGATCGTGCAGATGGCGCAAGCCGTGCACCGGATCAAGGAAGGCAAACTCGACACCCAGATCGAAACCCGCGCCACCGGTGAATTGAAGGTGCTGGAAAACGGCCTCAATAACATGGCGCACTCGCTGTACGAAGCACACGAGGAACTGCAGCAAGGTATTGATCAAGCCACGGCCGACTTGCGCCAGACGCTGGAAACCATCGAAGTCCAGAACGTTGAGCTCGACATCGCCCGCAAGCAGGCGATTGAAGCGGCCCGGGTCAAATCGGAATTTCTGGCCAACATGAGTCATGAAATCCGCACGCCGATGAACGGCGTCATCGGATTCACCAATCTGCTGCTGAAAACCGAACTGAGTGGCAAACAGCGCGAATACCTGAACACCATCCGCAAGTCGGCCCAGGGCCTGCTCGCCATTGTCGATGACATTCTCGACTTCTCCAAAGTCGAAGCCGGCAAGCTGGTGCTGGAGAACGCGCCGCTGGATCTGCGGGAAATCGCCGACGAAGTGCTGGCGATGATGGCGCCGGCGGCCAGTGACAAAAAACTGGAGCTGGTCGCGCTGGTGTACTCCGACGTGCCATGCAACCTGCTCGGCGACGGTCTGCGCCTCAAGCAGGTGCTGACCAACCTAGTCAACAACGCGGTCAAGTTCACCGCGCAAGGCAGCGTCGAAATCCGCATCATGCTGGAGCAGGATGACGAGCATGAAGCCGTCATCGGCCTGCAGGTCCGCGATACCGGCATCGGCCTGTCACCGGAACAGCAGAAGCAGTTGTTCCAGGCCTTCACCCAGGCCGACACCACCACCACCCGCCGGTTCGGCGGCACCGGCCTGGGTTTGGTGATCTGCAAGAAACTGATCGAGAAAATGGGTGGCGAAATCGGCCTGACCAGCGAGCAAGGCAATGGCTCAACATTCTGGTTCACCATCCGCTGCGAAAAATCCGACGATGCCTGGACGGCATTGCGCCACAACGACGAGTTGGCTGGCCGCCGCTTGCTGGTGTACGAGCCGCATCCGACTGCCCGGCTCGCCATCGGCCACCTGCTGTCGTCGTGGAAGATGCTGTACACCGAATTCGAACAACTGCCGGATGTCGCCGATTACCTGCAACACAGCGACCGCAATACCCCGGTCGATGTGCTGTTGCTCGGCGGTCATTTGCACAGCCAGACCGATCACGACGTGATCCAGCATCTGGTCCAGCAATGTCGGCACCGCAACACCCGTGTGGTGATCGCCAGCCGCAGCGTCGACAGCGGTGAGCACGCCGCGCTACTCGATAGCGGCGCCGACAGCGTGATTGGCAAGCCGGTCGGCCAGCGCCGCTTGTTCACCACGTTGCAGGCACTGTTCCAGCAGCAGACCAAAGCCAGTGCCGAGGATGCCAGCCCGCAAACACTGAACGATGAAACGCCACTGAACTGCCGCATTCTGGCGGTGGACGACAACGACGCCAACCTGGAACTGGTCAGCACGCTGCTGGCCGACATGGGTGCCGAAGTGGAAACCGCCCGCAGCGGCCGCGAGGCGGTCGATATCGCCCGCGAGCACGACTTCGATCTGATCTTCATGGATATCCAGATGCCGGAAATGGACGGCATCGAAGCAACCCGGACCCTGCGCGCCCATCCGCGCCATCGCAACACGCCGGTGATTGCACTGACCGCGCACGCGATGCAAGGCGAGCGCGAATCGCTGCTCAATGCCGGCATGGATGATTACCTGACCAAGCCGGTGAGCGAGCAGGAACTGTACGACACGGTTCAGCGTTGGTTGCATTCGGCGGAACGGGGTCATGGCCGGCTGCGCCGGCGCCGCGCCGACAGCACCATCGAACGCGCCACCGCCAAAGCCAGCACAAGCGACGGCAACACCGATCCGGTGCTCGCCGAGGTCGCTGCCATCGACTGGCCACTGTCAATGAAAATGGCCAACCACAAACTGGATTTGGCGCAAACCATGCTGAGCATGCTGGTACAAAGCATTCCGGAAGCACGCAGCCAGATCCGCAGTGCCCACGATGACGGCGAGCTGAAGTTGTTGCTGGAGCGTGTCCACAAATTCCATGGCGCCACTTGCTACGTCGGCGTACCACGGCTGAAACAACTGGCGCATGATCTGGAAACGGCACTAAAACAAGGCGATGGTGCAGCCGCCGAGCAGCTGCTGCCACAGCTGGAAGGCGAGATGGGCCGTGTCATGACAGAAGCGCCACAGCATTTGCCAGCGCCCATCACCGGCTGAAGCCAAGGCCAATGCGTCATCAGAAAAAAAGGTCACCGCATGGGTGACCTTTTTTTCTGGTGACGATTGCGCAACGCGCACCAAGACAGAAATCAGATCCAGCCTTTGCGTTTGAAGAACCAATACGGCAACGCACCGGAGGCCGCAATCAGCAACAGCGACAAGGGATACGCCCACGGCCACGCCAGTTCTGGCATGTGCTCGAAGTTCATGCCGTAAATGCTGGCGATCAGGGTTGGTGGCAGGAACACCGTGCCGGCCACCGCCAGTGTCTTGATGATGGTGTTTTGCTCAATGCTGACCAGGCCGAGGGTGGCATCGAGCAAGAAAGAAATCTTGTTGCTGAGGAACGCCGCATGATCCGCCAGTGACAGCAGATCAGCACGCAGTCCGGACAGATGCTCACGCAGTTCCGGATGATTGGGCAAGCGCTCGGTCTCGACCAGAAAATTGTGCAAGCGGGTCAAGCTGGTTAAACTTTCGCGTATGCGTGCAACCAGATCCCCGTTACGTCCAAACGCGGTCAGCAATTCGCGAAAGACCACTTCGCTGCGCCGTTTGGCTTTGTGATCGACGACACCGAATACCTGTCGTGACAGATTGTCCAGATCCGTGCTCGTGCGCTCCAGCAAATCCGCCATGCGGTCGACAATGGCATCAAGCAACGAGGTCATCAAATGCGCAGGCTGCATCAGCAACTGCGGTTTGCCGGCGCACAGGTTTGCCATGTTCCGGAACGGACTGGAGTCGGCATAACGCAAGGTCACCAAGCGGTTCGGCATCAGGATAAAGGTTGCCGGGGTCGATTCCGGGGTGCTGGTGTCGGCATTGATAAGCACCGTCGCGGTCATGAAAAGAATGCCATTCTCTTCATAGAGCCGGCTCGATGTCTCAATTTCCTGCATCTCTTCCCGGGTCGGGATCTCACCGCCCAGCGCCAGCTCGACCACGCGCTCTTCTTCACGCGACGGGTTCAGCAGATCGATCCACAGTGCCGCCTGCACGACCGTGCTCACCTCGGCTGCATACGCCGAGATTTCCTTGACTCCCGCTGCCGAAAAACAACGCAACATGACGGTTTGCTCCGATTCGCTGGTCTTGCTCTATCAGTATTTCTGTTCTGGACTTTCTGTTCCAGACTTTCTGTTCCGGTCGGACAGTGTTTGTCTTGCCGATGCCGCTTCGCTGCATTACCTGCGCAGCGCGCTGTATACCAATGGCCCCTCAAAGCACAACGCCGCCCGGAGGCGGCGCCGTGCATGGCTTATTTCGGCCAGGCCACACCGAGCCAGGCCACGTTGAGTGCCTTCTGCTGGCGCTCCGGATCGGCCAGCGCTTTCAGCTTGCGCTTGCCTTTGTCGTTGACTTGCGGCGTCAGCGTCAGGGTCTGCAAGGCATCGCGCCGGAACAGCGTCACCTGCACCGGCCCACTCGTCAGCACGCCAGCGCGTTCGTTCAGATCCTTGGCACTGACCCTCAGCTGGTTCAACGCGACAACGATGTCGTTGCTGACCACGCCGGCCTGCCAGGCCGGACTGTCGCGCTCGACTTCGCTGACCACGGCAAACTGATCGGCGGAGCCCTCTTTGATTTTCCAGCCATACCAGGCTTCCTGCACGCCTTTGTCGTCCTTGCCCTGATCAATGCGCAGTTCAAGGCCGGCATCCTTCAGCAAAGCCGCCAGTGGCAGTTCCTTGGTACCGGCGATGTAGTCTGTCCAGAATGCCTGCCAATCCACCGGCTGTTTGGCGCCGGCATTAAACGAATCCAGAATGGCTTTGACATCGGCGCTGGTGTAGCCGCCTTGTCGCACGGCGTGCTTCTGCCACAGTTGCTTGTGCAGCGCTTCCACACCGACTTTTCCGTTGCTGGCTTTGCGCAGCATCAGGTCCATGGTCAGCGCAATCATTTCGCCTTTGCTGTAAATGCTGACCGAGGCATTGCGGGCACGTTCGCCGCTCGGCTGGATCCATTCATCAAAGCTCGATTCGAGCGCGCTTTGCTGGAACCGCCCCGGCTGCCGCAGGTAGTCATCCATGATGCTGCCAACTTCCTCAAGGTATTCGTCCCGGGTCTGGACACCGGCACGCAAACTCAGCAGGTTGTCGAAGTAGCTGGTGTGGCCTTCGGCGATCCACAGCAGCTCGCTGTAATTTTCCTTTTGGTAGTCATACGGCACCATCGCCGCCGGCCGGTAGCCCTTGACGTTCCAGGTGTGGAAAAACTCGTGGGTCGCGGTGCGAATGAACTTGAGGTATTCCTTGCGCGGCGCAAAGGTCCAGCGCGGACGCTGAATGACGGTCGAGTTCATGTGCTCGGTTGCGCCGCCTTCGCCGCCAGTGGCATGCACGATGAAGAGATAGCGCTTGTCAAACGGATAGCTGCCGAACAGCTTGCCGGTGGTGGCCACAATCTTTTTCAGATCTTCGGCGATCTGTTTGCCGTTGTGGTTGCCGTCGCCCCAGATCGCCAACTCGATGGTTTTGCCATCGACCTCAAAGGAATGAAACGCGTGGACACCGGTTTCGATCGGTGAATCGGCCAGCACATCGTAATCGGCGGCGACAAAGCAGTGATCGCAATCGCCTTTTTCCATGCCAGCACGCGACACCCAACCGGTCGGGACCTGCAAGCGGACATCGATCGGCAATTGGCGCTGGCTCGGGTTATACAGCCAGACGGTGCCGCCATTCAGATAGGCATGGCTGTCGTCAATGTGGCGGGTGCGCTGGCCAAGCTCGTTGGCATACAGCTCATAACGCACGTTGACGGCTTCACCGGCGTTCTTGTCAATCTGCCAGCTTGCCTTGTCGAGCTTGCGCACCGGCAATACCCGGCCATCGGCGCCGGTGGCAACCAGTTGGCGAATGCCGTTGGCAAGCGGCAGCACCTGATAGCGACCGGTGCGCCAGACCGGCAATTGCAGCACGAAGGCGGTATCGGCAGTGGCCGGATAGCTGGCGCTGACGTCGGCCAGATGCTGGGCCGCATTGCTGATTTTCAGTTCGTATTTAACGGTATCGGCAGCCTGTACCGACCACGACAGTGCGCTCGACAGCAGCGCCAGCAGTACCACTCGCATTTTCATTGGCTACAACCCTTCGAACATAACGTGACAAGCTAAAAACTGAACCCGACCTTTTGTAGGAGCGGCCTTGGCCGCTCCTACCGATTCTGTTCTGACGCCGCTGCTCAACGGCAATCGACCACCGTACGACCAAGCCGTTTGCGATCGAGCAAATCCATCGCCGCTTCCGGTACATGGCGCAAGCTGATGGTTTCGGTATAGAGCCGCTCAAACGGAATTTTCCATTCGGCGCCGAGCTTCTGCCAGATGGCTTTGCGCAGCGGCATCGGGCAATTGGCCGAGCTGACACCGAGCAGGCTGACGCCACGCAGAATCAGCGGAAACACCGTGGTCGGCAACTGTTCGCTGCCAGCGAGCCCGACACAGGCGACGTTGCCCCATAAATTCACGTGAGCGATCAGCTTCGCCAATTGCTCACCACCAACGTTGTCGACCACGCCGCCAAATCGGGCCGCTTCCAGCGGCCGATCACCGAGCTTCAAATCGGCCAGCGTGCAGACCTCGCTGGCACCAAGCTGGCGCAAATAGTCGTGATGTTCCGGCCGACCGGACAGCGCGATCACCTCATAGCCTTGCGCGGCAAAGAGCGCAACCGCCACGCTGCCGACGCCACCGGTCGCGCCGGTGACGACGATCGGCCCCTTGTCCTTGCGTTGATCGTTTTCCAGCATGCGGTGTAGACACAGCGCGGCGGTAAAACCGGCAGTGCCAAGTGTCATCGCCTGAAATGCGGTCAGCCCACTCGGCAGCGGAATGAGCCAGTCAGCCGGCACACGCGCACGCTGGGCAAGACCACCGTCATGCGACTCGCCAAGCCCGCAGCCGTTGACCAGTACCCGATCACCTACCTTGTACGTCGACACGGACGATTCGACCACGGTGCCGGCCAAATCAATGCCGGCATTGAGCGGATAGCTGCGCAGGATCTTGCCGCGCCCGGTGACCGCCAGCGCATCTTTGTAATTGATGCCGGAATACTCGACCGCCACCAGCACCTCACCGGTCGACAACGCCTGCTCGTCCATTTCCACCAGCCGGCCGCTGATTTGCTTTTTGTCCTGCACGGTTTCCTGAAACACTCGACAGGCGAGAAACGTCATGGCGTCTGCTCCATTTGCGTTTGGCTCTTCGGTGGCCGGATTGTAACGGGTTCGGCGCGCAGCTGCCGCTCCCGTCGCCGGGCTTTCACCAGAAAAACAAAACCCCGCCGAAGCGGGGTTTTGTTCGCATGAACACACGCAGCGCAGATCAGCTCTTGTTGCTTTCGGCGCCATGCATCCAGTCGACCAGCTTGCCGGAGACCAGCCACATCAACACCGAGAACACCACCAGCGCAACGCCGATGGCCGCGAACACGAACAGCAAACCGGAGTGCTCCGGCATCACGCCCATGCTGACGGCGAAGTTCTGCACGAAACCGTATTCGCCCGCGTGCTCGGTGAAAGCACCGATGTAACCGGCGAGGAAGTAAGCACAGGCCGGCATCAGGAACCAGACGCCCATGACCACCGACATCAAACGCAGCGGTGCCAGTTTGGTCATCAGGCTCAGGCCCACCGGCGAAATGCACAGCTCACCGAGCGTGTGGAACAGGTAACCGAGCGTCAGCCAGATCATCGACATTTTCTTGTCCGGCGACGACTGCATTTCGAACACGCCGAGGATCAGGAAACCAAAGCCAATCGCGGTGAGCAAAATACCGGCCGCGACTTTCAGCGGGGCCGATGGATTCTTGTTCTCGCGGGCCAGCTTGACCCAGAGCCAGGCGAACAGCGGCGCGAAAATGATGATGAACAGCGGGTTCGCCGACTGGAACCAGCCGGCTGGCACTTCAAAGCTGCCAACCATGCGCTGGGTGTTGTCCTGCGCCACCAGGTTCAGCAGACCACCGGCCTGCTCGAATGCGGTCCAGAACATCATGATGAAAACGAACATCGACATCACGACGCGCAGGCGATCGCGCTCTTCGTGGGTCAGCGGCGTGTGCACACCACCGGCTTTTTCGCGCGACAGCTTGGCGGTCGGCACCACGCCGATATCGCCAAGGTATTTCTGGGCGAACAGCAGCTGGATACCGACTGACAGCAACATGCCAACGCCGGCGGCGAAATAACCCCAGCGCCAGCCATAGTTTGGATCTTCGCCGAGTGTCGAGGTGATGAACGGCGCGATCAGCGCGCCAATGTTGATGCCCATGTAGAAAATCGAGAACGCGGCATCGCGACGGGCATCGCCCTGCGGATACAGCTCACCGACCATGGTCGAAATGTTCGGCTTGAACAGACCGACACCGGCCGCCATCAGCACAAGGCCGACGTAATACAGCGTGATGTCACCCGGCACCGCGAAGAACAGCGTGAACTGGGCCGCGGCCATCAGCACGCCACCGATCAGCACCGAACGGCGCATGCCAAGGAAGTTGTCAGCGATCCAGCCACCGATGATGTTGGTGGCGTAGGCCGAGCTGGTGTACCAGCCGTACAGAATCAGCGCTTCACCGCGATCCATGCCAAAACCGGGGTTGGCGCCATCAACGGCCGCCACCAAGGTCAGAACGACCAACGCCCGCATGCCGTAGTAACAGAAGCGTTCCCAC
>DASUEK010000084.1:0-4931 GCA_036275115.1 Permianibacter sp. | reverse complement strand
ACGATGCCTTTGCCGGGGACATAAATCAGGGTGTTGGCAGTGCCAAGATCGATCGAGATGTCGGTGGAAAACATTCCACGCAGTTTTTTGAACATGGCCGGACGGATCCCGTGATGGGGCTGGTGCCTGACCCGGGCCGTTTACCTGACCCGGCGAACACCGGAAAAGACTCGGCGGCGCAAGGCTTTGCAGGCCGCGCCGCCGGTCAGCAAAAAGTCGCGGTACTGTAGCAATGGCCCTTGCTCGCGGGCAAGGGCAAATGCTTGTTTTGCGCGGAGTTTCTGCTTCTGCATCCGTCGCGGTGACGGACCCGGCCGGCGGTCAAAATTCAACCGCCGCCAAACGCACCGGACAGATCGATCCGGTTTGCCTCGATCCGGTGTACCGCTCGCTCAGTTTTCGGTCAGCAGCGCGCGCGCCAGCGTCAGCACCCCGACCGCAGTGCCGCCAGCCGCCCACAAACCGGTGTCGTTGTTTTGCGCGGCCGCGGCCAGATCGAGGTGCAGCCAGCCCTGACCATTGCGCGGCACAAAGCGCGACAGGAAACCGGCCGCATTGCTGGCGCCGCCGGGGCCGCCGCCTTTGACCGGCTTGCTGTTGGCAGTGTCGGCATACGGCGACGGGCAGTTGTTCTGGTGCCATTTGGCCAGCGGCAACGGCCAGTGCAGCTCGTTTTCCTGCGCGGCATAGCCGAGGTAACGCTGACGCAGCGGCTCATCGAGCGCGAACACGGCGTTGTAATCGGTGCCGAGCGCAGTCACCGCGGCGCCGGTCAGGGTAGCGGCGTTGATGATGAGCGGAGCCCCGAGTTCACCGGCGTACAGCAGGCCATCGGCCAGCACCAGTCGGCCCTCGGCGTCGGTGTTGACGATCTCGACACTGACGCCGTTCTTGTATTTCAGAATGTCGCCCAGCTTGTAGGCATGGCCGGACACCAGGTTTTCAGCACAGCACAAAATCAGCGCAACCCGCTTGTTCAACCCGCGCAGGATCGCCAGCGCCAGCGCGCCGGCCACGGTCGCCGCGCCACCCATATCGGTTTTCATGGTCAGCATCGCCTCCGAGGCTTTCATGCTGTAACCGCCGGAATCGAAGGTGATGCCCTTGCCAACCAGTGCCGCGGCCACCGGGGCCTGTTCCTGACCGGCCGGGCAGAACTCCAGTTGCAGCATGGCCGGCGGCCGGGTCGAACCGCGGCCGACTTCATAAATACCAACCCAGCCGGCCTCACGCAGCGCCTCGCCACGGACGATGTTGGCTTTGATGGCGCCCGGTGCCAGCTGCTGCAAAAAGGCAATGACCCGCTCACACAGCGCGACCGGCGGCAGGTTTTCCGGGGTTTCATTGACCAGATCACGGACGAACCGGCTGACCTTGAGCCGTGCGTCCAGCTCGGCCTGTTCGGCGGCCGGCAGCGCGGCGGTGCGCAGTTCGCTGCTGTGCTTGGCATTGTCGAAGCCCTGCGCGAACGCCCACTGCGCCGCCAGACTCCAGCCATCACCCACCAGCTGCACGCCGGGCAGGCTCATGCCACCCAAACGACGACCTGCCTGCTGAATGCGGCGCAGCGGCTCGTCACCGTTGCCGGCATGCACCAGCGCCGTTTCGGCGGCGAACGACAACACCGGATTCCGGCCCCATTGGCTGGTGGCGGTTTCCGGGCTCAAGCGAACCTGCAGCAACTCCGTCATGGTCTCGATGGTCCTTACAGTCAGCAACGGCTCTGCAATCAGAGCAAATGGCCCAGTTTGGTCGACTTGGCTTCCAGATAGCGAAAATTGTGCGGATTGGCGCCGAATTTCATCGGCACCCGCTCGGTCACGGTGATGCCGGCATCGGTCAGCGCCTGCACCTTGCGCGGGTTGTTGGTCATCAGCCGCACCGTGCTGACGCCGAGCGCTTTCAGCAATTGCACCGCTTCATCGTAATTGCGCTGGTCCGGACCAAAACCGAGGCTGACATTGGCCTCGACCGTATCCTGTCCCTGATCCTGCAAGGCATACGCGCGCAGCTTGTTGACCAGGCCGATGCCACGGCCTTCCTGGCGCAAATACAGGATCACACCGCGGCCTTCGGCAGCGATCATCGACAGCGCGGCTTCCAGCTGAAAACCGCAATCGCAGCGCAGGCTGTGCAGCGCATCGCCGGTCAGGCATTCCGAATGCAGGCGCAGCAGCGGCGCCGGACCGGGCGCGGCCAGATCGCCCATGGCCAGCACCACGTGCTCCTTGTCGCCGCTGGCATCGGTCGGCGGCAACACGCTGATGCGAAATTCGCCATAACGCGTCGGCAAGCGGGCAGTGATAAATTGAGTTGTCTCGGACACAGGAAAAGTCTCGGGCAGCCATCGCCACAGCGAAAAACCACTCGATAATGAGTGGGAAACGAGGTGAGGAATTGTACACCAGGCTGTCAAGCCCCCGCTTGGACCGCCCCGATGGCCCCGAGGCAACGGACTCCCATGCGCGCACTTTGCCAACTGACCGACATCCCGAACGGCGAGGCCAAAGCCTTTCCGTACACCGACAAGCAAACCCTGCTGGTGACCCGGCGTGGGCTACAGGCCTGGGCGTACGTCAATCGTTGCCCGCACGCCGGCGTACCGCTCGAATGGCAGGAAAACCGCTTCATGAGCCTCGATGGCAGCCAGCTGCAATGCTCGACACACGGCGCACTGTTCAACGTCGACAACGGTTATTGCACTTGGGGACCGTGCCAGGGCCGGCGTTTGCAAAGTTTGCCCATCACGATTGAAAACGGCGTGATCTATCTGCTGGAATAGCGCGCCTCCGCGCCGGGGCCAAACGCCCGCTTGCGCCGATCGGCTTGTTCAGTTCCTGTGCAAATGCGCAGATGACAGTTGCCAGCGCCGTCGCGACCGCTATAGTGCACGACGGGTTTTCAACACTGATGATGCGCCGATCCCGTGGGCTATCGTCAGTATGTGAGCAAGGGAGATAACAATGGCCCAGAAGCCTGCCAGCAAGAAAGCGGCACCTGCCGCGGCGAAACCGGCAAAAGCCGCGGCCAAACCAGCCGCCAAGCCGGCCGCCAAACCGGCAGCGAAACCTGCCGTCAAAGCCGCGCCGGCCAAGGCCGCGGCCAAACCGGCAGCAAAACCGGCCCCCGCCAAAAAACCTGCGGCCAGCCCGGCCAAACCGGCGGCAAAAGCGGCGGTGAAAGCCGCACCCGCGGCCAAGCCGGCCGCCAAGGCCGCCGCCAAACCGGCGGCAAAAGCAGCCGCCAAGCCCGCTGCCAAAGCCGAAACCAAAATCGAGACCAAAACCGCGAAACCCGCGGTGAAAGCACCTGTCGCCAAAGCGGAAACCAAGCCGACCTCGAAAGCGGCAGCCAGCAAATCCACCACCCCGGCCAAGGCCGAAGTGACCAAGGCAGCGCCCGTCAAAGACGAGCCCGCCAAGGCCGCGCCGAAAGCCGTCAAGAAAGAAGTCGCTCCACCTGTGAAAGCCGTCGCTCAAGAAAAAGCCGCGAAAGCGGACAGCAAACCGGTCGTCGCCAAAGCGGTCGCGCCGGAAAAAGTCGCCAAAGCCAAACCTGCCGCGCAACCGCTCGACAAGGATGGCAAGAAAAAACTCTCCGCCGAATTCACCGAAGCGCAGCTCAAAGCCTCAACCTCGCAAACGCTCGCCAGCCTCGGCATTGCCCCGTATCCGCTGAAGAAAGACGAAGCGTACATGTGCGAGCCGCAGGCCAATCACTTCCGCCACATCCTGACCGCGTGGAAGCAGCAGCTGCGTGAAGAAGTCGACCGTACCGTGCACCACATGCAGGACGAAGCCGCCAACTTCCCGGATCAGCTCGACCGCGCCGCCCAGGAAGAAGAATTCAGCCTCGAACTGCGCACCCGCGATCGCGAGCGCAAGCTGCTGAAGAAGATCGATGAAGCGCTGAAGCAGATCGATGCCGACGAATACGGCTACTGCGAACAGTGCGGCGTCGAGATCGGCATTCGCCGGCTCGAAGCCCGTCCGACCGCGTCGCTGTGCATTGACTGCAAGACGCTGGCGGAAATCAAAGAGAAGCAATACGGGAACTGAGGTTCTTCTTGTTGAAAAAACGCCCGCGCTCGCGGGCGTTTTCGTTTTTGCGCTTTGTGTGGCAGCAAAATGTCACGAGGCTCGTGAAACGTAGTCAAGCGCTCGTATTGGTTCCCTCGGTTTGCTGGATGATCTGCCAGATGCTTTGCCGGGACTCGCCCCGGCAAACGTGCAGCACCAACAATTGTCGAATTACAACGTGCGACAACCCCTCAAGCGTTCTCACCCACCACGCCGCGCCCACACATAAAATCCACTGCCAACCACAACAAAAACCGACAGCATCAGCCACGCCGAAGCGGAAGCGAAACTCATCAGCACGGCACACAACGCCAGCGCAACCACCGGACTCAACCAGCCAGTTATCGCTAACCGCTGTTGCCGTCGCTCCAGCACCAGCACACTCGCGGCGCAGAGCCCGTAACCAATCAGCCGGACCAGCGTGCTCATCACAGCCAGATAGACAAAACTGTTGCTCAAGCCGAGCAGCAGACTGACACCGCCGACAACCGCCACCGAAGCAGCCGGCGTGGCGAAACGCGGATGAATGACGGCAAACCACGTCGGCAGGCAACCATCGCGAGCGAGTGCATAGCTCATGCGCGGCGCCGCCATCATGATCGATGACAGATTGCCGATGATCGACACGACGGCGGCAAACGCAATCAGGCCGGCGCCCCACGGGCCGAGCACGATGGCGGCGACTTCCGCGACCGGTTGCGCACTGCTGGCCAGCGTCGGCAGCACCGATACCGCCAACCATTGCATCCAGAAATACAGCAATGCCGTCAGCAACACCGTGCGGATCAGCGCGCGCGGAATGTCGCGCGCCGGCGCTTTGCCTTCACCGGCATTGATCGCGCCGCTTTCAAA
>DASUEK010000083.1:0-2397 GCA_036275115.1 Permianibacter sp. | reverse complement strand
GCAGGTCCAGCCCGAGCCAATGAAACCGGTGGTGGTTTCAAAATCGAAGCTCGGAATACTTGGGTCGGCGTTCGCCACGCCTGCCCCAGCCAGCATCATGCCGGCCACCATCAGTTGCTTGAAGCGCATAGTCCACTCCTTTGGTTGGGTGATTGATTCGGCGCCAATAACAGCTAGGGCTCTGGTCAGTTATTGAGCATTGATCATGCCAGCTCAAAATTTATCCAATGAATCAGCCACTTATTTCCTTGACTGCGGCGGTGGCCAGCGGCTTTTGTAAAGTGCTCTGACAGCCAGAATGGGTACAAAAGGCTGCTTGATTGGCGGCAAAAGCCAGCGACACCCGCCCCCGGCCAAAGGTCGGCTAACCCGCAACCTCACGTCATTGACGCGGTTCCGACAGCGCTCAGAACGCGCATTACAACGGCGGGAAAGGCGACAGAGAGATTGCGACGAAATGAAAAAAGGCGGCCCGGTTGGGCCGCCTCTTGTACTGCTTGCCGAAGGCGCCGTAGCGCCATCGCCATTACTTGTTGCGCGGACGACGCAGTGCGAAACCGACCAGACCGAGGCCCAGCAGAGCCAGCGTTTCCGGGGTCGGAACGACGTAGTCGATGCGGGCCTGGGTGATCAGACGGCTGATGCCCGGGGTGTAGGTTTCACCGGCACCGCAACCAGCAACGCCATCGGTCGAGCAGGCTTCGGTGGTGTAGATGGTGAAGGTGCCATCACCATTCGGAACAACAGTGGTGCCTTCGCCAGCGAAGAACTGGAACGACAGTATGTACCAGCCGCCACCGTCATAGTAGAACGGAATCGAGGCCGACAGACCGGTGGTGACGAAAATGTCGTCACAGGCGCTGCCGTTCGGGTTCGGGCCCGGGCATACGTTCGAGTTCTGGTTGAAAGTCTCGTCGAAAATGACCGGAGCCGGGCTACCGACACCAAAGAACACCGGGTTCACGATCTCGAACAGACCCTGAACGGTGACGGTTTCCATGTTGCCGCCAGCGGAAGTGATGATGTGGTTGTAGTGGTCGAAATAGTTGATATCGACCCAACCGCCGTTGGTGATGATGGTGCCGGCGATGTTGGTGATGTCGAGGTAGCTCTGCGAATCCATCGGATTGGCTTCGGTGCCCCACGACAGCGTGTCGTAGGTGCCGTTGCCATTCAGGTTGCTGAAGTTCATCGAGCAGGTGTTGGCGTTAACAGCACCGCCTTCGCAGGTCCAGCCGCTGTTGACAAAGCCAGTGGTGGTTTCGAAATCGAAACTCGGAATCGTCGGGTCAGCGCTAACGACGCTGGCGCCGGCCAAGGCAAAGCCGGCCAAAATCAGTTGCTTCAAACGCATGGTCCACTCCGTGGTAGGTAAGGTTGGGGTTACCGCACGTTTAAAAGCACAAGCCGTGCCACCGCAAAATATTTCTTAATTTACAATAACTTAAATGAGAAAAAGCCAGCGACGGACCAGGTCACTGTAAAAGTCGCTGACTGGCTGGTCCGCCGCCTTGTGAAGTTCATCCCACTTTGCCGTGCCAAACCGGACATTTTTTGCGCGCCGTCTTGTTTTTCAGCAGCACGTAATGCGGCAAGCCGTTTTGATACGGCGGGTACGCCTCGCCCTGAATCAGCGGCAGCAGGTATTTGCGACAGGCCGGCGTAATGTGAAAGCCATCCGCGCTGATGAAATTGGCCGGCATCTTGCGCTCGACGTTGGCGATATCGCTGAGCGCCGCCATGCCAATTTCCCAAGCGTATTGCGCGCCTTTCTTGCGCACGATCACCGGCATGACCGCATTGTGGCCTTTGACCGCAAACTCGACGGCCGCCTTGCCGACCGCGTAGGCCTGCTCCAGATCGGTTTTGGCGGCGATATGGCGGGCGGAGCGCTGCAGGTAATCAGCGACGGCATAGTGGTATTTGTAGCCGAGCGAATCCTTGATGAGCTGGGCAATCACCGGCGCGACGCCACCGAGCTGGCTGTGGCCGAACGCATCCTTGGTGCCGGCCTCGGCGAGGAATTTCCCGTCGGCGTTCTTGACCCCTTCCGACACCACCACCGTGCAATAGCCGTATTGCTTGACGCAGGCCTCAACCCGTTCAAGAAACGCCTGCTGCGCGAAGGGCACCTCCGGAAACAGAATGAGGTGCGGCGGCTGCCCGGCTTTTTCGCTGGCAAGCCCTGCCGCCGCCGCGATCCAGCCGGCATGCCGGCCCATCACTTCGAGCACAAAAATCTTGGTGGAGCTGGTCGCCATCGACGCGACATCCAGCCCCGCTTCGCGGATCGATACCGCCACATACTTGGCCACCGAACCAAAGCCCGGGCAGTTGTCGGTGATCGGCAGATCATTGTCGACCGTTTTCGGAATACCGATGCAGGTCAGCGGATAG
>DASUEK010000082.1:0-2145 GCA_036275115.1 Permianibacter sp. | reverse complement strand
CAGTCACGTTGGGCCGGCCAGTTCCCGCAAGGGCCTGCCGGCCAGTTTTTTTCATGAATCCGAGCATCGGCGTCAGCAACAGGAGGACCGGCTGATCGCCATCGGCCTGTTGATTTGCTTCGTCGTGCAGCTGTTGGTGTTCGCGCTCTGAGCTGTCGGCCATCGTCGAATGAGGATGTAGCCGCTGTTCGCGTCCGAGACGATGGATGTGGCGCGTCCTGCGCCACACCCGGCGGGCGCCTACGGTGTGCAAATTCGCTCCGGGCGAATTTGTCGAACGGAGACGTGCTCACGCTCGAGACACACCAAAAATACAAAAGCCACCGCGAGGGTGGCTTTTGTATTTTTGGCGCGCCCGAGACGATTCGAACGTCCGACCCCAGCCTTCGGAGGGCTGTACTCTATCCAACTGAGCTACGGGCGCAAAACGGGTTAATCGACGGAGCGATTAAGGGTGCAGTGACCTGTCGTTCGCAAACGAGGTATCACTGCCACGGTACCTGGCGCGAGGCCGGGTACCGCAGGCGCCAACCGGGGTCGGCGCGAGGGTCGCCATGATAGCGGCAAGCGGCGACAGCGTCCATGCGCAGAACAGGCTTCCAGCACTGAGTCGGGGATGGGTAGTGGGTAATTGTTGGGCCGAATCGGTCCTGCCCGGCCAAGTTGGCTGTGCTTTAATCAACTCCTTCCCAATTGTGACGAACGCCCTATGAACACGAACCGCATGTTGTTCGGGCTGCCGGCTTTGTTGTCAGCGGTATTGGTCGTGTGGTCCGCCCAGGCCCTGCTGCTGACGCAGGCCCATGCCGCTGAACCGCCGCCGGCGATGCCGGTGGAAGGGATTACCGTCAGTGCCCGGCCGCTGGATCAAGTGGTCGATGCGGTCGGCAGTCTGGTCGCCAACGAAACGGTGGTGATCCGGCCGGAAGTGGCGGGCCGCATTGCCCGGCTCGGGTTCGCCGAGGGCCAGCCGGTCAAGGCCGGCGCGGTGCTGGTGCAGCTCGATGACTCGGTGCAGGCGGCGCAGCTCGCGAGAGCCAAGGCGACGCTGGCGTTGGCGCAATCGGATTTCCAGCGTCGCACCGAGCTGCTGCAAAAGCAGCTGATCAGCCAGACCGAGTTCGACCAGACCGCCGCCCAGCTCAAGGTAGCGCAGGCCGACGTCGCGCTGGCGGAAGCGCAGCTCGGCAAGATGCGGGTCAAGGCGCCGTTCGATGCCGTGATCGGTGTGCGCTCGGTCAGCCCGGGCGCGATGGTGCAGGCCGGTCAGGATCTGGTGACGCTGGTGGATGTTCACCCCATCAAAATCGATTTCCGCATTCCCGAGCGTTACCTCGGTCAGGTACGGGTGCAGCAGGACGTGCAGCTGACGCTGGACGCGCTGCCCGGCCGCACTTTTACCGGCAAGGTGTTCGCCATCGATCCACAAATCGATGAGAAAGGCCGTTCGCTGATCCTGCGTGCGCAGGTGCCGAATCCAAAAGCCGAGCTGAAGCCGGGCTTGTTCGCCCGTGTTGCGCTGGTGCTCGCCAGCAAAGCCGAAGCGCTGCTGGTACCGGAGCAGGCATTGGTGCCGAATGCCGATGGCAGCCGCACGCTGTTCAAGATTGTTGAGGGCAAAGTCGCCATCACGCCAGTGAAAACCGGTGTCCGCCGCAACGGCGAAGTCGAAATCATCGAGGGTCTCGCTGCCGGTGATTCCGTGATCACCGCCGGCCACATGAAACTGCAACCGGGTATGCCGGTAACGATGATTCCGCCGACGCCGGCGCGTAACTGACGCGCTGCGTCGCCGCAAGGAAGAGCGCCATGGTTCTGTCCGATCTCAGTATCAAACGGCCGGTGCTCGCCACCGTGCTCAATCTGGTGGTGGTGCTGCTCGGTGTCATCGCCTATGACCGGCTCAGCGTTCGCGAATACCCGAACATCGATGAACCGGTGGTGACGGTCAGCACCAATTACCCGGGCGCCAATGCCGAGATTATCGAAACGCAAGTCACCAAACCGCTGGAAGATTCGCTGTCCGGCATCGAAGGCATTGATTTCATCACCTCGATCAATCGTGCCGAAAGCTCGCAGATTTCCGTGCGCTTCAAACTTGGCCGCGACATCGATGCGGCGGCCTCCGATGTCCGCGATCGGGTC
>DASUEK010000081.1:0-5129 GCA_036275115.1 Permianibacter sp. | reverse complement strand
GAAATGAACGGGCCCTGATCCAGCTCGTTGGTGTACAGCGTGCGGAATTCGGCAACGCCAGCAGCACGGATCTTGCCGAGCACTTCCTTGGTGATGATGGTGTTGCAGTCGGCGATCAGTTCACCGGTCTTGGTGTTGATGACCGCTTTTGCCAACACTTTGTCGAACAGGTACTCGTCCGGCACCGCCAGACGGGTGACGCCAGTTTTTTGCAGCGCCGCAACGTGACGGGCAGTGATGCGACGGCCAGCTTCAACAATGGTCTTGCCGGTGTTGTCGACGATGTCGAACGCCGCAGTCTCACCGCGCAGACGATCGGCGACCAGCTCGAGCTCGAAGCTCTCGGTGCCCGCGTGCACGACGTTGTGCTGGAAGAACATGTCCAGCATCTGCTCGTTCGTGTAACCGAGCGCGCGCAGCAGAATCGACACCGGCAACTTGCGGCGACGGTCGATACGGACGAACACGCAGTCCTTCGGATCGAATTCGAAGTCGAGCCAGGAACCGCGGTACGGAATGATGCGAGCCGAGAACAGCAACTTGCCCGAGCTGTGGGTCTTGCCCTTGTCGTGCTCGAAGAACACACCCGGCGAGCGGTGCAGCTGCGAGACGATAACGCGCTCGGTACCGTTGATGATGAAGGTACCGTTCTCGGTCATGAGCGGAATCTCGCCCATGTAGACTTCTTGCTCGCGGATGTCCTTGACGGTACCGGCCTTGGCTTCCTTGTCGAAAATCACCAAGCGGATTTTGACGCGCAGCGGCGCACCGTAGGTCAAGCCACGAATCAGACACTCTTTGACATCAAACGGTGGTTCACCGAGATGCGAGGCGACATATTCGAGAGTGGCATTGCCCGAATAACTGCTGATCGGGAACACCGACTGAAAGGCCGAATCCAGACCGGATTCCATTTTGACAGCGCCATTGCTGCCATAGAGGAATTGCCGATAGGAATCCAATTGAATGGCCAGCAACTCCGGCACATCAATGATCTTGGCCTGCTTACCGAAATCCTTGCGGATCCGTTTTTTCTCTGTATACGAGTACGCCATCTCACGTCCTCACTCGACGAAAACCACCGACAATCGGTACTTGATACGGTCCTACCGACTATCCCCGTGCTGCGCCAACCCTGAGCCGTTGCATTGCTGCCGGACCCAAGGCCGTATCAAAACGCCAGCTGTTCAGGCCGCGCGAAAACTCGTGTCGAAACGCAAGTTCTCGCAAGCGGCAAAAGGCCGGTGGCTTTCTGCCACCAGCCCTTGCACAGCGACTGGAGAATCCCAGACGCCCAAGTGAAGCCTTACTTGACTTCGACCTTGGCGCCGGCTTCTTCCAGCTTCTTCTTCATGCCTTCGGCATCGGCCTTCGACACGCCTTCCTTCACGACGCCAACGGCCTCGACCAGGTCCTTGGCTTCTTTCAGGCCCAGACCGGTCAGTTCGCGAACGACTTTGATGACGTTCACTTTGTTGGCACCGATGTCGGCCAGCTTGACCGTGAATTCGGTCTGCTCTTCGACAGCAGCGGCAGCGGCCGGACCAGCAGCGACAACAGCCGCAGCAGCCGACACACCAAACTTCTCTTCGATCGCCTTGACCAGCTCGACCACTTCGCTGACGCTCATCGCGGCGACGGCGTTAACGATATCGTCTTTCGACAGAGCCATTGCTCATTCTCCTGAAAACAATACTTAAAAGGATGATACGGGTTACGCTGCCTGCTTCTGGTCGGCAACCGCTTGAATGACCCGAGCGAACTTGGTCGGGATTTCGAGCAGGGTGCGGGCCAGCAGCGCGTAGGCTTCGTCTTTGGTCGGCAGGCTGGCCAAAAAGTCCAGCTGCTTGCCATCCATCAACTTGCCTTCGAACGCCAGTGCGGTGACCTTGAATTTGTCATTGCCCTTGCCCACTTCCTTGAGCACGCGCGCGGCCGAGGCCGGTTCGTTCAAGGAGAAAGCGCAAATGACCGGGCCAACCAACGCCGGTTGCAGGCAGGCGAACTCGGTGCCTTCCACTGCGCGACGCGCCAGCGTGTTACGAACGACACGAATGTAGACGTTCTGCTGACGGGCTTTCACGCGCAGCGAGGTCAGTTCGGCGACCGTGAGACCACGGTACTCAGCCAAAACTGCTGACGTCGCTTTGGCCGCAATGACCGCGACTTCGTCAACAATGGCTTTTTTGCCTTCGAGACCAAGTGCCACTTGATTCACCTCCACATGTTCCGCCTTGCAGCGGAACTGCCATGTTTGAGTTCTCGCATGGAGAACCCTCCCACGGTGGACCCTCTCAGAGAATGAGTCGGGATCACCGTCTGCGCAGGGTTGCGGTTTAAGTTGCTGCCAACAGCGCAGCGACCCCTGCGGTCTTTGACGGTTGCCGTATCCGGTGTCGCGTTTTCACACCACGCCGGACGGCAACCCAAAGAACGTTCGGCTGCGCGAGCGCAGCCGCAATACCTTCAGCTGAACGCAGCGATTACTCGCCGATGTTCAGACTGCCCGCATCGACCTGGACGCCGGGGCCCATGGTGGTCGACAGGGAAATTTTCTTCATGTACTGACCTTTGGCGGTCGCCGGCTTGGCGCGACGCAGGGCGGTCAGCAGGGCTTCCAAGTTTTCGCGCAGCGCGTTCACTTCGAAGCTGGCCTTGCCGATGGTGGCGTGAATGATACCGGCCTTGTCGGTACGGTACTGGACCTGACCGGCTTTGGCGTTCTTCACGGCCTGGGCGACGTCAGCGGTCACGGTGCCGACTTTCGGGTTCGGCATCAAACCACGCGGGCCGAGGATCTGGCCGAGGGTACCGACCACGCGCATCGCATCCGGAGAGGCGATGACAAGATCGAAATCCATCTTGCCGGCTTTGATGTCGGCAGCCAGATCGTCCATACCGACGATGTCAGCACCGGCGGCCTTGGCGGCTTCGGCATTGGCACCCTGGGTGAACACGGCAACACGAACGGTTTTACCGGTGCCGTTCGGCAACACGGTGGCACCACGGACAACCTGGTCCGATTTACGCGGGTCGACGCCGAGGTTGACGGCAACGTCAACGCTCTCGACAAACTTGACCTTGCTGAGGCTCTTCAGCAGGTTCAGCGCGTCATCAGCAGCATAGACTTTGCTGCGATCCACAGCGGCCTTGATTGCCTTGGCGCGTTTGGTGAGCTTGGCCATCTGATTAACCCTCCACTTCGACGCCCATCGAACGGGCAGTGCCGGCGATGGTGCGAACAGCCGCTTCGAGATCGGCAGCGGTCAAATCCGGCTGCTTGGTCTTGGCGATTTCTTCCAGCTTGGCGCGCGAGATCTTGCCGACCTTCTGGGTGTTCGGACGCGACGAGCCGCTTTCCAGACCCAGGGTCTTCTTGATCAGCACCGAGGCCGGCGGCGTCTTGGTGATGAAGGTAAAGCTGCGGTCGCTGTACACGGTGATAACGACCGGCAGCGGCAGTCCTTTCTCGACCTTGTCGGTCTGAGCGTTGAACTGCTTGCAGAATTCCATGATGTTGACGCCCTGCTGACCGAGCGCTGGGCCGATCGGCGGGCTGGGGTTGGCCATACCGGCCTTCACTTGCAGCTTGACGTAAGCTTGTACTTTCTTTGCCATGAGTGAAAATCCTCATTGGGTTCGAACGCGCCCACCGATAGCAGCGAACTGCTACGGGGAGGCTCCCCTTTCGATGCTCGTCCGCGCAGCTGTCAACACAGACTGCCAAAACGGCATCAGGCCGATTGCGTCAGCAATCAGCCCTTCTCGACCTGACCAAAGTCCAACTCCACCGGGGTGGAACGGCCAAAGATCAGCACCGAAACTTTCAGGCGGTTCTTTTCGTAATCGACCGCCTCGACGACACCGTTGAAATCCGCGAACGGACCATCGATGACCCGAACCATTTCGCCCGGCTCGAACAACACTTTCGGCCGCGGCTTCTCCGAACCTTCTTCGACGCGATGCAAAATCGCATCGGCTTCTTTGTCGGAAATCGGCGCCGGCTTTTCCGGGGTGCCACCGATGAAACCGAGCACACGCGGGGTTTCCTTGACCAAGTGCCAGCTCTCTTCGTTGAGATCCATCTGCACCAGGACATAACCCGGGAAAAACTTGCGCTCGCTCTTGCGCTTGCTGCCACCGCGAAGTTCAACGACTTCCTCGGTCGGCACCAGCACCTTGCCGAACAGATGCTGCAGACCGTGCAGTTGAATCCGTTCTTCCAGACCTTTCTTTACCCGGTTTTCAAAACCGGAATAGGCTTGAACCACATACCAGCGCATCGCCATTGTTGTTCTCCTTTTAGGCGATGATCAGGCCGAGCAGCTTGACCAGAATCCAGTCAACGCCCCACAGGAAAATCGCGACGATGACAACAAACACCGCGACGATCAGCGTGGTTTGCATGGTCTCGGCCCGGGTCGGCCAAACCACTTTGCGAATTTCAGTACGCGCCTCTTTGGCGAACTCCAGCGTCTCGCGGCCTTTCTGGGTCTGCAGCGCGACAAACGCGGCAACAACCAGCGCGACAATGACCGCACCGGCGCGGTAATACCACGCGTACTCGGCAAAATACTGATTGCCAATCACGGCAACGGCAATGAGACCCGCAACCAGAATCCACTTCAGGGAATCCAGGCGAGTCGGAGTCTGCTCAACGTTGGTCGTCATGTCCTGTCGTCTCGTGCCCGGAGGCAAAACGCCCAGGCGGGCAGTTTTCTGCGCACCCGGGCGGGAAAAATTTGGCGGGCCAGGAGGGACTCGAACCCCCAACACCCGGTTTTGGAGACCGGTGCTCTACCAATTGAACTACTGACCCATGAATCATGAAACGGTGGCGGTTATCGCTTGCTGCCGTTTCCCCATCAAGCGCCTTCCCGGAGGAAGTCCGGCGGGAGTGATCAGCTCCCGCCGGTTACTACAACTGCAGCTCTCGATGACTCGATGAGCCTTATTCAATGACCTTGGCCACAACGCCGGCGCCAACAGTACGGCCACCTTCGCGAATCGCGAAGCGCAGACCGTCGTCCATCGCGATCGGGGCGATCAGGGTCACGACCATCTTGATGTTGTCGCCCGGCATGACCATTTCAACGCCGGCCGGCAGTTCGATGGCGCCAGTCACGTCA
>DASUEK010000080.1:0-2024 GCA_036275115.1 Permianibacter sp. | reverse complement strand
CCGACCAGACCGGCATCGGGATCGAGCACCGAGCAGTCAATAACGGTCAATTGGTCGACAAACAGCGTGGCCATTGCAGGTCCGAAAACGGCTTGGAGGATGTACCGTCATTGTACCTCATGGGCCCTGCCGGCGTCGGTGCCGCCCGTGTGCAGACCTCGGTGGCCGGCGATTGCGCGGCGCCGGCGCAGGCCCTAGCATGGCCGCTTGCCGTTCAGGCGGGCCCATTTCGACCCCGCACAATCCCCGCCCGGCGCCGGTTTATTTCAGGAGACCCCATGACCACGCGTTCCGTCCTGTTCCTCGCCACCAGCTTGCTCGCCAGCACGCTGGCAGCCGATGTCGCTGTCGCCGATGGCAAAACCCCGTTCAGCGTCGAACACATGTTGAGCCTGCACCGGGTTGGCGCGCCTGTCGCCTCACCGGATGGCAAGTTTGTGGTGTTCAGCGTCAGCACGCCGGATGTCGCGGCCAACAAGAGCAAGACCGATCTGTGGTTGAAATCCGTGGAGGGCAAGGACGCGCCGCGCCGCTTGACCAGCCACGATGCCGCCGACTCCAGCCCGCAATGGTCGGCTGATGGCAAGCACGTATACTTCCTGTCGTCGCGCAGCGGCAGCAGCCAGCTCTGGCGCATCGCGCTCGCCGGTGGCGAAGCCGAACAGGTTTCGGATTACCCGCTCGACATCAACGCCTACAAGCTGGCGCCGAATGATCGCAGCGTGCTGGTCAGCTTCGAAGTGTTCGCCGATTGCGCCACGCTCGCCTGCACTGCCGAGCGCGAAAAGCAGAGCAAGCAAGGCAGCGGCCAGAAACACGAACGCCTGTTTGTCCGCCATTGGGATACCTGGAAAGACGGCCACATCGCCCAGCTTTTCATCGACGCCCTGAACGGCAACAAAACCGCCAACACACCGACGCTGTTGTCCAAACTCGACGCCGATGTGCCGTCGAAACCTTACGGTGGCGATGAAGAATTCAGCTTCAGCCCGGATGGCAACACCGTTTACTTCCAGGCCCGGGTCAAGGGCATTTCGGAAAGCTGGTCGACCAATCATGACATCTATGAAGTTGCCGCCAGCGGCGGTGAACTGAAGAACCTGACGCCGACCAATATGGCGGTTGATACCCAGCCAATCGTTTCGCCGGATGGCCGTTATCTGGCCTGGCTGGCGATGGCGCGGCCGGGCTTCGAAGCGGACCAACTCAGCGTGATGATCCGCGACCGCAAGAGCGGCGCCGTGCGCAACCTGAGCGAAGGTTTTGATCGCTCGCTCGGTTCGCTGAAATGGAGCACCGACAGCAAAACCTTGTACGGCACTGGTGATGACACTGGCCAGCACACACTGTTCGCGGTCAACGTCAGCAGCGGCAAATGGTCGCGCCTCGTAAACAAAGGTTTTGTCGGGGGCTTTGATGTTGCCGGCAAGAATATTGTCTATGCCTACGACAACCTGAAACTGCCGGCTGAACTCTTCATGGTCAGCACCAGCGGTGGCAAAGCGAGTCAGTTGACCGCTTTCAACGCCGACAAACTCGCGGCCATTCAATTCGGTGATTACGAGCAGTTCAGCTTCAAAGGCGCCAAGGACGAAACCGTTTACGGTTATCTGGTGAAGCCGGCCGATTACCAGCCGGGCAAGAAGTATCCGATCGCCTTCCTCGTGCACGGCGGTCCGCAAGGCAGCTTTGGCGATCACTTCCATTACCGCTGGAATCCGCAGGTTTATGCCGGTCAGGGCTATGCCGCGATCATGATCGATTTCCACGGCTCGACTGGCTACGGTCAGGCCTTCACCGATGCGATCAGCGGTGACTGGGGCGGCGCACCGCTGGAAGATCTGCAGAAAGGCCTGGCACACGCGCTCGGCAAATACGATTTCCTCGACGGAAACCGCGCTTGCGCGCTCGGCGCCTCGTACGGCGGTTACATGATGAACTGGATCGCCGGTCAGTGGAGCGACGGTTTCCGCTGCATCGTCAACCATGCCGGTATTTTCGATACCCGTGCGATGGCCTACACC
>DASUEK010000079.1:0-4916 GCA_036275115.1 Permianibacter sp. | reverse complement strand
TGTCGCGTTGCCGGCGCCGGTGCTGCTGGGCAATGGTGGCCGTGCGCTGCCGACCAGCGTGATCGCCAGCGGCGTCTCGGGCAGCATCGAAACGCGTAGCAGCCTGCAGCTGGAACAAGGCATCGATTTCTACGAAAGCCTTGAAGGCATGCGGGTGCAGATCAACGGTGCGTTGGTGGTCGGGCCGACCAGCAGCTTCAACGAGATCCCGGTGGTGGTGGATAACGGCCTCAACGCCGATCTGCGCAGCGCCCGCAACGGCATTGTCGTGCGCGCCGCCGATTTCAACCCGGAGCGGATCATTCTCGACGACGGTTTTGCCACGTTGCCGGTCGCCAATGTCGGTGACAGTTTTGCCAGCGTTACCGGTTTGATGGATTACAGCTTCGGCAATTTCAAACTGTTGCCGACTGCCGTGTCGCCACTGCTGGCCGGTGGCCTGCAGCCGGAAGTGGCGCGCGTCGCCAGCCTCGGCGAAACGACCATCGCGTCGTACAACGTCGAGAATCTCGCGGCGACCAATGACGCCAGCAAATTTGAGCGACTGGCGCAGCAGGTCGTCCACTCGCTGCGCAGCCCGGACATCGTTGCGCTGATGGAAGTGCAGGATGACAACGGCGCCAGCAACGACAGCCTGGTCAGCGCCGATCAAACGGCTGCCAAACTGATCGCGGCCATTCAGGCCGCCGGTGGTCCGCTGTACCAGTACCGCGATATCGACCCGGCCGATGATCAGGACGGTGGCCAGCCGGGCGGCAATATCCGGCAAGGCTTCCTGTTCAATCCGACCAGCGTCCGCTTTGTCGACCGTGCCGGTGCCGGTGCGACCACGGCCAACAGCGTGATCAGCGACAGCAGCGGCGTGCGCCTGCAGTACAGCCCCGGCCGGATTGCACCGACCGATTCGGCATTCGCCAGCAGCCGCAAACCGCTGGCCGCTGAATTCCTGATCGACGGCAACCGCGTGTTTGTCATTGCCAATCATTTCAACTCGAAAGGCGGCGACCAACCACTGTTTGGTCGCTACCAGCCGCCGGCCCGCAGTTCGGACGTGCAGCGCACGGCACAAGCGGCGCTGGTCGCCGATTTTGTTGACGATCTGCGTACGGCTGATCCGAACGCCAAGGTTGTGGTGCTTGGCGACATCAATGATTTCCAGTTCTCCGACACCATGGCGATTCTGGAAAGCGCCGGCCTGCACGATCTCATCAACACGCTGCCGGAAAACGAACGCTACACCTATGTGTTCGAAGGCAACGCGCAGGCACTGGATCACATTCTGGTCAGCGACGGCTTGCTTGCGGCGATCTCCGAATACGATGTGGTGCACGTCAACAGCGAGTTTGCCGATCAAGCCAGTGATCACGATCCGGAAGTGGCGTACCTGCAACTGCCACTGGGCGGCAGCGACGTCAGCAGCCGGTTCAGCGTCCAGAAGTCCGGCCTGAGCTACAACCGGGTCACCGGTTTGTATAGCGCCAGTCTGACCCTGACCGCCAACAGCGCCGTCGACGGTCCGCTAATTGTTCGGTTCAGCGGCCTGCCGAGCGACGTGGTGCTAGTAAATGCCGTGGGCCAGGTGGCCGATCAACCGTTCCTGCGCCTTGACTCGGCGCAGGCCGGACAGGTCATCACCTTGCCATTGCAGTTCCGTAATCCGAGCCGCAAGACGTTCAGCTACGGCGTAACGGTTCGGCACGGTGAATTCTGAATCACCACCGCACGTGGCGAACACACCGGTCAGCTCGGTGCAAGCCACTCTCCCCATCTGTCGTGACGGTAATCGCTTACGCCGTCACGACGCTGTTGGCCCGGTTCGGGCGAGGATGAAAGCGATGAAATTTGTGCACAGGGTTTTGGCCGCTGCGGCGCTACTGTTTGCCTGCAGCAGCCGTGCTGATCTGATTTATCAGATCGATATCGATACCAGCAGCCTTGCCGGTAACGGCTACATGGAGTTGTCATTGGCCGGATTGGCGGATGCGCCCGGCGCGATCGCCACGGTGACAAGCAGCAGCACGTTTGGTGCCGTCGTTGATCAGTTTGGTTCGGTCAGCGGCGATCTGACGGGCACCCTGCAACTCGCCAGCGAGCTTGGCATGGCCGACCTGCTGCAACAGGTAAACCTGGGCTCACTGTTGTCGATGCAGGTACAACTCGGTGGCGACTGGTTGACTGCGCTGGCTGACGCAAGCATCACGTTTGCGATCAAACTGTGGAGTGAAGACTGGTTGCCGTTGCTGACCGGCGATGGCGCGGGCGATTTGTTGCGCATGGAACTGCTGCCGGGCGGTACGGTCAGCATCGAAACCTTCAGCCCGCTGGTGACGGTGCAACCGGTGATCAGCGTACCGACGCCAGCCGCGGCGTTATTGCTGGTGTGCGGGCTGCTTGCCATCGGTGTCTGCCAGCGCCGATCGCGCGGTCGCTGACTGCCGAGGACGCACGGCGCTGCGCGCCGTGCGTCTTAGGTTGTACTTTGTTTTTCGTAACGCTTTTGTCGGATTTTCCCGATTGGCGAGCCCCCGACTCGCCAGCGTCATCGCACTGGCTTATTCTTGCTGCCTTGTCGCTGGCTTTCCGGTTTGCGCATGTCAACACCGCACGACCACCACCTACCGCCGGTTGGCGAAACCAATTCGACCACGCGCGACGCTGGCCGCCATGCGGCCAGCCCCGTTCCGTTTCTGCAGGCTTTCTGGTTCTGGCTGAAGCTTGGCGTCATCAGCTTTGGTGGGCCGGCAGGCCAGATCGCCGTGATGCATCATGAATTGGTGGAAAAGCGCCGCTGGTTGTCGGAGCGGCGGTTTCTGCACGGCCTGAACTACTGCATGATGTTGCCGGGGCCGGAAGCGCAACAGCACGCCACGTATATCGGCTGGTTGATGCACGGGCGCTGGGGCGGCCTGGTGGCCGGCACGCTGTTTGTGTTGCCCTCTTTGCTGCTGTTGATCGCACTGTCGTGGCTCTACTTGCGTTTCGGCAATGTGCCACTGGTCGCCGGCTTGTTTTACGGCATCAAACCGGCGGTGACGGCAATTGTGCTGCACGCCTGTTGGCGCATTGGCAAGCGCACGCTGCACAATGGCTGGCTGATCGCAATCGCGGTGGCGGCATTCGTTGCACTGTTTGCGTTGGATCTGCCGTTTCCCCTCGTGGTACTGGGTGCGGCGCTGATCGGCTGGCTCGGCGGTAGAGTGGCACCGGATCGGTTTCGGTTGCCACCGACGCACGACAGCAACAAAACGCTCGGCCCGGCGCTGCTCGATGACGACACCCCGCTGCCGGCACACGCGCAGTTTCACTGGTCGCGGCTGCTGCGCACGATCGTGGTTTGTCTGATCCTGTGGGCGGTGCCGCTGTTGTTGCTGGTGCAGGTATTCGGCTGGCACAGCCCGTTCAGCCAGATGGCGTGGTTCTTCACCAAAGCCGCGCTACTGACTTTTGGTGGTGCCTACGCGGTGCTGCCGTATGTGTATCAGGGCGCGGTCGAACACTTCCGCTGGCTCAGTGGGCCGCAAATGATTGATGGCCTCGCGCTCGGCGAAACGACGCCGGGGCCACTGATCATGGTGGTCGCCTTTGTCGGTTTTGTCGGCGGCGCGCAGACCGCCGCGCTCGGTGCCGGTCATGAAATGCTGGCCGGGGTGTTCGCAGCCGTTCTCGTCACGTACTTCACGTTCCTGCCGTCATTCTTGTTCATTTTTGCCGGCGCGCCGTTCATCGAATCGACCAAGCAGGCGATCAGACTTACCGCACCGCTGACCGCGATCACGGCTGCGGTGGTTGGCGTGATCCTGAATCTGGCGCTGTTCTTTGCGTATCACGTGTTCTGGCCGCGGGGCTTCGGTGGCGCACTTGATTGGCCGTCGACCCTCATCAGCGGGTTGGCACTGCTCGCCTTGTTCCGGTTGAAGTGGAACGTGATGTGGGTGATCGGTGGCGCGGCACTGCTGGGCCTTGCCGTGCACAGCCTTCGCTGACGCGATTGCGATTTCGCGCGCTCAGGCGCTGATTTTCAGTCGCGGTTGGGGACGCGCTGCGGGTAATGCCGGCACAACCAAGCTTCCCCCCAGCCGTCGGCCTCTTGCGCACGACAGGCAGGCGACAAGGTTTCCGGGTTGGCACAGCCGCGCACGTCTGCACGGCAATAGGCTTTCAGGATGTCGGTTTTGCGCTGCGCCTGTTCACTGCTGAGATTGCCCGGCAGATCCTGAATCGGGTAATCGTCGTGCAGACGCACCGTGCGCACACGCGGCGCGTCGACGAGTGCGGTCAACAGCACGCGGGCGACGATGACATGATCCGGATGCGCCCCTTCGCCACCGGGCCGGCTGTGGCGCACCGGAAACGGCCGGTGCGGCTGCAAGGTGTAGACCGTGTCCGGATCCCATTCCGCGATCAGCGCATCGAATACCGCGATCAGATCCGCTTGCGCGTACGGCACGCCGGCCTGCGGACCGATGGTGGTACTGACCGCGTGCTCGGTGTAGAGCTGATACAAACTGGCCGGCTGACGCGGCTGAATGCTGTCGTGCGCACCGCACGGCAAATGCAGAAAACTGAGTTGAATCTGTGGCTGCCCCGCCAGCATCAAGCGTTGCACCGGTTTGCCCGCCAGCAGCAACCATTGCTCCTGCCACTCGGCCTTGTCCGGATCGCGCCCGGCCATCAGGGCATAGGCCGCCTGCAAGCCGGCTTGTCGACGCTGGTTGTCCGGTTCACCGACATAACCACCGGTCACGACAACGGTGTGGACACAGGCGCCGCGCGCGATCGCGGCATCAATGGCCGGATTGATGAAATACAAATCGTCATCGGCGTGCGCAACGACCGATAACACCCGGCTGCCAACGCAGGCCTCGGTCGGTGACGGTGTGGCGGCAATCGCCGCTTGCCAAACAGCGGGCGCACAC
>DASUEK010000078.1:0-11392 GCA_036275115.1 Permianibacter sp. | reverse complement strand
GCGATTTTGACGCCGTCCAGCGAGTCGCGGCCGAGCTTGAACTTGACCGCGGCCTTGATGCCCTTGTAGACGCCGTAAGCGGTCATCGGCGACGGATCGCCCGACTTGCCTTCGAGGCCCAGCACGTACGGGGTTTCTTTGTGCACGATGGCGATATCGGCCGGCGAGGTGCCGACGTCTTCGGCGGTCACGTAACGGCCGCTGACCGAGTGCACGAATTTGCCGAACGCGCGGAACAGCGCTTCCGACTTGAGGGTTTTCGGGTTACCGATGATCACCGATTTGCCGCCGCCGAACGGCAGGCCGGCCATGGCGTTCTTGTAGGTCATGCCGCGCGACAGACGCAGCGCATCGACCAGCGCGCCTTCATCGGTGTTGTATTCCCACATCCGGCAGCCGCCAACGGCCGGGCCGAGTGCGGTGGAGTGAATGCAGATGATGGCTTTGAGGCCCGAGGCGGCATCGCTGCAGAAAACGATTTGCTCGTGGTCGTCATAGGCACGCAGGTTGAACACCGCCATACCAGTTCTCCTGTTCTTGCGGGTTGATAAAGCTTTCAGTCCTTGCGGCGGTCGCAGGGCGACGCGGCGCGTTACCGGCCAGTCGGGCCGACAAGTCTAGGTCAGCGGACCAGGTGTACGTTTACGGAAACGTAAACCTCGTTTTCGCTTGTTCGCGCAGCAGCGTCCTGACGGAACGGGTTCTGCTGTACGGCCCCCAAACGAATCGAAAATGACTGCCAGAGTAGGAAGCGCTGCCATTGGCAACCCTTCCGATCTTCCTAAAGCGGCGACGCATGAATGGCGCCGGCTGCTGCGACGACCCCGGTTTTTTGGCTCAGCCGTCGGGCTGGAGCAGCCGGCAGGCGGAGGGGGGTCTGAGAACTGGCGCGCATTATACGCAGGCGCAGCAAAAAGGCGAGGCTGCCTTATGCTGCGCTGCGGCGAGCTGGTCAGGCCTGCAGAGCGTCAGCTCCGGTGGTCGGCGCCGTTGCTGGGCTTACACCGGTACGGAGGTGCTTGTAGTAAATGCTGGTGCTGTGCGGCTGGCCGTACGGAGTGCGGGTGTAGCCGGGGATGAGGCCTGCCTCGCAGTAGCCCAATCGGCGATAGAGGCTTTCGGCCCGGTCGCCGGTGCTGGTGTCGAGCACCAGCAGTTCGCGGCCACCGGCCAGCGCTTCGGTTTCCAGCGCGCGCAGCAGGGCGCTGGCGATACCCTGACGGCGAAATGCCAGATGCACCAGCAGCTTCTGCACTTCGGCGCGGTGGTAGCCATTCGGCTTTTCGCAAATGGCGAGTTGTACGCTGCCAACAATGCGGCCATTGACCCGCGCGACCCAGATCCAGCGTTTGCCATTGAGCATGTCGGCGACCGTTTCACGCCAATAGCTGAGCGCCTGCAACGACTGCAGCGGCGCAAAGAAACCGACCGAGGCCCCGTGGTTGACGCAGGACTGCAGCAGTTCGGCCAGTTCGTCGTAGCAGCGTGGCGTGCAATCGGGGGACAGACGGGTGATGGTTGGCATGACGCTCTCCTGGCGGGGCAATCATCAATGAGCCACGGGCTTGAGGTCAGTGCAGCTCATCCATTTCAGTTCACATGCAGGGGGTGGTTGCGATAAAGCGGTGTTCGCGCGCAACACGATTCAGCCTGACGGCGATTGTCGGACGGCAGCGGGAGAGGCAGGGCGGCGTGTCAGTGAGCCAATCAGGCTCAGCAGCGAGTACAAGCCGGGCAGCGGCAGCGCGAGACCGGCACCGGTCCACGCCAACGACGGCGTTTGCCAAGCGCGATGTTCGTACAGGTGGGTTTCATACAGGCTGGTTTCACACAGGCGGCTTTCGCTGCGCGCGGCCGGGTTTGCCGCACGATCCGTGCTACCCCAATCCGATTTCGTGTTCATCATTCACCTGTGCCTGCCGCAGACACTACGGCTACCGGTTAGCGCATTCACGAACACCATGACGACCGTCACCCCGTACACAATTGCACACAGCGAAAATGCAGGGAGCGTCCGGAGGACGGAACGCTCCCTGCCAACGGTCATGCGACCGGGTCAGTCCACGTGCTCGCCATGCAACACAATGTCCAGACCTTCACGCTCTTCTTCTTCGGATACCCGCAGACCAATGGTCCAATCAATCAACTTCAGCAGCACCGCGGTGACCACCAGCGTGTAAGCCACCGTGGCACCGGTTGCGATCAGCTGCACCACCAATTGCTCGGCCATCGGTTTGACGGCGCCGCCAGCGATGGCATTGGTCGCAAACACGCCGACCAGAATCGAACCGAGAATGCCGCCAACGCCGTGCACACCGAACGCGTCGAGCGAATCGTCGTACTTCAGCGCGCGCTTCAGGCTGGTGGCGCCCCAGTAGCAGACCACACCAGCGAGCAAGCCCAGAATCAGCGCGCCGCTGACATCAACAAAACCAGAAGCCGGCGTGATGCAAACGAGACCAGCAACGGCGCCCGACGCCGCGCCCAGCAATGACGGCTTGCCTTTGAAGACCCACTCGGCCGCGACCCACGACAGCGTCGCGGCGGCAGCCGCCACCTGCGTTACCACCATGGCCATGGCGGCGCGGGCGTCGGCGTTCAGTGCCGAACCGGCGTTGAAACCAAACCAGCCAACCCACAGCATCGAGGCGCCGATCAAGGTCAGCACGAGGTTGTGCGGTGCCATCAATTCCTTGCCGTAACCGACCCGCTTGCCGAGCATCACCGCGGCAACCAGACCGGCAATACCCGCGTTGATGTGCACCACGGTGCCGCCGGCATAATCGAGCGCGCCCATCGCGAACAGCCAGCCGCTCGCTTCCCAAACCCAGTGTGCGATCGGGGCGTAAACAATGAGCAACCAGGCCGAGACAAACACGATCAACGCCGAGAACTTCATCCGCTCGGCAAAGGCGCCCGTGATCAGCGCCGGGGTGATGATCGCAAAGGTCATCTGGAACACCATGAACAGCATTTCCGGGATCGTCGTGCCCGGCCAGAGCTGATCAAAGGCGACGCCTTTCAGCAGCACCTTGTCGAAGCCGCCGATGAAACTGTTGCCCGGCGCAAACGCCAGACTGTAGCCAACCACGACCCACAGCACACTGACCAGTGCAGCGATAAAGAAGCTTTGCATCAAGGTGGCCAGCACGTTTTTCTTGCGCACCATGCCACCGTAAAACAGCGCCAGCCCCGGAATGGTCATGAACAACACCAGTGCGGTGGCGGTCAGCATCCAGGCGGTATTGCCGGCGCTCAAGGCCGGCGCTTCCTCCGCGTGTGCCAGCGAGCTCAGCGCCCACAATGGCAACGACCACAAAGCCGCCTTGCCCACAGAACGGCCCACATTAAGATAAGTCATGCTGCTTCCCCCTCAGAGTGCCGCTTCGTTGGTTTCGCCGGTGCGGATCCGGATGACTTGTTCGAGATCGAACACGAAAATCTTGCCGTCACCGATTTTTCCGGTATTGGCAGCCTTGCTGATCGCCTCGACCGTGCGCTCCAGCAAATCGTCCGGAATGGCGATTTCCAACTTTACTTTCGGCACGTAATCGACTTCGTATTCGGCGCCGCGATACAACTCGGTATGGCCTTTCTGCCGGCCGAAGCCTTTCACTTCAGACACGGTGACGCCGCTGACGCCGACTTCACTGAGTGCCTCGCGCACGTCCTCCAATTTGAACGGCTTGATGATGGCGGTGACGAACTTCATGCTTCCCTCCGCTGCGCCAGCTGCTGGCGCGCTGAACTGTTGGGGCGATGGTTTTGTACCCACAAAGATGAGCGTGTTGGTTTGGCTGTTGCTCTTAGCGTTGCTTGTCAGCGGGGCCGACTTGCAACAGGCAGCAATGCAGCGGTCGTGCCAGCCCGAAAAAGCGGGCAATTCACGCGGTTTGATGCTGGGTTTGGCCCGTCGCGGTGCAACGGTCGGTGTCGCTGGCGCCAGATTGGTGCGGGCAAAGGCAATCGGGCGGCAGCAAGACACCGATAACTGACCGCAGTCCAGTCGGTTTCGTGTTTGGGGTGGGCAGGCACGTGGTTGGCCAAAACGGTGCACACAGCTTGTCGGCGTGCGTTTCCTTGACTACACCTAATTACCTTCCTTGCCGAGGTCTGCACTATGAATCGAATCGTGAAGTCTCTGCGCCCGCTGTGTTGGCTGTTGGCGTCAGGAGTCGGGGGGGCGGCGGTAGCCGCCGACTGGAGCAGCACCAATGCCCAGTTTCTCAATGGTGATGACTTCATCATCCCCTTGGGGGCCGACGGGATCGAAAAGAACATCCTGACCCTGGAACACGCCAGCGGCTGGAAATACGGCGACAACTTCTTCTTTGTCGATGTGATCAACGGGGATGCCGACAGCAGCGAGTTTTACGGCGAATTCCAGCCTCGCTTAAGCATTGGCAAGCTGACCGACTGGAAGCCGGACGGCTTCGTCAAGGACGTGTTGCTCGCCACCCAGTGGAACTTCGGCAAGGACGATGTCGGCAACGTCAGCGCCTACCTGGTCGGCGTCGGCATGGATCTGGCGATGCCCGGCGCAGCGTTCTTCCAGGTCAACCTGTATCAGCGCATGGAGCACAACGATCAGGTGTTCGGCCGCACCAATGACGATACCTGGCAGCTCAACATTGCCGGCCTGTTTCCGTTCAAGCTTGGCAGCACCGATTGGAGCATTGGCGGCTTTGCTGACTACATTGGCGAAATCGACGGGCCGTTTGGCACCAATGAAGCCCACTTGCTGTTTGTGCCGCAGATCCTCTGGGATATCGGCGCAATGGCTGGCTCGCCCGGTGTGATCCAGGCCGGCATCGAGTACTCCTACTGGCGCAACAAATTTGGCGTCGATGGCGAAAACGAGCGGGTGACCCAGCTCATGCTGAAATGGACACTGTGAGGAGCACCATCATGAAGCAGTTGTTATGTCTGGCGGCATTGCTGTTTGGCGCGACGGTATGGGCCGATGGCAAGACCTTCACGGTCGGCGTCGAAAATCTTGAATACAATCCGCACTACAGCTTCGAAGGCGGTGAATACAAAGGTTTTGGCGCCGAAGTGCTGAAAGCCTTTGCCAAGGAGAAAGGCTACACGCTGCAATTCAAGCCCTATCCGGTCGCCCGCTTGATTGGCGTGTTCGTTGCCGGCGAAGTGGACTTCAAATATCCGGACAACAGCAACTGGGCCGGTGACGCCAAGAAAGGCAAGAACATTGTCTACAGCGATGCGGTCGCCCAGTTCACTGACGGCGCCCTGGTGTTGCCGGACATGAAAGGCAAGACCACGCTGAAAACGCTGGGCGCACCGCGCGGGTTCACGCCATGGACCTATATGGGCGATGTCAGCGCCGGCAAGATCAAGTTGCAAGAGCTCGACACACTCGATGCTGTCATCAAAAGCGTGCAGGCCAAGCGGGTCGATGCCGGCTACGCCAACATCGATGTCGCCGCGCATTACATGAAAAATGTGCTGAAAACGCCAGATGTGCTGGTCTTCGATAGTGCCTTGCCGCATGACAACGGCACCTATCACTTGTCCACCATCAAGCACGCCGCGGTCGTCGCTGAGTTCAACCAGTTCCTGAAAGACAAGAAAGCGATGATTGATGGTTTGCGCAGCCAATACGGGGTGAAGTAGCGCAATCCGGCCATCCGGTTCAGCAAAACGCCCGCGACGCGGGCGTTTTTTTGTGCGCGTGAAGACCGCGACGCCGTGGACTACAAGGCGAATTGCCGCATCAGGGTTTGCATCTGCTCGGCCAGTCGGTCCAGCTCGGAGCAGTGGTCCTGGCAGCGGCTGGCGACGGCCGAGGTCTGGCGAGACAAGTCAGCGATTGCCGAGATGTTCTTGTTGATATCCTCGGTTACCGTGCTCTGTTCCTCGGTGGCGGCGGCGATCTGGTAGTTCATGTCGGAAATCTGGGTTACGCCCTGCTGGATATTCTGCAGCGAGCCGCCGGCCTGGCGGGCACTCTGCACGCTTTCGCTGAGCACATCCTGACCCTTTTGCATCGCCGCGACCGCGCGCGAGGCGTTGCGCTGCAGGGTTTCGATGATGTTGCGAATTTCCTCGGTCGATTGCTGGGTGCGTTTGGCGAGGTTGCGCACTTCATCGGCCACCACGGCAAAGCCGCGACCTTGTTCGCCGGCCCGCGCCGCTTCGATGGCAGCGTTCAGGGCGAGCAAATTGGTTTGTTCGGAAATGCCGCGGATGACTTCCAGCACATTGCTGATCGTGGCGACATCATTGGCCAAGTTCTGGACCGATTGTGCGCTGTCGCCAATTTCGACCGCCAGGCGATCGATGTTGGCTGCGGTGCCGAGTACCACCGAGGTGCCCGCGGCGCTTTCTTCCGTGGCGCTTTTGGCGGCCGTGGCAGCGGCGCTGGCGTTACGGGCGATTTCATGAACGGTGCTGCCCATTTCGTTGACGGCAGTGGCGACCAATTCGGTTTTGACCTGCTGCGCCCGGGCATGTTCGGCTGCCGTTGAAAGCTCCGCCAGCAGGTCCCGTGATTGCGAAGCGACTTGGGTGGCGTTACTGACCACTTGGCTCAGAATGCCCTGTAGCGAACCAATAAAACGGTTGAAGCCCTCGGCCAGCATGGCCGTTTCTTGTTCGCTGCTGACCGGCAGTCGCTGGCGCAAATCACCTCCACCTTTGCCGATCTCATTGAGCGCTTCCGCCGCGACTTGCACCGGCCGCAACAGACGGCGGTTCAGCGCCACCAGCACCAGCAATGCAACCACGGCAATGACCGCAGCAAACAGCAGCGTGTAGGTGGTGAGCTTCGTGATCGGCGCCAGCAGCTCCTGTTTCGGCATGATGGCGATGACATTCCAATCGATACTGGTTAGCGGCACCGATGCGACGTACAGATCGCCGTCGGCACTGTCGATGCTGATGACGTCCAGTTCTTTGCTCTGGCTCAAGCGCGCGCTTTGTCCGGCCAATGCCGGCATGGCCACATCGAGCGGCTGCTGGACCAGTTTCTCGTCGCGATGCAGTTGAATCTTGCTGTCCCGCCCGACCAGAAAAATCGAGCCGGATTCGCCGACTTTCATGTCGCGCAACACGGCGGCCAACTCATCCACGGTGCGGGCGATGCCGACCACCGCCACGGTGTTGCCGTTCAGTTTGAGGGCGTAGTTAACATAGGCGACCAGCTGATTCGAGGTTTGCGATTTGTCCACCACCATCTCGAACTCTTTACCGGAGCCGGTGAATCCGAAGAACCAGCCGTCGCGCGGATTGTTGCGATCAAGCGTTTTCAGTAAACCGGTCTCGGTGTAGTAATTCAAGGAATTGCCGGAAACCAGATAGGTGGACGTAGCGCCGGTACCGGCTTTCAGGCGCGCCAGATAGGCCTGAATGGCGCCCTGTTCGTTGCCGGGTTCGCCGGCGGCGAGAAAGCGGTGCAGTTCCTCGGTATAGGCCATGCCGGCCGAAATGGTGACCGGGAACTGCAAAATGTTTTCGACTCGGCCACGAACTTCCTGCACCTGCGATGGCAAGGCTACGGTGGTGGCAAAGCGGATCATTTCCTGACGAATGGCATAGGCATTCGACAAGGCGATGGTCAGCACCAGGGCCAACATGGCGGTGCTGACCGTGACCAGCAATTTTCCTGCAAGGGTTTTTTGCTGCCAGAACATTGTGCGGCGCTCCGCCACGCTGTGGCTAACGGCCTGAACTCGTCGGAAGAGTATAGAAAAGGAATGGCAAACCGGCGGCGATTGTCGTGCGGTGTCAGCGACCAGGCGCTGAACGGAGGGCGTCAGAATTCGTGCTGGAACAGTTCCGCCTGTCCGGCGAATTCGCCGGGCGCCTGAAAATTGCTCAGACCGACTCCAACCAGCCGAAAGCGGGTGTCGGTTGGCAACTCGACCCGTTGCAGCAGTTGCAGCGCCAGTGCGCTGACTTCATCGACATTGCCGATGCGCTCGCCCGGGGTGACGCTGCGGGTGTAAATTTTGAATTGATCCGTTTTCAGTTTCAGCACCACGGTGCGCGCGACCCGTTCGGTTTTGCGTGTGGCTGCCCAAGCTTTTTCCGCCAGTTGCCGAATCGCCGGTGCCAGCTGATCGCGAAAGCGGTCGACGTCGAAAGTGTCTTCGGCGGAGATCGACTGCACCGGCCGATCCGGTTTGACTTCACTGTGATCGATGCCACGCGCCAGCTCGTGCAAGCGCAAGCCATAGCGGCCGAACCGGCGCTCCAGTTCGACCATCTCCCAGCTGCGCAAATCACCGACCGAGCGGATGCCGTAGCGGGCGAGTTTCGCTTCCATCACTTTGCCAACGCCGGGAATGCGGCCGACTGACAAGGGCGCGAGAAAATCGAGCACTTCATGCGGTTGGATCACGAACAGACCATTCGGCTTTTTCCAGTCCGAGGCAATTTTGGCCAGAAACTTGGCTGGCGCGACCCCGGCCGAGGCGTTCAGCTGGGTTTCTTCCTTGATTTGCCGGCGAATGGTTTGCGCGACTTTGGTGGCAGTCGGCAAGCCCGTTTTGTTCGCGGTGACATCGAGATAGGCTTCGTCCAACGACAGCGGTTCGACCAAGTCGGTGTGGCGCAAAAAAATCTCCCGCACCTGGCGTGACACCGCTTTGTAACGGCCGAAATCCGGTGGCACGAATACCGCTTCCGGGCACAACCGCTCGGCGGTAATGGCCGGCATCGCTGAGCGCACACCAAAACGACGCGCTTCGTACGAGGCGGCGCAGACCACTGAGCGTTTGCCCCGCCAGGCGACCACCACCGGCTTGCCGCGCAGGCTCGGGTCGTCACGCTGCTCGACCGAGGCGTAGAAGGCATCCATGTCGACGTGGATGATTTTGCGCATACCGCTGTGGTGGGTGATGAGGGCTCGGTCGGCAGTGTACACCGGTGCCCGCTAGCGCCGGTTTGGCCGGTGTCCGCGCTGCTGTCAGGCTGTTGTCAGCAGCCATGGCGTGCCGTTCGGGATTCTGCACGGTGACAAACGCCGGGAAACCGGTCAGCATGTCCGGCGCCCGGCGAGCCCAGTGCCGGCGCGCTCATGGAGGACTTGCCCAGCATGACGGAGTTTCACTATCGCTTTCGCTTTCCGGATGGCAACGACAAGTTGTTCACCGTCCGGCTCGATGGCAGTGCCCCGGCGGCGGAGAGCCGGCGCCCGGACGAGTTGCCGGCCTGGACGCGGCTGGAGTTTCACCAGTGCCCGAATTGCCCGCTGCGCAAAGAAGACAGCCCACACTGCCCGATGGCAGTCAGTTTTGCCCGGCTGGTCGAAGTGACCGGCAAATACCATTCGCACGATACCGTCACCGTCGAGGTGCAGACCCCGCAGCGTGAGTTCACCAAGACCACCTCACTGCAAAGTGCGGTCGGTTCCTTGATGGGCTTGCTGTCGGCCACCAGCGGTTGCCCGCGCTCGCGTTTCCTGAAGCCGATGGCGCAATTCCATTTGCCGTTCTCGACCGAGAAGGAAACCATTTACCGGGCTGCCTCCATGTACCTGCTGGCGCAATACCTGCTCGACAAGAACGGTGGCAAACCGGATTGGGATCTGCGCGTGCTGCACGCGCATTATGACGAGCTGCAAATCGTCAACGCCCATGTGATCAAACGGGTCAGTGCCAGCAGTGAACGCGATGGCCCGTCCAATGCGCTGGTCGTGCTCGATTCGATGGCCAAGCTGCTGCAGTTCTCGATCGACGAGGCGCTGTCGGACATGTGGCCGGTGTTTGAGCCGTACCGCACCGAGCTGGCTGGCTGAGTTATCACACGGGCAACAAAAAAGGCCGCGATTGCGGCCTTTTTTGTTGCTGCTGGGCAGCCGCCTCGATCAACCGAGGTTGAATTCGATGCCCTGTGCCAGCGTCGGCTTGTTGCCGTAGAAAATCGTGTTGGTCTGGCGACGCATGTACGACTTCCAGGCATCGGAGCCGGCTTCGCGGCCACCACCGGTTTCTTTCTCGCCACCAAACGCACCGCCAATTTCGGCGCCCGAGGTGCCGATGTTGACGTTGGCGATACCGCAATCCGAACCGAGCGCCGACAGGAAGTATTCGGCGTTCTTCAGGTTGTTGGTGAAGATCGACGACGACAGGCCGAAACGCGAGGCGTTGTTCAGCGCGATCGCTTCGTCCAGCGTGTCGTAGGTCATCACGTACAGAATCGCGGCGAAGGTTTCGTTTTGCACGGCTTCGAAATGATTCTTGGCGCGGATGATGGTCGGCTCGACGAAATGGCCCGGGCCGGCAATGCGCTTGCCACCAGCGAGCAGTTCGCCGCCTTCTTTCACCGCCAGAGCAATGGCGTTTTCGTACATCTTGACGGCCGCTTCATCGACCAGCGGACCCATCAAGGTGTTCTTGTCCATCGGGTTGCCGATCTTGACCTGCTTGTAGGCATCGACAATCGCTTTGACCACTTCGGCCTCGCGCGACTTGTGCACGATGAGGCGACGAGTCGTGGTGCAGCGCTGGCCGGCAGTGCCAACGGCGCCGAACACGATCGACGGTACGGCGATTTTCAGATCGGCGGTTTCGTCAACGATGATGGCGTTGTTGCCGGACAGTTCCAGCAGGCACTTGCCGAACCGCTCGGCCACTTTCGCGCCGACCAGACGGCCCACTTGCGACGAACCGGTGAACGACATCTTGGCGACGCGCTTGTCGGCGACGAATGCTTGCGACAGCTTGTTCTCGGCGTTGTCGATGAACAGTTGGAAAATCGGCGGGCAGTTGTTGCGGGCCAGCACGTCGTTGCAGATCTTCTGCACGGCAACGGCGCACAGCGGGGTCTTCGGCGACGGCTTCCAGACGGTGACGTTGCCGCAAATCGCCGCGAGGAAGGCGTTCCAGGCCCACACGGCAACCGGGAAGTTGAACGCGCTCATGACACCGACGATACCGATCGGGTGCCACTGCTCCTTCATCGAGTGATCCGGACGCTCGGAGTGCATCGATAGGCCGTACAGCATGCGCGACTGACCGACCGCGAAATCGGCCATGTCGATCATTTCCTGCACTTCGCCATCACCTTCGGCTTTGATCTTGCCCATTTCGAGGGTGACCAGGCTGCCGAGCGCATCTTTGTGCTTGCGCAGTTCTTCGCCCATTTGGCGAACAATCTCGCCGCGTTTCGGCGCCGGCACCTTGCGCCATTCGAGGTAAGCGGCGTGGGCGCTCTGCAGGACTTTTTCGTAGTCGGCGGCGCTGGACGCGTAGACTTTGCCGAGCACTTCACCCGTGGCCGGGTTGAACGAGTCGATGACACCGGCGCTGGTGTCGTTCGACCACTGATTGATACCGAAACACGTACCCGACTGGATGCCTTCAAGACCCAGCTTCTTCAACACGTCCATGGAAACCTCTCTCAACGGAAATTGCAGCTAGCGACCCAT
>DASUEK010000077.1:0-3166 GCA_036275115.1 Permianibacter sp. | reverse complement strand
CACGCACATACAGCACGTACACACAGGCCAGCCCTTTCTCGATCACGCCGGCTACCACATCGACATCGCCGCTGTCGGCCGACACCCGCTGCCGATCCAGTACCCGCCGCAGCTGAGCGATCTGGTCACGCAGCTGTGCGGCTTTTTCAAACTGCAGCTCGCCAGCGGCTTGCTCCATCTGCTTGGCGAGCTCGGCAATCACATCCTGATTGCGGCCTTCATAAAACATCGCGGTCAGCCGGACATCCCGATCGTATTCTTCCGGCGTGACATAACCGACGCAGGGCGCGGTGCAGCGACCGATCTGATACTGCAGGCAAGGCCGGGTGCGATTGGCAAAATAGCTGTTTTCACACTGCCGGACATGGAACAGCTTCTGCAGCAGCAACAGGCTTTGCCGCACGGCGCCGGCACTCGGAAACGGACCAAAATAGCGGCCTTTTTCCTTGCGCGGACCACGGTGAATGGCCAGCCGTGGATAGGTTTCGCCGGACAGAAAGACATACGGATACGACTTGTCGTCGCGCAGCAGGATGTTGAAACGCGGCTGGAATTCCTGAATCAGGTTGTATTCCAGCACCAACGCCTCGCTTTCCGAATGGGTTAGCGTGACATGGATATCGGCAATCTGGCCGACCAGCACCTCGGTTTTGATGCTGTCATGCTCGCGGCGGAAATAACTGCTAACCCGCTTCTTCAGATTCTTGGCTTTGCCGACGTACAACACTTCGCCACTACCGGCCAACATTCGATACACACCGGGTTCGGTGCTCAGCAGTTTGAGCGTCTCAGCCAACCGCTCTGGCTCATGGATGAGCAAGCCTTTCTCGGTGACAGTAGTTGCGGGAATGGAGTCAGTCATTTCGGAATCGGCATGCTCGAACGCCGTGCCGTGAGGCACACGCAAGGCTCAAAACAGAACCAGCGCTATGAAGCGCTGGTTCCGGCAATCGTGAAAGCAATCACAATGATCAGCTGGTCTGGGTTTGTACCACGCCGTGCCGAATGGCCAAATGGGTCAGCTCGACATCGCTGGTGACTTTCAGTTTTTCAAACAGGCGATAGCGATAGCTATTCACCGTTTTCGGCGACAAGCAGAGCTTGTCGGCAATATCCTGCACCTTGCAACCTTGGGTGACCATCAACATCACCTGAGTTTCCCGTTCCGACAAGGTTTCAAACGGGCTGTCGCTGTCATCGGTGACTTGACGCAGTGCCATCTGCTGCGCAACGTCCGCTGCAATATAACGGCGGCCGCCGGCCACTTGACGAATCGCCCGCACCATTTCCTGCACATCGGCGCCCTTGGTCAGGTAACCGTGCGCGCCGGCTTGCAAAAACTTGGAAGGGAACGGTTCGTCACCGTGCACGGTCAGGGCGATGATTTTGGCTTCCGGCACTTGCCGCAAAATGCGCTTGGTTGCTTCCAGACCGCCGATGCCCGGCATGTTGGCATCCATCAGTACGACTTGCGGCTTCAATTCACGCGCCAGCTTGATCGCATCTTCGCCGGAAGCGGCCTCGCCAATGACCTTGATGTCGCCCGCGTCTTCCAACAGGCGCTTGACCCCCGTCCGCACCAAATCGTGATCGTCTGCCAACAGCACCTTGATCACCGCTTGTCTCCCCTGGCCGATTGGATAATCGAATCGAAAATCAGTCGGCGTTTGGGTCTTGTTCGTGCGGAGGACCGGCCGACCGGTTCGGCTACGTTACTTCGGCGCGGCAAAGGAGACAAGCACAACTCAGCTGTCAGTTTTCTTTGCACCTAACAGCGATTTTCTCAGGCGAGCGACAACCGAACGGTCGGCTTGCTCAGATTCTGCACAGGCCATTTTGCAGACAGCAGGCGATTCGAGAATGAGTCTCGACAACGATAGTCGCGGGGAACAAAGACACGGACGGAAAGGGATATGGCGGAGAGAGTGGGATTCGAACCCACGAACGACTTACGCCGTTGCCGGTTTTCAAGACCGGTGCATTCAACCGCTCTGCCATCTCTCCGGAGCGCGGGGCGGCAAGAATACCGGAAGGTTTTAAGCCGATGAAGTCTTCAGACAGAAAAAACGCGGCCCGAAGGCCGCGTCAAGGTGACTGGAGATACAGATTCCTGCCGATCAGAGCAGATTTTCACCATTGAGACTCATGCGCGCTTCGCGCCAGCCTCCCATCCAATGCTCGCGGACATCATTCGTGGCGTAAGGACAGGTTTCTTTCGACTTGCCCTCCAGCCCCGCCTGATAGCCCCGGGTATGGGCACGGCTCATGCGATCACGCTTTTGTCTCTTCATGATGCTCACCTCACTGTTCAGCCAGAAAACGGAAGCGACGCCCGGGCAAAGCCGCCCGCAAGCAGCCGTTTCCTGAGCTAACCGTAGTACAGGGCCTACCCCGCCGCAACGACAAAAACGGCATAAGGGAAAGCTCAAGTATCACCTGAAAATAACTTTAAAAACATAGCATAAATATTTGTTTTTATTGACTTTTGCAAGATCGATAACGGACCTGGCGATAGCGTCGGCTCACCAAGATTCAAGCACTTGCATCAACCCCTCTTGCTGGTCGGAACAGGTCAGGTTACCTTTACGTTAACGTAAAGCTCGGTTACCCTTTTTGCCTCTGCTGCAGGTTGGCCTCCATGAACCAGACGTTCTCCATTACCGATTTGGCCCGCGAGTTCGATGTGACGCCCCGCTCGCTGCGTCACTACGAGGATGAAGGCTTGCTGTCGCCACAACGGGCCGGTCAGCAACGCATTTACAGCAACCGGGACCGGGTTCGCGTTGCGCTGATCCTGCGCGGCAAGAGCGTCGGTTTTTCGCTGGCGGAAATCCGCGAAATCATCGACCTGTACGACCTGCCGCAAGGCGAAGAACTGCAGGCACAGGTGTTGCGCGCCAAGCTCTCCCGCCGTCGTGCCCAGCTTCAGCAGCAAAAGGCGGACATTGACCACATGCTGGCCGAACTGGACGCCATCGAAAACCGTATCACCACCGACAACCCACGCAGCTGACCACGCATCAGTTGCCGGACTTCACGCCAGGAGCATTTGCAAGCCATGTACCCCACTCTCAATTTTGCCCTCGGTGACACCGCCGACATGATTCGGGATTCGGTTCGCGCGTTTGCCGAAAAGGAAATCGCCCCGATCGCTGCCGAGGTGGAT
>DASUEK010000076.1:0-3402 GCA_036275115.1 Permianibacter sp. | reverse complement strand
GCCGCGGCAATCTCGAACAAATGACTGCGCGCACGCGCCAGAATGGCCACCGAACCGTGGTCCAGCGCCGCTTGCACCAGTTGCACGACGCGCGCCGCTTCGGCGTCTGGATACGACGCGGTTTTACTGAAGCCGTGGCATTGCACGGCCGGTTCGGCCAGCGCCGGTTTGACCGCGACCGCCGCGCTGTACGGCACGGCACCGCGCACACTGTCTTCGTGCGCCGCGAGCAGCGTTGGTCCGTGCCGGTTGAGCCACTCGACAATGCCGGCCTGCGAGCGGAAGTTGGCCTGCAGCGTGATCGGTTCGAGCGGCACCTGACCGACGCCGTGCTGGCGGGCATCGAGAAACAAACTGACTTCGGCTTTGCGGAATCGGTAGATCGATTGCATTGGATCGCCGACCAGGAACAGGCTGTGGCCATCACCCGGTTGCCAGCCGGCAGTGAGTTTTTTCAGCAACGCAAACTGGCCGACGCTGGTGTCCTGGCACTCATCGACCAGCAGATGACGGATTTTGTAATCAAGCGCCAGCGCCAATTCACTGGGCTCGTCGAATTCGCCGAGTGCGGCAATGGCGGCATGCGCCATCTGGCTGAAATCGATTTCATTGCGCTCGGCAAACACCAGCCACAACTGCGCCAGCGCCAGCCGCAACACGCCGGCCAAGTGCCAGAGAAAGCCTGATTGTTCGCTCAGATCATCGGGTTGGCATAGCAGCAACAAATCGGCGAGCGGTGCCGGGTCATAGTCGGCGAGAACCGCCAGCTGTTCCAGCATCAACTGCTTGGCTTCGAAGTCGGGGCCATTTTTTGCAGCGGGGAAACCCAGCTTGACGGTGATACCGCCCGGTTTGCGCCAATTGCGCTCGGTTTTGGTCAGCAGCAATTCGGCCAGTGCCTGCCAGCGCGGCAAATCCTCGGCGCGGGCGCGCAGCGGCCTGTCCCAATCATGCAGCGCGATGATGGGCGAATCGCTTTGCGCGGCCAACAAATGTCGCGCCGCATGCTGGGCCGGCGCCATCAGCGCCGTTTGCAGGCGGCTATCCAACAGCTGCAATACCGGTGCGATGCTGGCGGCAATCAAGGCCGACCAGTCCGCGTGCAGCCGTTCATCCAGTGCCGGATGACTCAGCGATCCGAGCAGATCCTGCCATTGCTCGCGCCGCGCCAGCATGCTGACCAGCAAGCGTTGCGCTTTGTTGCCATCGTTGTCGACGTGGCGCAGAAACGCCGCCACGGTCTCGAAATAATCTGGATCTTCCAGCAGGGCCAGCGTGCGCTGGGCCGCCAACTGATAGAGCGTGTCGGCATCTTCGCGGATCTGGGCCTGGCCGCCGAGTCGCGACAGATACGGCGTTTGCCGCGCCAGCAAACTGCACAGTGAATCGAAGGTCTGGATGCGCAGCCGGTTCGGCTGTTGCAGCAGTTGCCAGTCGCGTTCGGCATCCCGGGCGAGCACGGCGCGTGCGCGCGCCAGCGTCGCACGCTCGTGCGCGCTGTCGGGCTCGCTGGCGGTGCCGGCGGCAACGGCTGCGGCCTGCTCCAGTTTGTGCAGCAAGCGCACGCGCATCTCGGCCGCCGCCTTGCGCGTGAACGTGATCGCGACCACTTCTTCCGGCTCATCGACAGTGGCCAGTAACACCAGCAGGCGATTGGTCAGCAACTCGGTTTTGCCGCTGCCGGCCGGCGCCTGCACGATAAAGGAATGACGCGGGTCGAGCGCGCGCTCGCGGGCGCCTGCGTCGATAAGCGGAGTGGATTCAGTCATGCTGCACTTCACTCGACAGAAGGACTGAACAGGTTGACGAGAGCTCGGCCCCGGCCGTCACCCCGGCGAAAGCCGGGGTCCATTTTTGAACTTGGATACCGGCTTTCGCCGGTATGACGAGAACGGTTTGATTGCAGGAGACCTGCTTGAGGTTTCTAGACATAAGCCCCTGCCGCTATCAGTTCTGAATAGAGATCACGCCATTCAGCATTGGTTCTCTCAATCAGTTCAATCTTCCATGCCCTTTGCCACTCTTTCATCGCCTTTTCTCGGGCAATGGCGCTGGTCATGGTCTCGTAAATTTCATACCAAACCAGCTTGTCGATGCCGTAACGGCGAGTAAAACCGTCAGCCAGCTTCGCTTTGTGTTGGGAGATGCGCAAAATCAGACTGCTGGTCACCCCGATATAAAGCGCTCCACGCATACGATTTGCCAGCCTGTAAACACAGGGCTGTATGCTTCTGCTCATGCTTGGTCGTCCGCGTCAATCGCCATCAGCCGCAGAAACGGCGCGGCCAGTACGGTGCCGGCACTCGGGTGATAACACCGGTTGTCGGCGACGCCGCTGACGAATTCCCGCGCGAGCTGCTGCAGGCGCGTGCGCCAATCGTGACGCAGGCTGTCGAGATCCTGTTCGGCGAGCAGCTTGTCCGGTTTCAGTTTCGGCAGGTTGTCTTCGCTGGTGCTCAGGCCCTTGAAGTGTGCATCACCGGCGCGCACGCGGGCGGCGACCACACCGGCCAGTGGAGCGTCGGTGGCGAGTGCATACAGCATCAACTGCACATCGTGAGGGCGTTCAGCGGTCCACGGTGGCGTTTGCCAGCTGGCGCCGGTTTTGTAATCCATGACGATGGCAGTGCCATCGCTGAGTTGATCGACGCGGTCCAGTCGCAGCGACAGTGCCAGCCCGGCCAGTTCCAGATCCGCGTTCTGTTCAATCTGGCTGACCGCGAATGGCGTTTGCCGCTGCTTTTCAAATTGCAGCCATTCGTGCAGCACCTGCACCAGCGCTTGTTGCTCCAGTTCGCGCCAGCGCGCCGGCAACGCCTGTTGCAATTGCTTGCCGTGCTCGGCGAGCGCACCGGCGGCTGCGGCTTCGCAGCGCTGGCGCAGTTCGGCATCCGGCAATTGCGCCAATGCGGTCGAGGTTTGCAAGCCTTGCCACAGCGTCGCCAGTGCTCGGTGCACCAGCGTGCCGCGTTCGCTGCTCTGGCGCGTCTGCGGCAGCGGCAAGACGGCATTGGCATGCAAGCGGTATTGCACGAAGGCCGCTTGCGGTTGCATCGCCTGCACCGCGAGCAGTTGGCTGTTGCGCCGAATAGGCTCATCCGGATGCAATGCTGGCCCTTGATTGTCCGGCAATGATTCCAACGCTTGGCGTGTGAGAGTATGAAACGCCGTTTCCGCGCGCAGCAAGGCGGGCGGAATGTCGTGTTCTGGCAGCGTGCGCAAGAACGGACTGACCCGCAGTTCGCGTTCGCCTTCGAACTGCGGGCAACTCCAGACAATCACCGGCGCACTCGTGGTCAGCCGCTGCATCAGTTGGCTGGCGAATTGCGATTCGCGTTGATGGCTGCTGCGCGGCAAGTTGTGCGCGCGTTGCCAGGCCATCGGCAACAGCGGGTTGGGCTG
>DASUEK010000075.1:0-6486 GCA_036275115.1 Permianibacter sp. | reverse complement strand
AGTTTGCCAATGAACTGCAATTGCCGGCGATGGGCTTCGTGCGAGCGGATTTCCTTGCATTGGTCGATGGCATCACGCAGGCGATCCGGCAGCGGCAGCTGGTCGAGCTGGCCGGCTGGCAACTCGACCAGCTCGGCGCCCATGTCTTGCAGGGCGTGCATGTCGCGCTTGCGCTGCGATTTGCTCGGAATATCGTCAGCCAACTCATCGGGCAGGTTGTAGTCGGCCTCGATGGGCTGGCGGGGGTCGTGCGCGGACATGGGGTCAGAAACTCAGACTGGCGGTGATCCAGCCGTAATTGTAATCGGTTTCGATGTTGTCTTCGTCAAAGATGAAGTTGCGGTCCCGGCGCGACTGCAACATGACCGCCAGCTCCAGGCTGTGACGCTCGCCCAGCTTCAGTTGCTGGCTGAGCCGGGCACCGAGCAGACGGTAGTCCTGCAGCCAGAAATCATTGAGTTCGTACCAGGTCAGCGACAATTCGGTGTTGCTGGCGAGCCGATAGCCAATCAGGGCCTGGCTGGTGTGCTTGGCGCTGGCCCGCTCGTAGCGGTCGATGCTGGCATTGCTGATGCGCAGTTCGCTGGTGCCGGCCATGATCCGCCAGCCGTGGCTGGGGCGGAAATTGAGCTGCACTTCCCAGCCTGCTTGATCGACATGGCCGCTGTTATCGATCCGGAAGCCGTACAGCTGGGTCTGGCCTTCGATGAGATCGCGCAGATCGTCCTTGAACAGCTTCAGATCCAGTTCCAGCCGGTTGTCAAAATAGCGGGCGTACAGGCCGAGTTCGCGCGACAGGATGCGCTCCGGCCCCAAGCCACCGGCCGAGCGGCTGCTCTGGAAATAGCTGGCGCTGGGTTCGTTGCCGTTGACCGGGGTGTCGAGGTTGCGCAGCGTGTAGCTGAACCGGCCGTATTCCTCGAACAGATCCGGCGTCCGCACCGCGCGGGCGACGATCGCACGCAGGCTGTGCTGCTCGTTGATTGCCCAGTTCAGTGCCAGACGCGGCGACAGTTCGTGGCCGATGATGTCGTCATGTTCGAGCATGGCGCCGGCATGGATCAGCAGATCGTCGCGCCAGCGCCACTCGGCGTTGCCGAAAAGGCGCCAGAGGTCGCTGCTGCGTTCGCCGCCAAAGAAGGTTTCCGATTTGACCCGATCAGTGCGGGCCGAAAAACCGGCGACGACACGCAGCGCATCCGACAGTGTCAGTGTGTCCTGCCATTCGAAATCGGCGCGGGTTTCTCGCAAATCCTGATTGGCGGTGCCGCAGACCTGGGTCAAACCGTCATCGGCAATGCGGGCAAACACCGCGCCAAGCAAAGCAGCGACTTCCGGATTGGGCGGTGGTGGCAGTGGCTCGCCGTTGCCGTAGGCATCAAGCAACGCCAGCGTGTAGGCGTTGTCGGCGGCAAACAGCGCGCCCAGTTCGTCGCTCAGAAAAACAGCCGGCGGGCACGAGCGCCAGTCTTCTTCGGCGTTGTTGTAATTGAAATAGGCTTGGATGCGGCGCTCATGGCCGGCAGAAAGTTCGCGACTCCAGCTCGCCTGCAGGTAGGCATTGTCGTTGTCGATCGCGTGGTACGGCGCCGGCTCCCACGGATCGAGATCGGGGATGGTCTTGTCGCCCTGCTTGTAACCAAATTGCGCCTGCAAACGATCGTTATTGCCAGTCTGGTATTGCCAAGCAGCGTTGATGAAGGCGCTGTCGTAACCGTCGTGGCGGCGTTCTCCGTCTTCATTGACATCAAAGCCTTCGTCGGCACGAGTCGCCACGGTCACGCGGTAATCGCTACCGCCGCGGGTGCGGCCGCCGTGGCGCAGCAGGCTGTCGCGAATGTGCTTGTCACCGTGTCGCACCATCAGCGTGGTGCCGGCAGCATCGACCGGATGGCGGGTGATGATGTTGACGATGGCGAAAAACGAATTGGCGCCATACAGCGCTGTGTTCGGGCCGCGGGTCACTTCGACCCGCTGGATGTCTTCGATGGCGAGTGGAATATCGCTCCACAAGATGCGCGCCAGCGCCGGCTCGAACACCGAACGGCCGTCGATCAGCACCTGCATGCGGTGGGCATTTTCCTCGACCAGGCCGTGATAACCGACCTCGGCTTTGTGGCCGTAGTGAAAGCCGACCATCATGCCCGGCACCAGTCGCAGCAGTTCCGGCAGGGTGCGGGCACCGGACAGCCGAATCAGCTCCTGATCGAGAATGGTGACCGCGGCTGGCACTTCGGCTTGCGGTTGTTTCAGCCGGGCGGCGGTCAGCACGACTGGCATGTCGGCAAACAAGGCTTCATCGTCCGTTTGTGCCCAGACCAACGATGGCAATGCCAACACCAGCACCATTCCGGGGCCGGCCACCCCTGTCAACCAGCTGCGCATGACGGCGTCTTCGTGACCACAACAAGGCTCACTGTAGTGCACTTGCGCCATGACTGCCAATCGGTGCGCCGCGGCGGCCGTGCTATGCTCGCGGCTTGCCTGCAATCACCGATTCCCCTGCATGATGCCGCTTGCCGAAACCGCCGATGCCCTCGATGTCGATGCCGAATTGCAGCGCCTGTCGGCGCTGGTTGGCGAGATGCTGGCCGATGCCCAGCGCCTCGGTGCCAGCGGCGCCGAAGTGGCGGTCAGTCGCGATGTCGGCCTGCAGGTGCAGGTGCGTGGCGGCGACGTCGAAACGGTCGAGTTCAACCGCGACGGCGGTTTTGGCATCACGGTGTATTTCGGCCAGCGCAAAGCGTCCGTCAGCAGCACCGACACCCGGTCCGAGGCGCTGCAACTGGCCGTCCGCAAAGCCTGCGAAATAGCCCGCCACACCGCTGACGATCCGTACGCTGGTTTGCCGGATCCGGCCCGGTTGGCGCACGATTTTCCGGATTTGTCGCTCGACCATCCGTTTGGCCTGACCGCCGACGAAGCGGTGGCCTTGGCCTTGCGTTGCGAAGCGGCAGGCTTGAGCCGGCATCCGCAGGTCAGCAAGACCGATTCGGTCAGTTTCAGCAGTCATCGCGGCGTCCGCTTTTATGGCAACAGCCTCGGCTTCATGGCCGGGGTGCCGAGCACCCGGCATTCGCTGTCGGCCACTTTGATTGCCGAGGACGCCAGCGGTATGCAGCGCGACTGGTGGTACACCGTTGCGCGTGATCCGAGCGAGCTGGCGAGCGCCGAAGCGGTTGGCCAGAAAGCCGCGGATCGTGCCGTGCGCCGGCTCGGCGCGCGGCGCATGCGCACCGGCGCGATGCCGGTGCTGCTGGTGCCGGAAGTGGCGCGCGGTTTTCTCGGTCATCTGTTGTCGGCTATTCGCGGCGGCAACCTGTATCGGAAAGCCACGTTCCTGCACGATGCGCTGGGCAAGCCGGTGCTGCCGTCGTGGCTCAGTCTGGAAGAACAACCGCGGGTGCCGAAAGCGCTCGGCAGCGGCGCTTTTGACGATGAAGGCGTTGCGACCTATCAGCACGATATTGTTCGAGACGGCGTGTTGGCCTCCTACATTCTGAGCAGTTATTCGGCGCGCCGACTCGGCATGGCCAGCACTGGCAATGCCGGTGGCGTGCACAATGTCGCGGTGCACAGCCGGCAGCCAGTGCGCAGTTTCGACGAGCTGGTGCGCGACATGGGCGAAGGGGTAATCATCACGTCGGTGATGGGGCAGGGCGTCAACATCGTCACGGGTGATTACTCGCGTGGCGCCAGCGGTTTTTATGTCGCTGGCGGCGAGATTCAGTATCCGGTCGAAGAGATCACCATCGCCGGTCAGTTACCGCAATTGCTGCATGGTATTCAGGCCATGGCTGATGATGTCGAGCGGCAATCGATGATTTGGGCCGGTTCCTTGCTGGTCGATGGCTTCACGGTGGCCAGCCAGGGCGACGAGGGCGACTGAGCTTGCGGTTCGCATGGCCTGCTACACTGCAGGCCTGCATAGCTTGTCTTTTCTTGCCATCATGCCTGCGATCAGCAGCGAGCTGATTTACCTCGGTTTGATTCTCGGTTTGCTGGTGCTGCCGCGAGCCTTGCAGCGGTTTCGCATTCCGGCGCCGCTCACCTGTCTGGCGTTTGGCGTGTTGGCGACGTTCGTCGCGGCCGAGTTCAGTCATGACAAAACCGTCGCCCTGCTGTCAGTGCTCGGCATTTCCTCGCTGTTCCTGTTTGCCGGCCTCGAAATCGATCTCGACGAACTCAAGAAAGGTTGGCGGCCGTTGCTCGGCAATGTGCTGACCTATGCGGTGATACTGGCGCTGGCCGTATACCTGTTGCAGCGTTGGGGCGAATTTTCGTTGCCGCTTGCCAGCGTGATCGCGCTGGCGCTGTTTACCCCATCAACGGGATTTATTCTGGATTCGCTGGCTCGGCTTGGGCTCAGCGCCGACGAGTGCTTCTGGGTGTCGAGCAAGGCCATCGCCATCGAACTGCTGGCGCTGTTACTGCTGTTTCTGGTGTTGCAATCGGAGTCGACCAGTGCCTTGCTGCTGTCATCGACGGCACTGATTGCGATGATCGTCGGCTTGCCGCTGCTGTTCTTGTTGCTCGGCCGGCTGGTCGTGCCGCATGCGCCCGGATCGGAATTTTCCTTGCTGATCATGGTAGGTTTGCTGGCGGCGTATCTGACCAAGGCCTTGGGTGTGTATTACCTCGTCGGTGCGTTTCTCGCGGGATTTGTCGCCCGCATGTTGCGCACCCGGATGCCAGCGCTGGCATCCGATGAAAATCTGCACGCGGTGCGCTTGTTCGCCTCGTTCTTTGTGCCGTTTTATTTCTTCTATGCCGGCATGTCCATCCCGACCGAAGCGATCAGTCTGGCGGCGTTGTGGTGGGGGTTGCTGATCTCGGTGCTGGTGATTCCGCTGCGTATCGGCGTGTTCTGGCTGCAGCGCCGGCTGACCTTTCGCGACGAGCCGCCGCGCAGCAGTTTGCGTATTGCCATTACCCTGACGCCGACGCTGGTGTTCACCTTGGTGCTCGCGGCGATTGCCAGCGGCCGCTATGGCTTGGCACCGGAATTGTTCGGAGCCTTGGTCGTTTACGCCTGTGTGACCACGGCGTTGCCCTCGTTCGTGTTCCCGCGCGCGGTCAGCTTTGAACTGGTCGAGATGGGGCCGCCGTTGCCGCCGGCAATGGCGGGAGGAGAGGGCGTGTCATTGCCAGCAAACGCAGCGTCGGAGCCCGACGTGGCAGACAGCAAAATGATGGAAGGCAAGTCGGTATAACGCGGTCATCACACGCCATTCACGCGGCCGCTGTTTCGGCTTACAACAGGATCAGCGTGGTCAGGCCAAGGAAAGTCAGCAGGCCCATGATGTCGGTGACGGTGGTCAGCAGCATGTTGCCGGCAAGCGCCGGATCCAGATCCAGTTTGCGCAGCAACAGCGGAATGCCAACGCCCGCGAAACTGGCAATCAGCAGCGTGCTGAACAGCGCAGTGCCAATGACCAGACCGAGCGCCGTGCTTTTCCACACCGCGACGACAAAACCAAGCGCAATTGATAGCAGCAAACCGTTCAGCGCGCCGATCGCGAGTTCTTTTCCGATCAGCCAGCGGTAGTTCGATTGTTCGATGTGGCCGAGCGCGATACCGCGGATGGTCAGCGTCACCGCCTGATTGCCGGCTGCACCGCCCATGCTGGGCACGACGGTCAGCAGCACCGCAACCGCGGCGAGGTGTTCGAGGGTGTTTTCGAACGCGTTATTCACCAGCGCGGCGGTGAGCGCCGTGATCAGGTTGATGCTGAGCCAGACTACCCGGCGGCGTGCCGACTGGAATACCGGTCCGAAGGTTTCTTCGTGTTCACCGAGGCCGGCCATGCTTTTCAGCGAGCTGTCGGCTTCTTCACGGATAACGTCGACGACGTCGTCGATGGTGATACGGCCGAGCAGCTTGCCGTCTTCGCTGATCACCGCGGCCGACACCAGGTCGCGCCGCTCGAACAACTGGGCGACATCGGTGTCGGCCATGTCGACCGGAATGCGCAAGGCTTCGTCGTCAATCAGATCGTCGATCAATTCTTCTGGCTGGCTGGTGACCAGATCAGACAGCGACACCGTGCCCATGAATTGATCGTCGCTGTCGACCACGAACAGCGCATCGGTGGCGTCCGGCAGATCGCCGCGCAAGCGCAGGTAACGCAACACCACTTCGACGCTGACATCTGGTCGCACCGTGACGGTGTCGGTGTTCATCAGACCGCCGGCGGTGTCTTCCGGGTAGGACAACGCCTTCAGCACCCGCTGGCGGTTCTGTTCGTCCATGGACCGCAACACTTCGCGGTAGACGTCGTCGGGCAGATCGCCAAGGATGTCGGCCAGATCGTCGGTGTCGAGCGAGCGGGTCGCATCGGCCAGTTCCTGCGGCGCCATTCGGCCGAGGAAGATAGCCCGGATGTCTTCATCCAGATGCTGCAGCACATCGCCTTCGCGGGTGCTGTCGACCAGCTTCCAGATCAAATCACGGGTGCGCGGCGGCGTTGACGCCATCAGGTGGGC
>DASUEK010000074.1:0-6235 GCA_036275115.1 Permianibacter sp. | reverse complement strand
CGATGGACATCGTGTTCGGGGAGATTGACCGCTGATGAGCACGCAAAATTCCAATCAACCGAATCCGAACAAGCTGAAAGAGCTGTTGCCGGCCTCGGCCATTGCCGAAATCGAAGTCTGGCTCGCCAAGTACCCGCCGGACCGCCGTCGCTCGGCGGTCATGGGCGCGCTGACCATTGCCCAGGATCACCTGAACTACCTCAGCACCGAGACGATGGATGCGGTCGCCGACTACCTCGGCATTCCGCGCATTGCGGCCTATGAAGTCGCGACCTTCTACTCGATGTACCAGCTGCAGCCGGTCGGCAAGCACGTGATCAACGTCTGCACCAACGTCAGCTGCATGCTGCGCGGTTCCGATCAGATCGTTGACCACCTGCAGAAAAAGCTCGGCATCGGTTTCAAGCAGACCACCAAGGACGGCAAGTTCACGCTGCGTGAAGTCGAGTGCCTGGCCGCCTGCGGAGGCGCACCGTGCTGCCTGATCGACAAGACCTATCACGAGAACCTGACCCCGGAAAAAGTGGATCAGATTCTGGCCAAACTGGATTGAGGAAAAACCGATCATGATCGATGTTGCCTACCAGTTGAAACAAGGTCCGGTCTGCTACCGGACCATCGGTTTGCCGGAGCCGTGGTCGCTGAAGACCTACGAATCGGTTGGCGGTTATGCGCAGTGGCGCAAGATCATCAACGAGAAAATTCCGCCGGAACAAATCATCGAGTCGCTCAAGCTCGGCAACCTGCGTGGCCGTGGTGGCGCGGGCTTCCCGACCGGTTTGAAGTGGTCGTTCATGCCGCGCAATGCGCCGGGCCAGAAGTACATGGTCTGCAACGCCGACGAAGGCGAGCCGGGCACCTACAAGGATCGCGACATCCTGCGCTTCAACCCGCACCAGCTGATCGAAGGCATGGCGATCGGTGCTTACGTGATCGGCGCGACTGTCGGCTACAACTACATTCGTGGCGAGTTCTACGAGCCGATCATGCGGTTCGAAAACGCGCTGAAAGAAGCCTATGCCGCTGGTCTCATCGGCAAGAACATTCTGGGCAGCGGCATCGATTTTGATCTGTTCACCCACTACGGTGCCGGTGCGTACATCTGCGGTGAAGAAACCGCATTGATCGAATCGATCGAAGGCAAAAAAGGCCAGCCGCGCTTCAAGCCGCCGTTCCCGGCCAACTACGGCGTCTTTGGTCGGCCGACCAACGTCAACAACGTCGAGTCGTTTGCGTCGGTGCCGGTCATTCTGGAAAAAGGCGGTCAGTGGTTCCTGGAGCAGGGCAAGCCGAACAACGGCGGCACCAAGATTTTCTCGGTCTCCGGCCACGTCAACAAGCCGGGCAACTTTGAAGTACCGCTCGGCACGCCATTCAAGGATCTGCTGGAAATGGCCGGCGGCATGCTGAATGGCAAAAAGCTGAAAGCAGTCATTCCGGGTGGCTCATCCACGCCGATCCTGCCGGGTCACATCATGATGGACCTGACCATGGATTACGACAGCATCAGCAAAGCCGGTTCGATGCTTGGTGCCGGTTCGGTGATCGTGATGGATGAGGACACTGACCTCGTCAAAGTGCTCGCCCGCATCTCGCACTTCTATTACGAAGAGTCGTGCGGCCAGTGCACGCCGTGCCGTGAAGGCACCGGCTGGCTGGCGCGCATGCTGCACCGGATTTTGCACGGCGAAGGCACTCGCGACGATCTGGCCAAGCTCGACGCGGTCGCGGCCAACATTTCCGGCCGGACCATTTGCGCGCTCGGCGATGCCGCCGCGATGCCGGTGATGAGCTTCCTGAAGCATTTCCGCCACGAGTTCGAGCACTACATCGAACACAAGCGCAGCATCGTTGGTGGCGCCGGCCACTGAGGCCGCAGGCAAGCGGCAACGCAAGTTTTGAAGAATTGAGTTGTCATTCAGCACGACAACTCGGGCAGTCAACGAAGGAGCGGCCGCGGTAATGGCTGGCTCACTTCCTCTGCAAGAGACGTAGACGATGGTCAACATCGAAATTGATGGCAAGAAACTGCAGGTCGAACCGGGTTCGATGATCATCGAAGCCGCCGACGCCGCAGGCATTTACATTCCGCGCTTCTGCTATCACAAGAAGCTGTCGGTGGCCGCCAACTGCCGGATGTGTCTGGTCGATGTCGCCAAGGCGCCGAAAGCGGTGCCGGCCTGCGCGACGCCGGTCAACGAAGGCATGGTCGTGCAGACCAAATCGCCGAAGGCGCTCGATGCCCAGAAAGCGGTGATGGAATTCCTGCTGATCAACCACCCGCTCGACTGCCCGATCTGCGATCAGGGCGGCGAATGCGAGCTGCAGGATCTGGCGGTCGGTTACGGACGCGATATTTCCCGCTACACCGAAGGCAAGCGCGTTGTCGAAGACAAGGACATCGGTCCGCTGATCGCCACCGAAATGACCCGCTGCATCCACTGCACGCGCTGCGTCCGTTTCGGCACCGAAATCGCCGGTGTCCGTGAACTCGGCGCCACCGGTCGTGGTGAGCACATGAGCATCGGCACCTTCATTGAGAAGAGCGTCGATTCGGAAGTGTCGGGCAACGTCATCGACCTGTGTCCGGTCGGTGCGCTGACCGCCAAGCCGTCGCGGTTCACGGCCCGCGCCTGGGAGCTGCAATCGCGGCCGAGCGTTGCCCCGCATGACTGCCTCGGTTCGAACGTCGATGTCCACGTTCGCCGCAACGACGTCATTCGCGTGGTGCCGCGCGAGAACGAAGCCATCAACGAAGTCTGGCTGTCGGATCGCGATCGGTTCTCCTACGAAGCCCTGAACAAGGCGCCGCGCCTGACCACGCCGCGCATTCGTCGCGATGGTCAGTGGCAGGATGTCAGCTGGCAGGAAGCGCTCGAGCTGACCGCCGCCAATCTGAAGCGTCTGGCCGGTACCGATGTCGGTGCGCTGGCGTCGCCGTCGGCGACCACCGAAGAGCTGTACCTGCTGCAGAAGCTGCTGCGTGGTTTGAACTCGAACAACATCGACGTCCGTCTGCGCCAGCGCGATTTCAGCGATGACGCCCAGATGCCGCTGTTCCCGTCGCTCGGTCTGCCGGTTGCCGAGCTGGAAACGCTGGATGCGACCCTGCTGATCGGATCCAACCTGCGTCGCGAGCAGCCGATCGCCGCGCTGCGTCTGCGCAAGAGCACCCGCACCGGCATCGTGATGTCGGTCGCTGATGCCGATTACGACTGGAATTTCAAACTGGCCGAAGATGTCATCGCCAAGGATCTGCTGGCCGAAGTGGCCGGCATCGCGAAAGCGCTGGCCGACGCCAAAGCCGATGCCGTTCCGGCCGATGCGAAAGCGATTCTGACTGGTGTTACCGTCGCCGACGCGCACAAACGCGTTGCCGCCAATCTGCTGAAAGACGGCAAGAAGGCGGTGCTGCTCGGCGCTGCTGCGCTGGAACACGAAAACGCGGCCAGCATCCGGGCCTTTGCCCAGCTGATCGGCACCATCAGCGGTGCCAGCGTTGGCGAATTCAGCCACGGCGCCAACATGGCCGGTGCGTTCCTCGCCGGTGCGTTGCCGCATCGCCGCGAAGGTGGCCAGCCAGTGTCGGGCGGTCGCAACGCGGTCGAGATGTTCAAGCAGGGCCTGAAAGCCTGGCTGCTGCTCGATGTCGAACCGGAGCACGACAGCATCGTCGGCAAGGCCGGCAACGAAGCACTGAAGAACGCCGAGTTCATCGTCGCGTTGTCGCCGTATGCCGATTGCAGCGCAGCCCAATACGCCGACGTGTTGCTGCCGATCGGGGCGTTCACCGAAACCTCGGGCACCTTCGTCAATGTCAACGGCGTGTTCCAGTCGTTTGCAGCGGCGGTGCCGGCGAAAGGTGAAGCACGCCCGGCGTGGAAAATCCTGCGCGTGCTCGGCAATTTGCTGAACCTGAAAGGTTTCGACCACAACTCGTCGGAAGACGTGCTGGCGGAACTGAAAGCCGTGCTGGCGCGTACGCCGGCGCCGGCAAACAGCTGGAAGGCCCCGGCCAAGACCAGCGGTGGTTCGGCCGGTCGTCCGCTCGGCCTGTATCAAGTCGATGGCACCGTGCGCCGCGCGGCCAGCCTGCAACAAACTGCTGCCGGTCGCGCGCCGGCGTCGCAGCCCGTGCGCGTGGAGGCCTGATTCATGTTGATGGATTACCTGATCGAAGGCGCCTGGATTCTCGCGAAGATCGTCGCGATTGTGTTGCCGCTGATTCTGGCGGTGGCCTACGCGACCTACGCCGAGCGCAAGGTGATCGGTTTCATGCAGATCCGGATCGGCCCGAACCGGGTCGGTCCGCTCGGTTTGTTCCAGCCGTTCGCCGACGTCATCAAGCTGCTGACCAAAGAAATCGTCCAGCCGACTGCGTCGAACAAAGGCCTGTTCATGATCGCGCCGATCGTCTGCTTCGCACCGTCGCTGGTGGCGTGGGCCGTGGTGCCGTTCGATGCCGGCATGATCTTGGCTGACGTGAACGCCGGTTTGCTGTTCCTGCTCGCGATGACCTCGCTCGGTGTCTACGGCGTGCTCATCGCCGGCTGGGCGTCGAACTCGAAGTACGCCTTCCTCGGTGGCCTGCGCTCGGCCTCGCAGATCGTCTCGTACGAAATTGCGATGGGCTTTACCCTGGTCTGCGTGCTGATGACCGCTCAGACGATGAACCTCGGCGACATCGTCGAGAAGCAGGCCGGTGGTGTCTGGAACTGGTATATCTGGCCGCTGTTCCCGATGGCGGTGATTTACTGGATTTGCGGTGTCGCCGAAACCAACCGCGCCCCGTTCGATTTGCCGGAAGGCGAGTCGGAAATCGTCGCCGGTTTCCACGTCGAATACGCTGGCTCTGCGTTCGCCGTATTCTTCCTCGCCGAATACGCCAACATGATCCTGATCAGCGTGTTGACCGCGACCTTCTTCTTCGGCGGCTGGCTGAATCCGTTCCAGGGCATTCCGGTGCTGGAAGCGGCAACCAGCTGGGTGCCGGGCACGATCTGGCTGCTCGCGAAAGCCTTCTTCTTCCTGTTCGCCATGTTCTGGCTGCGCGCAACCTATCCGCGCTTCCGTTATGACCAGGTCATGCGCTTGGGCTGGAAAGTTTTCATTCCGTTCACCCTTGTCTGGGTGGTCGTGGTGGCCGTCTTCGTCAAGACCGGCTTTGGCCCGTGGTACTAAGCGGAATTCACGACATGTTGGAAAGCATTCGCCGTTTTTGGCACACCTACACGATGAAAGAACTGCGCCACGGTCTGGTTGTGACCTGGCGGCACATGTTCATGCAAAAAATCACCGTGCAATTCCCGGAAGAGCGGACGCCGCAGTCGAACCGTTTCCGTGGCCTGCACGCGTTGCGCCGTTACCCGAACGGGGAAGAGCGCTGCATTGCCTGCAAACTGTGTGAAGCGGTTTGCCCGGCGCTCGCGATCACCATCGAAGCTGGCCCGCGCCAGAACGATGGCACCCGCCGCACCACCCGTTACGAGATCGATCTGTTCAAGTGCATCTTCTGCGGCTTCTGCGAAGAGTCTTGCCCGGTCGATTCGATCGTCGAAACCCGGGTGTTCGATTACCACTTCGAGAAGCGCGGTGAGCAGATCATGACCAAGGCCAAGCTGCTGGCCATTGGCGACAAGTACGAGGCCCAGATTGCGGCCGACCGCGCGCTTGACGCGGCTTACCGCTGAGGAAACGACATGGAACTGAAATCTCTGGTGTTCTATGTGTTCGCGGCGCTGATGCTGATCTCCGCGACCATGGTCATCACCGTGCGCAACGCGGTTCGCGCTGTGCTCTGTCTGGTGCTGACCTTCTTCTGTGCGGCGGTGCTGTGGCTGCTGACTGAAGCGGAATTCCTGTCGATTGCGCTGGTGCTGGTGTATGTCGGCGCGGTGATGGTGCTGTTCCTGTTCGTCGTGATGATGCTCGACGTCGATTATGCGGCAGTGAAGCAGGGCTTCACCCGTTATCTGCCGCTCGGCGTCATCGCCGCGATGCTGGTGTTCGCCGGCATCTGGGGCATGGTCAATGACGGTGGTTTTGGCGCGGGCGCCGCGGCCCCGGCTGGCGGCGGTGAAACCCCGAACATCAATGTGCTCGGCAAGCTGCTGTACACCGAATACTTCTATCCGTTCGAACTGGCGGCCGTGATTCTGCTGGTGGCATTGATTGCGGCGGTCGCGCTGACCTTCCGCGGCACCCGCATGCGCAAGGTGCAGGACGTCGGCCGTCA
>DASUEK010000073.1:0-3934 GCA_036275115.1 Permianibacter sp. | reverse complement strand
TGCAGGCCATGGAAGCGCTGCCGTGGACGGTCTATTGGGACAGTCTGGAATACCGGGTGGAAACCTATCCGCAGGCGATCCTGACGGTGGAAATTGCCACCTTGGGACAAGAACAGGGGTGGCTTGGTGGCTAAACGGTCGGTGCTGAAATCGCAGCTGATGAGGCCGGCGTTTTGCAAACCGGCGCTGGCGTTCGCGTGGTTGTTCGTTGCGGCAATGGGCAGCAGTGCCAACGCCGCCGAGCGTCGTGATCCGACCCGGCCCGGCTGGCAACCGGCCAGTGCCGACTCAGCCAGCAACAAGCCGGCGCCGCAGCTGCTGACCGCCATCGTGATCGGTCCCGGCGGCAGGCGCGCGCTGATTGGTGAACGTTATCTGCAAGTGGGTGATCGCGTCGGTGATGCCCGGCTTGTCCGTATTGATTTCGATTTTATTGTGCTGCAAAGCGCCGCCGGTGAACGCATCGTCCGGTTGACTCCCGTGTTGGAAAGTCGCTCGGCGACCAAGGTGAATGGCTCATGATTCGACACGCTGCAATGACACCAGTTAACCGGACACCAGAGAACCGGACACAACGGAACGGCACGCTTTGCTTGGCACTGCCGCTGGTGGCGGTGCTGACCGCCTGCCAATCGGTACCGCCGCCGGCCCGTGAGCCGGGCCCGGTCAACGAGGCGCTGCGCGAAAGTGCCGCCGCCAGTCGCCAGCAACCGACGCCGCCGTCGACCGAGGTGTTGACCGCACTGTTGCCTGACAGCAAAACCGCCAGCGCCGAGCCACGCTTTGATCTGAACGTCAACAATGTCGACGCCCGCCAGTTCTTCATGGGGCTGGTCGCCGGCACACCCTACAATATTTTGGTGCGCCCCGATGTCACCGGCAGTTTGAGCCTGACCGTGCGCAATGTCAGCGTGCCGGATGTGATGGAAATGGTGCGCGACGTCTACGGTTACGACTACGAGCGCAAGGGCAATGTCTTCACGGTCAGCGCCGCCGGTCTGCAAACCGCGATCATCCCGGTCAATTATTTGAACCTGACCCGCAAAGGTGAATCGCAGACCCGGGTCAACTCCGGTCAGGTCGCCGATGCCGGCACCAGCGAAGGCCAATCGAGCAGCGGTAACAGCAGCACTGCCGGCTCGCAAGCAGCCACCATTCCCGGCACATTGATCGAAACCCAATCCGAAGCCAATCTCTGGGGCGAACTGCAAGCCACACTGCAGACGCTGATCGCGGGCAGCACTGGCGGCAGTGTGGTGGTCAACCCGCAAGCAGGACTGGCGATCGTGCGCGCCCTGCCCGCTGATCTGCGCATGGTCCGGCAATACCTGAGCCAGGCCGAGCAGCATTTGCAACGGCAGGTCATTCTGGAAGCCAAGATCCTGGAAGTGACCTTGAGTGACGGCTTTCAGGCTGGCATCAATTGGAGCGATATCGCGTCAGCCGGCGGCACCACCGGCACAATCGGCCAAAGCGGACAGGAGCTGAACCTGCGCACCGAGCCGAACGACATCAACGGCTTCTTTACCGGGGTTTTCACCGGCGGCGATTTTCAGGCCACGCTCGAATTGCTGCGCACCCAAGGCACGGTACAGGTGTTATCAAGTCCTCGGGTTTCCACCGTCAACAACCAGAAAGCGGTGATCAAGGTCGGCACCGACGAGTTTTTCGTCACCGGCATCTCGACCACCACCACCACCGGCGCTGGCGGCAACACCAGCACGCCGAACGTGACGCTGTCGCCGTTCTTCTCCGGCATTGCGCTGGATGTCACGCCACAAATTGACGAGCACGGTGAGATCACACTGCACGTACACCCGAGCGTCACGGAAGTGCAGGATCAAACCAAACAGATCGATTTCGGCACCAGCAATCCGTTGATTCTGCCGCTGGCGCTGTCGAGCGTGCGCGAGGCCGATAGCATAGTCCGCGCCCGCAGCGGCCAAATCGTGGTCATCGGCGGTTTGATGCAGGACAAGCTGAGCCAGGATGATGCCGGCGTGCCGTGGCTGTCAGAAATTCCCTGGCTCGGCAAATTGTTCACCCAGCAACGCGAAGGCAGTGCCAAAAGTGAACTCGTGATCCTGCTGCGGCCGGTCGTCACCGATGACAGCGCCTGGCAGCAAGACATCGATCGCAGTCACGACCGGGTCCGCCGCTACACTGGCGACACGCCCTGAGTGCGGTTGCGGACGGGAGATTCGGCAATGTATTTGCAGCACTTCGGTCTGCGCGAGTTGCCGTTCACGCTGACGCCGAACACCGCGTTTTTCTGTGACCTGCCCGGCCACCGGGAAGCACTGAACGTGCTGCTGGTGGCGCTGGCGGGCGGCGAAGGTTTCATCAAGATCACCGGTGAAGTCGGCAGCGGCAAGACCCTGCTTTGCCGGCTGCTGCTGAACAGCCTGCACGGCCGGCAACCGTATGCCTATGTTGCCAATGCCAACCTGTCGCCGGCAGCCTTGCAACGGGCGCTGGCGAGCGAGCTTGGCCTGTCCGATCAACTGCGCGACGACGAACTGCCGCGCGCCATCGAGCGACAACTGCTCGCACTGGCCCGGGCGGGTCATCCGGTCGTGCTGATCATTGATGAGGCGCAGGCGCTGCCGGATGCCAGTCTGGAAACCCTGCGCCTGTTCACCAACCTGGAAACCGAGCGCGGCAAATTGCTGCAAGTGGTGCTGTTCGGCCAGCCGGAACTCGACAGCCGCCTCGCCTTGCCGCAGCTGCGGCAGTTGCGGCAACGCATCGCGTTTTCCTACCGCTTGCCGACGCTAACGCGGCGCCAGAGCGCCCTTTATCTGCAACACCGGCTCGACACTGCCGGCTGGCGGCATGGCCGCGCTTACAGCCATGCGGCGCTGCTGGCCTTGCACAGTTTCGCGTCCGGTACCCCACGCGTGCTCAACCTGCTCGCCCACAAAGCGCTGATGCTGGCCTACGCCCGTCACCGTACACGCATGAATCTGGCTGACGTGCTGCAGGCAGTCGCCGATACCGATTCCACCCATGCGCGGCAACGTTACGCGCAACGCTTGGTATTGCTGCTAATCGGCGCGCTGAGCACCGGCTTGGCGCTGGCCTGGTGGCTGCCGTCATGAGCGTCGTCAACACCATGCTGCGCGAACTGGCCGAGCGGCAGCAAAACAGCGCGACGCCCACCGTTCCACAGGTCGACGCGACACCCGCACTCAGCGTCAAGGCGGCACCGGCGCGCCCAGGTTTGCCATGGTGGTTTTTTGCGTTGCTCGCGCTCGCCGTGCTCATTCTGGTGTGGCGACTCTGGTTGTCATCGACCACCGTGTCTACCGACACCCGTCACGCGACCAACGCACCAAACGTCGCCCCGTCAGCCGCAGATAACGCATTCGCACCGGCGAGCAACGACAGCCGGTTGAAGACCCACACCATTACCGTGTCGGCGCCTGCACCTGCTGTCGCCAGCACGAACAGCCTCAGCCGGAATGGCGCCGCAGTGCCGCCAACCGAGACACGTTCAGCATCGGCGCCGGCCAGCATCGGCTGGGAGTTGGTGAGTCCGGCCCAAGAAGCCGAAGACCAATGGCCGGATGCCGCCGAACTGGCTGGCACCGCATCGGAAACCGAGATCGAGACAGCAACTGCGCAACAAGCCCAGCCGCACAGCGAAAGCCTTGCGAATCCAACCGTCGCGCCAACACTCGCCAGCCAGCAACCGCAGACCGCGCGCAACGAACCGGTGGTGTTCGAACGCGCCCCGGCACAATTGAGTCCAGTCGAACAGCTGGAGCAGCTACGTGCGCAGGCACGCGCCGCGATGGCAGTCGGCGATCTCACGACCGCTGCGCAGGCCATCGATCGCGGTCTGCAACTGCAAGCCACCGATGGCGAGCTGCAAACCCTGCAGCTCGACTGGCTGCACCGGCAATCACCGGAACAGGCCGAGCAGCACGCC
>DASUEK010000072.1:0-3814 GCA_036275115.1 Permianibacter sp. | reverse complement strand
CAGCTCGGCCGGCACATCGGCTTCGCGCTCGTCGAGCATTTTGACGTAGCCACCGAGCGGGATCGCCGCGATGCGGTACTCGACGCCATCGTTGCCGACCCGCTTCCAGATCGCACTGCCGAATCCGACCGAGAAAGTCAGCACTTTCACACCCAGTCGCCGCGCCACCCAGAAATGGCCGAACTCATGCACCGTCACCAATACCCCAATGGTGATGATCAGAAACAAGCCATTCCACAACCATTCGATCATGCCGCCTGCACTCCCACTTGCTGCATCGCTATGCGGCGCGCCTCGGCATCAATGGCCAGCAGCGCGTCCAGCGTTTCGACCGGCGGCACCGGACAATGTTGCAGAGTCTCGGCAATCACCGGGGCGATCCGGGTATAGGGCAAGCGTCCAGCGAGAAAGGCCTCGACTGCGACTTCATTGGCGGCATTGAGCACCGCCGGCGCACTGGCACCGGCGGCCAAGGCTTGGTACGCCAACGCCAGACAGGGGAAGCGGTTCACATCGGCCGGGAGGAATTCCAGTCTGCCGATCAGAGTCAGGTCTAGCGGAGCAACGCCAGCGCCAATGCGTTCGGGCCACGCCATGGCATGGGCAATTGGTGTACGCATGTCTGGATTGCCCATCTGCGCCAGCACCGAACCATCCACGTAACGCACCAGGCTGTGCACGATACTTTGCGGATGTACCACCACATCGACCTGCGCGCGATCGGCATTGAACAAGTAACAGGCTTCGATCACTTCGAGCCCCTTGTTCATCAACGTGGCCGAATCGACCGAAATTTTTCGGCCCATGTTCCAAGTCGGATGCGCGCAGGCTTGATCCGGCGTGACGTGCGCCAGTTCGTGCAGTTCACGCCGCAAGAAAGGGCCGCCAGATGCCGTCAGCAGAATTTTTTCGACACCGTTGGCGCGCAAGCTGCGTTCACCACGCAAATCGCGCTCATGACCGGGCGCTGGCAAACATTGGAAAATCGCGTTGTGCTCGCTGTCGATCGGCAGCAAGACGGCGCCATTTTCACGCACCGCCTGCATGAACAACGGGCCGGACATCACCAGCGCTTCTTTGTTGGCGAGCAGGATGCGTTTGCCGGCTTTGGCGGCAGCCAAGGTTGGCAACAAACCGGCGGCACCGACAATAGCGGCCATCACCGTATCCACGTCTGCTGCCGCAGCAACTTCGGCCAGTGCCGACACGCCAGCCAGGACTTCGGTGGCCAAGCCGGCTTGTTGCACGCGCTGTTGCAGATCGGCAGCCGCGGCGGTGTCGACCAACACGGCATAGCGCGGCTGAAATTGGCGAATCTGTTCGAACAGGCGGTCCGCGCTGCGATTCGCCGCCAAGGCAAATACCGAGAAACGGTCAGGGTGCCGGGCCACCACATCCAAGGTCGACAGACCAATCGAACCGGTGCTGCCGAGCACGACCAACCGTTGCATCAGCGCAGCTCCAGCAACAAGGCGCCGAGCGCAAACACCGGCGCGGCCGCCATCAAGCTGTCAATGCGATCCAGCATGCCGCCATGACCGGGAAACAACGTGCCGCTGTCCTTTATACCAGCTTCACGTTTGCACAGGCTTTCAATCAAATCGCCGACGACCGAGGCAATGATCGTGACCAACACCAGCGCGCGAAATCCCCATTCGGAATTGCTCGACAGACCAAACAGCGGTGCGGCGAAGTGGCCGATCACCAGCGCCAGCAACAGGCCACCGAAGAACCCTTGCCAGGTTTTGCCCGGACTCACCGACGGTGCCAGCTTGTGCTTGCCGAAGGCTTTGCCAGCGATGTAGGCGCCGACATCGGCGGCCCAGACCAGCAACAGCACATAAAAAATCACCAGCGCGCCTTTCAGCGGGTCCTGCAGGTTGCCGATCTTGCGCAGACTGACCAAGGCTATCCAGGTCGCCAGCAGCAACAGCACACCGAGTGCTTGCCGGCCCCCTTGCGACGCACGCCACCAGTTTGCGCGCGCCGGATACAACCACAGCAGCACCGGACTGATACACCAGAACAGCACCGCCGCCGCCAACACCAACAGCGGCAGATTGTCAGCGGTCCACAGCCAAGTCGGCCAACTCAAACTGGGCCAGAAATCAAACGGCGGCGACAGCTGCCACAACACAATGGCGCAGCCCAGATAACTCAGCATGGCCGTCAAGGGCGCCGCTTTTTCCGCACTGGTAAAGCGGCCCCACTCGCGGGCACCGAGCACCAGAATGGCGGCAACCGCCATGGCGAACGCCGGCAGCGGCAACAAAAACACCAGCGCCAGGACCAGTGGCAGCAGCAGCAACGCCGTGATCACCCGTTGCATTAGCATCAGCTGTCCCCTGTCACTTGTTCGCCGGTTTTACCGAAGCGGCGCTGGCGTTGCCGGAAATCCGCGATCGCGGCATCGAGCTCATCAGCGCCAAAATCCGGCCACAACGCGGAAGAAAAATAAAGTTCGGCATAGGCCGCCTGCCAGAGCAGGAAATTGCTGATGCGCACTTCACCGCCGGTGCGGATCAGCAGATCCAGCGGCGGTTGATCAGCAAGGCACAGGTAACGCGCGAGCTCGGCTTCCTGCAGCGGCGACGTGTCATGGGTCGCGCGCTTGGCGAGCAGCGCCTGATTGGCCGCCTGGACGATGTCCCATTGACCGCCGTAGTTGGCGGCAATATTCAAGGTCAGTGCCGTGTTGCCGGCCGTCATCGCTTCCGCTTCGGCCATGCGCAGCTGCAGTTTTTCGGCAAAACGCGAGCGATCACCGATGACCCGCAAGCGAACACCGTTCTTGTGCAGCGCTTTTGCTTCGCGCTCCAGCCCGGTGACGAACAGTTCCATCAGGTAACTGACTTCTTCGAGCGGCCGTTGCCAATTCTCCGACGAGAACGCGAACAAGGTCAGCGAACGGACACCGCGTTTGCCCGCGGCTTCAGTGATGTCGCGCGCCCGCTCCATGCCGACCTTATGGCCGGCAACCCGGGGCAGGCTGCGCTTTTTTGCCCAGCGACCGTTGCCATCCATGATGATGGCAACGTGCTGCGGTACCAGACTGTCAGCAGCCTGATTGGCGGAAGAGGAAGACAAGAACTGCGCCTCCGAAAAAACTGCGGCGGGTAATCGCAACCGCGATTACACCGACATCAGTTCCTTCTCTTTGTCGGCAAGCAGTTTGTCGACTTCACCGATTTTGCCATCGGTGATTTTCTGGACGTCGTCCTGCGCTTTCCGCTCTTCGTCTTCGGTGATCGCCTTGTCCTTGAGCAGCTTCTTCAGCGCTTCGTTGGCATCGCGACGGACGTTGCGAATGGCGACTTTGGCCTGCTCGCCTTCGCCCTTGACGACCTTGGCGAGCTCCTTGCGACGCTCTTCGGTCAGCGGCGGCAACGGCACCCGGATGGTCTGGCCGGCGGTTTGCGGGTTCAAACCCAGATTGGATTCGTGAATGGCTTTTTCGATCGGCTGGATCGCGCCTTTGTCGAACGCCTGAATAACCAGCGTGCGCGAGTCCTGCACGTTGACGTTGCCGACTTGCTGCAACGGCACCGAGCTGCCGTAGTAATTGACATGAATGTGCTCGAGCAGCGACGGATGGGCACGGCCAGTGCGGATCTTGCCCAGGTTGCCTTTCAGCGACTCAACGGACTTGGCCATGCGCGTTTGCGCGTCGGTTTTGATGTTGGCAATGGTCATGGTCGTCTCCCTTACTGATTTTCGTGCCGGATACCATGGCGGATGCCGGCAAGCTTTCTCGAAAACGGATAGGCGCGTTAGAGCGGCACCCGGTTATTTTTCGATCAGGGTGCCTTCGTCA
>DASUEK010000071.1:0-20521 GCA_036275115.1 Permianibacter sp. | reverse complement strand
GACCGGGAAATAGCCGAGCACCACTTCCAGTTCGCCATCCTGGAAAACCAGTTGCTGACGGTTGTGTTCCAGGTAAGCACCGAGGCTGTCGCGTTCCGTGCTTTGCCATGCTGCCGGCAATACCGCCGTTGGCAATTGGCTGCTGCCTTCGACACCATCGCGTTGGCCGAGCACTGCAGTGATAACAACAATGACCGCTGCGGCTGCAGCTGATGGCAGCCAATGCGAATGCTTGCCGTTGCTGATGACAGCTGTGGTGTCGGTGGCGATCGGGCCGCCATCATCAAAGGTGCGACCGAGCAAGAACAACAGAAAGATGACGATGCCGAACAACACCCAGCCGTAGACTAGGTGATCGATGCCGATCGCGTATTCGTTGTTGGTCAGATGTGCGATCATGATGATGATGAACGCTCGTATGCCGTTGGCAATGATCGGCACGATGATGCTGAGCACGATGAAAATGATGCGCCGGGTATAGGACCGGTACTGCAGATAGGCATACACCGTGCCCAGTGCCAGTGACGCGATCAGGTAACTGATGCCGCTGCAGGCTTCCTCGACCAGAAAATTGCCATTCGGCAGCGCGATAAAGTGGCCGTCGCGAAACACCGGAATATCAAACAGGCGCAGCAGCGCCACCGCCATGTCGGCGGTGACATCCTGCAACCACGGCACCAGAAATTCGCCAAATGGCACGGCAAACCAGAGATAAAGCAGCGGAAACAGCAACTGTTTGCAAACGGTGCTGCCGCAGACCGCCCAGATCAGCGCCTGCACGCTGAGCACCAGCGCGAAATGGCCAATCAATCCAACAGCCGCCAGATTGCCGAGCAGCAGCAACAGATTGGCGAGCAGCAACAGCACCACGCCGGCCCAGCTTGGTTGCGGCGTCAGCGGTAGCCATTCGGCGCGGCGCTGGTGAATCAGCCAGGCACTGATTGCCGGGATCAGCAGGCAATGGTTGAAGGTTTTCGAGTGCCACCAAATCTGGCTGAGATCGAGCACCAGCGGCCATTGCAAAGCCAATTGCAGCAGCAGCAGGGTGATCAGCACAAGGCCGCTGCGACGCCAGGCGGCCATGGGCAAGAGCGTGTCGGTGGCAGGGGTCGACATGAACGTTATCCGAGATGACGCGACAGCATCGGGCCGATCAAGCGGGCGATCGGCAGCGGCAATTTTTTCCAGGTTTCGATGAATAGCCGGTACTTGGGATTGAGCGGATTGACGTCCGGCATCGCCTTGGCTTTGACCAGGAAATATTCGTAGGCGAGCGGTTGCGGTTCAAAGCCCCAGTTTTTCTTGAAGTGATAGGCGCCGGTGTCGATCTTGCTGCGACCGTAATCGAACAGGCGGGCGCCACGTTCACCGGCGTGCTTCATCAAGGCCCAATACAGCATGTCGTTGCCGGCCAGTTGCCGGGCCAGCACGCCGCCGCCACCGTAATACGGCAGCACTTCATCGCGGAAGTAAAAGCTCATCACGCTGGCGACGGGCGCGCCATCCTTGCGGATGGTCAGGACTTCGCACGCATCGCCAAACACGTCGCGCAGGACCCGGAAATACTTGCGCGGAAACACCGGCGTGCCGAGGTTGCGCACGCTGGTGTCATAGCAGTCAAGAAAATCGCCCAGCGATTCGTCGATGCTGTGATCGAGTCCGTTGCCGATGGCCTTGCGGATCATCGCCCGCTGTTTGCGCGGAATCGCGTTCAGATCGGTTTCGGCATCGCCGGTGATGGCTTTGCGGAAGGTGACGTGCAGCGACTTGCGCGGCCAGTCGTCATGCACCGGCTGCCGGTTGCGCACTTCCAGCGCATCGACGTTGAGCTGTTGGGCCAGTTGCTGGGCAGCCTTATCCAGCGCCAGCTGCGCGTCGCTGTCATCGGCCAGAATGCCGCCGTACACACAGAATGGCAGCGCAACCAGGTTGTGTCCAAACAGCAGGCTGCGCACTTCGGCCATCGGATAAACACCGACGATGCGCTCACCGCGCAAGGCGCAGAGAAAGTGGCTGCGATGACCGAGCCCTTCTTCCATGACCCGCTGCCAACCCGCGAGATGAAAGAAGCTGCCGTCCGGATGTTGCCGAACGTAGTCGTCCCAGGCAGCGGTGCGCGCCGGGGTTAGAGTGGAAAGTGTTATCGGATTCACACGCGCATCCATGGCGTTGGGTTCACAGAAAAAGGGTCAATGCAGATCAACGATTGGTGCCGCTTGCGACAGGAAAATCTCGTCCATGCGGCCCCAATCAAAATCGCGCAGCAGCTGCTCCAGACGCGGTGCCATGCGCGCCAGGTTCAGGTAATGGCGCACCCGGGTCCGCAGATCGAGCTTGTCCGGGCGTGGCTGGGCGGGATCGATTTCCCACGGGTGGAAATAGAACACCGCTGACATCCGATCACGGGCATTGACGCGCTCGATCAGCTGTTTTGACAGCGCATACGGAAACAACCGGAAAAAGCCGCCGCCGCCGGCCGGAACGTTGCGACCGGCAAACTGCGCCGTGGTCACGGGAATTTCCAGCAGCGCTGGTGCCCGGCTCGGGTAAAACGGTGAGCGCGGCGCATCGGGTATGCCGTACAGATCGTGTTTGACGGGGTAAATACTGGAGCTGTACTTGTAACCCGCGGCTGCCAGTTCTTCCAGCGCCCACAGGTTCTGCTTGGTAATCGAATAGCTGGCGGCGCGATAACCGGTAATGGCGACACCGCCGAGATCTTCCAGCAGCTGTTTGGTCTTGCGTACATCGGCAGCAAATTGTTCGCGCGTCTGTTGATGGGCGCGGACATGCTGGTAACCGTGGCTGGCAAGCTCGTGACCGGCGTCGACAATGCGGCGGATCAGCTGCGGGCAGCGCTCGGCAACCCAGCCCAGGGTGAAAAACGTCGCTTTGATGCCGGCGTCGCTGAACAGTTGCAAGACGGTGTCGGTGTTGCGTTCAACCCGCAGTGGGGTACGGTCCCAGTCGCTGCGCTGGACATAGGGTTCCATTGCCGAGACTTGGAAATAGTCTTCGACATCCACACTCATGGCATTGCGGAAACGAGGTGTAGCGGCAGGGGTCATGATTCGGCAAGCACCTCAGAACTGCAGAAAAACTTCGGCGATGACTCGCCCTTCTTCGTAACTGCGACTGTCACGTTCACTGTCCTGCTCGGCCTGCTGGGCAGTGAGTGAGGCGTAACTGCGCTGGGAAAAATTCATCCGCAAACCGAGGCTGGCGAGGCTGAACCGCTCTTCGCCGCTGTCTTCGCTGAACACGTTGCGCTGCTCGCGCAGCTGACTGACCAGATCGAGGCCGCCACCGACCGGCCATTTGACCGACAGGGCAACGGCGTCGGCCTGACCGTCCAGTTCGTTGCGGATCAGGTATTGCCGATCTTCGCTCGAAGCGGTCAGCGTGATGTTGCCACTGCGACCCTGCCACGCCAGTGTGAAGGTGCCACGGTGGCGTTCGAATTCGTCGTCAGCGATTTCAAAGCGGCCGATGATGTGTTGCACCTCTTCGCCGGATAGCGGGTCGATCACCGTTACGACTTCGGTGCCGAATACCAGTTGCTGCTCCGTGGTGACTTCTTCGTTGTAGCCGAGACTGGCCGTCATCCGGCGACCGCGGAACTTGATGTCGGCCCGCCAGGACGGGCCGACAATCAGGCCGATATCGGTATCGCGATAACCGAGCATCATTTCGGTGCGCCGACTCGGCTTCCACTTCATTTCGGCGTCACTGTAATTGCTGCCGGCCATTGCTGACAGGTTGAAGCGCCGGCTCGGTGACCAGCGCAAACCGGCGGCACTGTAGTCGCCGTTGCGGTCGCTGTCATAACCGCCGAGCTTGTTTTCGCTGCGGCCGGCGCGGGCCAGCAAAGCCAACGCGCTCGAGGTCTGGTATGCCACGTCAAACTGTGCTTGCCGGAAATCCGGGTCGGTCAGTTCGTCACTTTTCCGGTCCAGGTAGCGTCGGCTGGCGCTCAGTCGCCAGTCGAGGGATGAACGCATGCCAGCATTGTCGAGCAGAAAACGGTAGTTCTCGCCGTCGGCATTGCTGAGCAGATCGGTGTTGGCTTCGTCGCCGCTGTCGTAGTCGTTGACGGTGCGCTCGGCGCGTGCTTCCAGATTGATGCCGGCACGGCTCGCGTATTTGATGAACGGCGCAATGCTGTAGGTCGAGTAATCGACCCTGTCGCCCGACAGCGCGATATTGTCGTACGACAACTGGGAGTTCTGCGAGACAATGCGCTGGCCGGCATTGCCGTTGACATCGAGATAGAAGAACGACGGCAGCAAGGTGGTCGTGCTGGACAGCTGCAGCTGGGGATTGCTCTCGCTGCGATCGCCATCTTCGTTGGCGCTGCCATCGCGGTAATACAGATTCTGGGAATTGGCGCGGAAATTCAGCTTCAGCGCATCGCTCTGGCCACGCAAGGTAAAGCCCGGCGTGATCTCCGTTACCCAGTCGGCGCTCGGGTCTTCTTCGGCCAGCGCGATGTTGTCGGAATAGATTTCCCGCAGCATCAGCGTGGGGGTGAAGTCCCAGCGTTCGGCCGCCACCGGTCCGGCGACGAGCGCGGAAACCGGCAGCAAACAGCGGAGGAGGGCGTGTGCACGCATCGGCTCAGTATCCGTAACCGGAACCGTAGCCATAGCCGTAATAACCCGGGTCCATTTCGTGCCGGGTTTTGTTCAGGACAAAGCCGACCGCGGTTTCCGGCAGGGTGCCCAGCCGTTCAATCGATTCGCGCACGTCGGAGCGGGTGGTCCGCTCGGCTTCCACCACGATGACGATTTGGCCCATCAAATGGGCGAGCACGCTGGATTCGGTGGTCGGCAGCAGCGGCGGCGAATCGAAAATCACGATGCGATCGCGATAACGGCTGGACAGCTCTTCGGTCAGTTGCTGCATCGCTTTCGATGCGAGCAATTCCGTCGACAAGTGGTGCGGGGTACCGGCCGGCAGAATGGTCAGGGTCGGCAGTTCGGTTTTGATCAGCAGTTCACCGACGTCGAGCGTCGGATCAATAAGGTGATCAACCAAACCTTTTTCGGCGCTGAAGCCGAGCAGATTGCCGAGTGATGGTCGCACCACATCGGCATCGACCAGCAATACGGTCTTGTCGCGCTCGGCGGCGATGCTGAGTGCAAGATTGGCGGCGGTGAAGGTTTTGCCTTCGCCCGGGTGCGAGCTGGTCACCATGATCAGGTTGGCGTGCTTGAGCACACTGGTACCTTTGCCGGCCGCGTTCATCAGCAGCGGCCGCTTGATGTGCCGGTACTCTTCCTTGATTTTGGAGCGAGTGGCGTCCGGCACCACCATGCCGGCCTGTCGCAGGCGTTCTTCATCCAGTTTCAACAGCGGTTTGCTGTCTTCGCTCGGTCGATGCAAGGTCGCTACCGGGCGCGGGCTTTCCGGCTCCAGCTCGTCGCCACGTTTTTCGCCTTTGTTGTCTTGCTGAGCCAGACGGGCGGCGGCGCGTTCGATCAAATCCATTTGTTCGTCCTCACATCAGGAACCGAGCAGTGCGCGACCGGCAGTCTGCAGGTAAAGCAGGCCGGCATAAACCGGCAACAACGCCAAGGCGAGGCCCAGGAAGACCCAGTTCTTCATCCGACGAATACTTTCTGCGCGCGGGCTCAGCACCATCGATACCGTTCCGAGTACCGGAATCTGCATCGATTGCATCAACAGCTTCGGGTTGTCGAACGTGCTCAGGATCTGTGAGATCAGCAGCGCGACCGCAAAGCCGGCACCGATCGCGCCGGCCAGCACGCCGGATAACAGCAGCGTCCGGTTCGGGCCTGACGGTTGCGGCGGTACCCGTGGCGGATCGATCACCTGGAATTTGACGTCATTGGTGTTCTGATCCCGGTCCTGCGAAATGCGGGCCTGTTCGCGCTTCTGGATCAGCTTGTCGTAGTTTTCTTTGGTGACGTTGTAGTCACGATCGAGCTGGGCGAGTTCCACCTCGATCTGCGGCAGGATGTAGACCTTCTTGTCCAGATCCTGTGCCCGTGAGCGCAGTTCCGCGACCCGGGTGCGCAACGAGGCGCTGCGTGCTTCGGCTTCGCTCAGCGAAATTTTCAGCTGTTGATAGACCGGATTGGTGTCGAGCGGGCCGCTGGCGGTGAAGCCGCCTCCGGCTTTCAGCGCTTCGGCTTTTTGTTCCTGCAATTCGGCGATGCGATTGCGGGTGTTGACCACGTCCGGGTGTTTGTCGGTGAAACGGGTTAGCAGTTCATCAAGCTGCTGTTGCAGGCGGCTGATCCGGCTGTCCAGTTCCGGCACGTTGGCGCTGACCTTCGGTGCCTGCACCATGCCAAAGGTCGGGTCTTCGCCCTGCAGCTGCCGGCGCAATTCGTTGGCCAGATTTTCCGACTGGCGCAGTTCCAGTTCGGCTTCCTCGACTGCTTGCCGCGATTCCTGCAGTCGCTGGTAATAATCTTTGCCCTGCTCCGGCATCAGGCCGAGGTTTTTGCGCTTGAATTCTTTCAGCCGGTTTTCCGACTCGGACAGGCGCTGGGCGTATTCCTCGATTTGACGATCCAGAAAGCGCTGGGCGCTGTCGGTGTCCTGGCGGGTGTCACCAAGTGCCTGCTCGATGAACAAATTCAGCAATGACTGCACGACCCGCTTGGCCATGGTCGGGTCATCGGCTTGATAGCTGATGGAATACAGATCGTTGTTGCCGGCACGGCGGAACTGGATGTTCTTTTCCAGATTTTTGATCAGCGCTTCGAACTCGGCGTCGTTCGACACTTTCAGATCGAGATCGGCGCTGCGAATGACCTTTTCCAGATTCGGGCGGGCCAAAATGGTTTGCTGTAGCTGCCGCACCCGTTCCGGCGCGGCGACCGGCACCGTCATGTCATTGAGCAGCGGTTGCAGGACCGAATAGGTGTCCACCTGCACCCGGGTCGTCGCTTGGTACTGATCCGGCATGTGCATGACGAACGCCCAACCGGCGATGCAAACCGACCAGGTGACCAACAAGGCATACCAGCGCTGACGCCAAATGCCGCGCAGATAACTGAGAATCTGTTCAATAACATCCTGCATAGGTGCGTTCCATGCGTATCAGGGCCACTGGCGTTGGCGCATCCCTGCGGGCCAGCGGCGAATGATCAGAAGAAGGCTTCGGGAATGATGATGATGTCACCCGGCAGCAATTCGGCATTGGCACTGATGTCGCCATCGCGAATCAGGTCTTCCAGCCGGACACTGTATTGCTGTTGCTGGCCATCGACGATGCGAACGACGACGGCGTCGTTGCCGTCCGCAAATTCGGTCAGGCCGCCGACGGTGATCATGACGTCAAGCAGAGTCATGTTCTGGCGGTAGGACAGCGACTGCGGCTTGGCTGCTTCGCCGACCACCCGGACCTGCTCCGAGTACGGCCCGACAAAGCCGGTCGCGGTCACGGTGACGATCGGGTCCTTGATGTAGTTGCCGAGCGCCTTTTCCATGTCCCGGGCCAGCTGGGTCGGGGTCTTGTTGGCAGCCATGACGTCTTCGACCAGCGGGGTCGTAATGCGCCCGTCTGGCCGCACGGTGACACTGGAGCTGACATCCGGGTTGCGCCAGACAAAAATGCTGAGGCCATCGCCCGGGCCAATCAGGTACTGGTACTGAGCCGGGTCGGTGGTGAACGGTTGCTTCGGGGCAGCGCTCGGCAGCGGCTGGATGCCACTGCAGGCGGCGAGCAGGCCGGTAGCGGCCAAAATGGCGAAAAAGCGGGTGGCGTGGCGCATACGAGGGATCCTCTCTTTCCTTTGCTTGCCGATGGGCTCCGTCCCAAGGCCGCTATTGTGGGCGCGGCACATGAAATTGGCAAGAAAGCTGACAACGAGTGTAAATGACGCACTGCAGCACCAGTTTGCAATAGCCGTCTAAACGTGCGAAAGTCGGACCATTCCTGCACCAAAATCACCCCATCGAGGCCCGCTGTGACTGTCCGCGAATCGCTCGGCAAAGACCGTATCCGCTTTCTGCTGCTGGAAGGCATCCACCCGAAGGCCGTCGACTACCTGAAGGCCGATGGCTACACCAATATCGGTTATTTCGAGAAGTCGCTGCCGCCCGAGCAGCTCGAAGCCGAGCTCGCCCAGGCCCATTTTGTCGGCATCCGTTCCAATACCCAGCTGACGGCCGATCTGCTCAAAAAAGCGACCAAGCTGAACGCGGTTGGCTGCTTCTGCATCGGCACCAACCAAGTGGATCTCGACGCCGCGCAAGCGCTCGGCATTCCGGTGTTCAATGCGCCGTTTGCCAACACCCGTTCGGTCGCCGAACTCGTGCTCGGTGAAATCATTCTGTTGCTGCGGCGGGTACCAGAAAAAAGCGCGGCCGCGCATCGCGGCGAGTGGCAGAAAGCAGCGAACGGCTGCTTCGAAGCGCGCGGCAAGACGCTCGGCATCATCGGCTATGGCCACATTGGTACCCAGCTCGGCATTCTGGCCGAGAACCTTGGCATGAAAGTGCGTTACTACGATATCGAGAACAAGCTCGCGCTCGGCAATGCCCAGCCGATCAGCACGCTTGACGAGCTGCTCGCGACGGCCGATGTCGTGACTTTGCACGTGCCGGAAACGCCGCAGACCAAGAACATGATGAGTGCGGCCCAGCTCGCCAAAATGAAGCAAGGTGCGCTGCTCATCAATGCCTCGCGCGGCACTGTCATCGACATCGATGCGCTCTATGGTGTGCTGAAAAGCGGTCACCTGGCGGGCGCGGCGATTGACGTGTTCCCGAAAGAGCCGAAATCGAACAAGGATGAATTTGTCAGCCCCTTGCGCGAATTCGACAACGTGATCCTGACCCCGCACATCGGCGGCAGCACTCAGGAAGCGCAAGCCGCGATCGGCATGGAAGTGATCGAGAAGCTGGTCAAGTACAGCAACAACGGTTCAACGCTGTCAGCGGTCAATTTCCCGGAAGTGTCGCTGCCGACTCACATTGGCAAGCACCGCTTGCTGCATATCCACCGCAACGAGCCGGGCATCCTGCGTCAGGTCAACAATATCTTCGCCGACGGCAACATCAACATTTCGGCGCAGTATCTGCAGACCAATACCGAGATCGGTTATGTCGTCACCGACATTGATCAGGAATCGAGCGACGTTGCGTTTGAAAAGCTGAAAGCGATTCCGGGAACGATTCGCGCCCGCTTGCTGTACTGACCTTGCCGAGGCAAGCAATAAAAAAGGCGGGATAACCCGCCTTTTTTATTGCTTTGGTTTACTCAGCGACGGCGTCGCGCGCTTATTCCCAGTCGTCCATCCACTCCTCGCCGCTGGCATCGACCGGACGAAATGCCAGCTTGAACAGCTCCACCCGGCCCTTGGTTTGGGCGTCGACCATCCATTCACCAACCAGATTCTGTTCGGCGTCATAACTCAGCCGAATGTGCACCGCGTGGGTCTGGCCGCCGCTGCCATCATATTGTTTGATCAGGCTGACCACGCCGCCGGCACTGAGGCCTTTGAAGGTGGCGCTTAGCCCAACCGACGGTTCGCCGCCGAAGGTTTGCACTTCCAGCGAGCGGCCTTTGATTTCGTCTCCGGTGGTTTCGAATACCACCGAAAACCAGACTGCGTTCGGCCCGATCTGATCGCCGTAATCGTAAGCGCCGCTCCACAGGCCATTGAGATAGTCATTGGCCCGCGCCTGCGGCAGCAGCAACGCTTGGGCAAACAACAGCAGACACGCCATCACGCCTTGTTTCATTACCGACCTCTGCGGCCGCAACGGTTGCGGCGCTTCAAAATTGGGTAAGCTCAGCCTAGCAGAGTTGCCAAGGAAAGCCTTCATGCCCACCGCATTCGTCACCGGCGCCACCGGTTTTGTCGGCAGCAATCTGTGCCAGCTACTGACGGCACAAGGCTGGCAGGTGTTGGCGTTGTGTCGCGACCCGGCGAAACCGGCGTTCATCGACCGTATGCCGGTGCGCAAGGTGCAAGGCGATCTCGACGATGTTGCCGCGCTGACGCGCGCAATACCGGAGGCCGTCGATGCGGTGTTTCATGTCGCCGGCGACACCAGCATCTGGCCGCGTGAACGGGCGCGCCAGTATCAGACCAATGTGGTCGGCACGCGCAACATGGTCGATGCGGCGCTGGCAGTCGGTGCCAAGCGATTTATTCACACCAGCTCGATCGCGGCGTTCGGTGTGCGTGACGACATCGTCGACGACCAATCTTTGCTGCAAGGGTTCAATGCGCCGGTGCATTACTACCGGACCAAGGCCCTCGCCGAGCTGGAGGTTCGGGCTGGCATGGACCGTGGTCTGGCAGCGGTTTTCATCAATCCTTGCCATGTGTTGGGTCCGTTCGATACCAGCAACTGGGCGCGCATGTTCCGGCTGATTGCCCAGCGCAAATTGCCTGGGATCCCGCCCGGCAGTGGCATGTTTGTCGATGTTCGCGAGGTCGCCAAGGCCCATATCGCCGCGGCGCTACGCGGCGGTGTTGGCCGCCATTACCTGCTCGGCGGCGAGGAAATCCGGTTTCTCGATTTGTTGCATGAGGCCGGCCGGCAACTCGGCCAGCCGGTACCGGAACGAGCCATGCCCGCGGCGTTGGTGCAGGCGGTCGGCGCGGCCAAGGAGCTGGCCGCGTGGCTGACCGGGCGGGCGCCGGATCTGACCCGGGAAGGTGCCCGGATTGTCTGCTCGCGGGTGCGCTGTGACAGTCTGCCGGCCATTACCGAGCTGGACTACCGGCCGGTGCCGCTGGCGCCTTTGCTGGCCGATACGCTTACCTGGTTGCGAGCCGAAGGTTTGCTCGAAACGCGCTGAGCTGCCCCCTGCTGGTCCGGTCTGGCACGCACGCCGGTGGCGACCGGGCATTGTGCGCTCAGCGATTGTGTCCGCTCAGGTTTTGATGGCCGTCAATAAAATGTAATCGGCAATCATTCTTGTTTACCTTCCATTTGGCGTAAAATAGCTGCCGATCCCGCTTGCCGCCATGGCGGCAACGGTCCGCGCCGAGAGGGCGCCTTGACTCAGGAGCAGTGCGGAATGAAACGTTGGGTGCTGGCGGCCGCGATGATGGCCAGCCTGTCGGCCACGGCGGCTGACGAAGTGGTGGTGTACTCGGCTCGCATCGAGGATCTGATCAAGCCGGTGTTTGAGGCCTACACCAAAGAAACCGGCGTGCCGGTGCGCTTCATCACCGACAAGGAAGGGCCGCTGCTCAGCCGGATCAATAGCGAAGGCGCGAGCACCGATGCCGACATCCTGCTGACTGTCGATGCCGGCAACCTCTGGCAGGCCGCCAACGATGGCATGTTGCAAGCCATCGATTCGAAAGCACTGGCGGCGAATGTGCCGGCGCATTTGCGCGATCCGGCCAACCAGTGGTTTGGTTTGTCAGTGCGGGCCCGCACGGTGTTCTTCAACCCGGGCAAGGTCAAAGCGGCCGAGCTGTCGAGCTATGAAGATCTGGCCGACGCCAAGTGGCGCGGCAAGCTCTGCCTGCGCTCGTCGAAGAAGGTCTACAACCAATCGCTGGTGGCCATGCTGATTGCGCAATACGGCGAGCCGAAGACCGAGCAGATCGTCAAAGGCTGGGTCGCCAATCTGGCCACCGAACCGTTCCCGGATGACACCAAATTGCTGGAAGCGATTGACGCCGGCCAGTGCGCGGTCGGCATCGCCAACACCTATTACTACGGCCGGCTGGCCGAGAAAAAGCCGGGCCTGAATGTCCAGCTATTCTGGCCGAACCAGACATCCGATGGCGTGCACGTCAACATTGCCGGTGCTGGCGTGACCAAGCATGCCAAGCACAAGGCCGCGGCGATCAAACTGCTGGAATGGCTGAGCTCGCCGGCGGCGCAGAACCTGTTCGCCGATCGCAATCTGGAGTACCCGGTCAACCCGGCGGTGAAAGCCGATGCCACTGTGCAGCGCTGGGGCGAGTTCAAGCCGAATCTGGTCAACATCGCCAAGGCCGGTGAACTGCAGGCCGCGGCGGTCAAGCTGATGGACCGGGCCGGTTATCGTTGAACCGTATTCGGTGCTGACGCTGGCGATTCGCGGTTGCGCGGTCGCTCGCTTACAATCGCAATGCCGGCTTGTCGCCGGCATTGTGCTTTCTAGCCGCCTCGAACGGATGTTGTTGTCGTGACCGACATTGCCCCTTCTGCTGAGCCCACTCCTGCACCGCACGGTCAACGCGTGCGGCCAGCCGGGCGCGGCTGGCGGCGGCGTTGGTCGCGCCGCCATGTCGCGGCGGCGGTGATCGCTAGCCTGACCTTGATTCCGCTGTTGGTGCTGCTGGCGCAATTTCTGGTGCCGCAGCCGGAGATCTGGAGCCATCTGCGGGAGTGGGTGTTGCCACGTGTGCTGGCCAACACGTTCTGGTTATTGCTCGGCGTGATGGCCGGCGTACTCGCACTTGGCATTCCGCTCGCCTGGTTGACCGCGGTGTGCGAGTTTCCGGGCCGGCGCGTGTTTCGCTGGGCGCTGCTGTTGCCGCTGGCGATGCCGGCGTATGTACTCGCCTTTGTGCACGTCGGTCTCTGGGATTACACCGGACCGATCCAGACCCTGTTGCGTGCGCTGTTTGGTGACAGTTTGCAATTGCCGTCAGTGCGATCACGGCTGGGCGTCATCGTGGTGATGAGCTGCGCGTTTTATCCGTATGTTTATCTGCTCGCGCGCAGCGCTTTTCTCACTCAGGGCCGGCGCGCGCTGGAAGTGGCCGCCTCGCTCGGCCTGTCACCATGGCAGGGTTTTTGGCGCGTGGCGCTGCCGCTGGCGCGGCCGGCACTGGTAGCGGGCGCGACGCTCGCCTTGATGGAAACGCTGGCCGATTTTGGCACGGTCAGTGTGTTCAATTACGACACCTTCACCACCGCGATTTACCAAAGCTGGTTCGCGCTCTATTCGTTGCCAGCGGCGGCGCAATTGGCGTCACTGCTGACCGTGACGGTGCTGCTGCTGATGCTCGCCGAACGCCGTCTGCGTGCCGAGCGTCGTTATGGCAACAGCTCCCGCGCCAGCGCACCCTTGCCACGCATGCGGCTGCGCGGCGCGCGCGCCTGGCTCGCCACCGGTTTCTGTTTGCTGGTGCTGGTGCTGGCGTTTCTGGTGCCGCTGGTGCAGCTGCTGTACTGGGTGGTTGAGCGCTGGGCTGACGATGCCGACCTGCGCTTGCTCGGATTCACCGGCCGCTCGCTGCTGTTGTCGTTGCTGGCGGCGCTGCTGGTCACGGCCGTGGCGTTGTTGCTGGCGTATTTGCAACGGCTTCAGCGCGACCGGATGATGCACACACTGGCGCGGCTTGGCACGCTTGGTTATGCCATTCCCGGTACGGTGCTGGCGGTCGGTTTCTTCTTGCCACTGGCCTGGCTCGACAATCAATTGATTGCCGTGATGCAAGCGTTTGGCGGCGAAGGCCATGCGCTTTTGCGCGGCGGTTTGCTGACGATGTTGCTGGCGTATCTGGTGCGCTTTCTGGCGGTGGCGCACGAACCGCTCGACAGTGGGCTCGCGCGCGTCAGCCTGTATCAGGACGATGCCGCCCGCAGTCTCGGTTACACCGGTTGGCGGCTGCTGCGCACGGTGCATTTGCCGCAACTGAAGCCGGCGCTATTGACCGCGCTGTTGATGGTGTTTGTCGATGTGATGAAAGAAATGCCGATCACCTTGATGACCCGGCCGTTCGGTTGGGACACGCTGGCCGTGCGCGTTTTCGAAATGACCAGTGAAGGCCAGTGGGACCGCGCCGCCGTGCCGGCGGTGGCGATTGTGCTGGCCGGTTTGCTGCCGGTCTGGTTGCTGATCCGGCAAAGTGAAACCTCCCTGCACGAGCGCACGCGATGAAACCTGATGTGATGACAACGGTGTCGACCGGGCCGGTGACAATGGCCACGCCACCGCTGCTGGCGGTGCGCGAGCTCAGCCTCGGCTACAACGGCGACACGATCGTCGAGCAGCTGTCATTTACGCTTGAGGCCGGACAAATCGCCTGCCTGCTCGGCGCATCCGGCAGCGGCAAGACCACGGTGCTGCGCGCCATTGCCGGGTTCGAGCCGGTGCGTGCCGGCGAGATTGTGCTGGCCGGCGAATGCATCAGCGCAGCGAATCGGCACACGCCAGCGCATCAACGCCGGATCGGCATGGTGTTTCAGGATCACGCGCTGTTTCCGCATCTGAGCGTGGCGGAAAACATTGGCTTTGGCTTGCGCGCGCTGGCGCGCGCTGAACGCAGTCGTATCGTCAACGAATTGCTGGACTTGGTTGGCCTCGCGGCGCTCGGTGGTCGCTATCCGCACGAGTTGTCCGGTGGACAGCAGCAGCGGGTGGCATTGGCGCGGGCGCTGGCACCGTCGCCGCAGTTGTTGTTGCTCGATGAGCCGTTTGCCAATCTCGATGTTGAGCTGCGTGAGCGGCTCGGCCACGACGTGCGGGCGCTGCTGAAAGCGCGGCAGGTCGCGGCGATTCTGGTGACCCATGATCAGCACGAGGCATTCGCCATCGCGGATGAAATCGGTGTCCTGCACAACGGCCGCTTGAGTCAGTGGGCGACGCCGTATCAGCTTTATCACGAACCGCAAAACCGGTTTGTCGCCGACTTTATTGGCGAAGGCGTGTTGCTGCCGGGCAAGGTGGTCAGCCCGGATTGGGTTGAGATTGAACTCGGTTGTGTCAAAGGCGGTGTGCCGAAAGACTGCTGCATCGGCTGCTCGGTCGATGTGCTGTTGCGGCCAGACGATGTCCTACACGACGACGACAGTCACCTCACTGCCGTGGTCGTCGCCAAGGCGTTTCGCGGTGCCGAGTTTCTCTACACGCTGCAGCTGCCATCGGGTCAGCGCCTGTTGTCGCTGGTGCCGAGTCACCATAACCATGCGATCGGTGAAGCGATTGGCATTCGGCTTGAACTGGATCATGCAATCACCTTTGCACCGCTGACGGCGGACTGACCAATCAACGCAGTCGCAACCATCAGTGCTGAGGGTGTTTCGTCACACCAAGGATTCATTGAACCAGTGCGCGCCGGTCTGCGAACTGATACTGAAGTAACCGCAAATGCAGTCGCGGGTCAGTGAGCGGAATTGTTCCTGACTGAGCTGCAACAGCTCTTCATGATCGCCGGCTTCCAGAAACAGCTGCGGCTGGCGCAACAGGCTGTCATCGACCACTGTTTCAAGATTGTAGGCCTGACCGAACGCCGGCACCGCGCCGTCGCGGCAATCCTGGAATTGGGCCTGGACATGATCTTCACCGACCAGCACAAAACCGCGCCGCATCGCTTGTGACAGATGGAACAGGCTCAGTTGCCGATCGGCCGGGATCAGCACCAACACATGCTGGCCGGCTTCATCCTGCACCAGCACGCCTTTCACCATTTGCTGCATCGGTACGCCGCAACTGCAGGCCGCCTGCGCACTGCGACTGGCGTAGGGATGGCGGCGCCGGCTGTACTGCACGCCTTGTCGATGCAGGTAGGTTTGCACGCGCTGGGCAATGGTCATGGCCAGACTCCCTTCGCAGACGGGAGCGGCATGATAAGCGCGTCGGGCGGTGGTAACGCTTTTGGGATTGCAAGCAGCTAAAAACTGTCGGGCCCACACAGGTTTTGGGCATAAAAAAACGGCCGCTGGTGCGGCCGTTTTGTTTTGCGACAACCGATCATGGCAGTGACGGTGTGTTCTCGGCGAAGTACTCATGATTGTCGGCGTTGTCGAGCGCCTTCTTCGGGCTGCGCTTGGCGAGCCGCTTGGCCGCGGTCTGACCGTAAGCATGATCGTCGGTGCCTGCCACCACGTTGAAATGACTAAGCTCGTGAATGATGGTACCGCCCTTGGAATCCGTACCGGTCATCGGCGCACTCCAGAAGGCATTGCACAGATAGATTTTGTACGGCTGCGTCGGGTAGACGTAGGCGTAGGCGCTGTTGCTGCAGCCGCAATCAAACTCCAGCGGTTTGCTGTCGAGCGCATCGTCGATGGCAACAAAATGATCGGTGGCGATAGCCCAGTTGCTGCTGGTGTAGCTGCCGAACCAGGTGGTGTAGCGCTGGCTGCTGGCGCGATTGGCCGTCGGTGTGTTTTGCAGATAGCCTTTCGATTCGGTTGCCATCGTATTGGCGGCATTGACTGCGCTGCCAATCGAACTGCGCTGCGAGTTGCTGCAGTTGGCGGCGTAACCGACGCTCTGCATGACGATCGGGCTGGTCGCGTATTTGTTCAGCAGCTGTTTTTCGATCAGCGATTCGCTGGCGCCCTGCACCCAGATCACCACCGCACCGGAGTGACCGGGGCTGACCATGGCTTCGGCACCGATTTTGTTAGCGACGAGGTTGCTGCGGTCGAACGGCAACTCGTGATGCGGGGTGTAGCTGATCTGGTAACTGCCGGTGACGGTGAAATCGAACTGGGTCGACAGATCGATCTTGCGGCTCAAGGTTGCGCCCGGGCGCAACACCACAAAATCGGCCGCGGTCGGCTGACCGCGTTTGTAGTGCTTGCCGATGTACAGCACATCCATGCCGTCGCGTTTGACCTCAAAGAACGAGCCTTCATCGGTTTCGCCCGGAATATCCCATTTCAGCAGGCGCACCGCGCGCCGGCTGTTGTTGCGGAAATCGAGCTGGAATTCGACGTCGTCATTTGCTGTCAAGGCACTGCGCACTGCGCGCAACTCAACGGTCACGGTCGCGTCGCTGGCGGCGTGAACGGTGCTGATGGCGCTGGCGGCGAGTGCGGACAGCAGAATCAATCCGCGTTTCAGGCAATCCGGCATGAATCGTTGCAGCATGAATGTTCTCCCTCGGCGTTGTGGCATCTGGTCTTGTTGTATCCGGTGTCGCGAACCGGATGTTGTTAGTACCGACCGGGAGCGGAAGTAACGGCAGGCCGTCACCAGCGATCCGGTCGGGCAGCGTGCGGCAAGCCGGCAGGGCTCGCGCGACACTGTTCACACCGACCACATGCTGGTGTGTGAGAAAGAAAATGGGAGAGCAGGTCCGGATCTGTCAAGCGCAGCGACAACTGCGTGGACCTGTGGTGAGCGAGGCGGACACGAGTCGCACCTCGATTTTTACCAACGCTGGTGAACCGAAACAGACAGTTGCGCGCAGATGTATAGGTGTGCGCTGGGCTGGCAACAGTGCTTACAGCTTGGGAATGCGAATGGTGCTGACCATCAGCGAACCGGAGAGCGCGAACATCAGCGTCAGCGGGTGCAGCACGCCGGGACCGAGTTGCAGCTGACCGAACCAGAGCGCATCGCCGATGCGGCCCTGACCGGCGGCGACCGCCAACACCACCACCAGAATGGTCGAGCTCGGGATCGGGGTGCCTTCGAAGTACTTCACTTTGCCGCTGCTGTTTTCGCTCATCGCTTCGGCGGTGATGTTGTAACGGGCGAGCCGGCTGACGCCACAGGCAACGAAGCAGGTCAGAATCAGCGCATCCCAAAGACCGTGCATGCCGCTGGAGTAAGCGATGACGGCCGGCGCGACGCCGAACGAAATCACGTCGGCGAGCGAATCGAGCTCGCGACCGAGCGCCGACTGTTCTTGCCGCCAGCGGGCGATGCGACCGTCAAGAATGTCGAATACCAAGGCGGCCGGAATGAAGCCTGCGGCCCAGAACAGGAAATTGACATCCTGCGTCTGCAAATAGGCCATCGCGGCGAACACCGCTGCCATGCCACAGAAGGCATTGCCGAGCGTAAACCAGTCCGCCAAGTGAAAGTTGCGGATCATCGAAAATGGCTTTTTACCGTTCATGTGGCAATCGTCTTGTTGTGGGTTGAACGGACGGTCAGGTACCGTCAAACGGGCGTTAGTGTAACACCGCCATCCGGGCTGACCAGTCCGGCGGCCGTCGGTTCCCGCGCCGGTTTACGACTCGAAACAAAACACCCTGCCGAGGCAGGGTGTTTGCAGTCTCATCCGCAGCGACGCGGCTCAGTTCACTTTCTGGGCCAGCTCGCCTTTGGCGTAGCGGGTGGTCATGGCTTCCAGGCTCAGCGGCTTGATCTTGGCGGCCTGACCGGCGCAGTTGAACTGCTCGTAGCGCTCTTTGCAGATTGCCATCATCGCCTTGGTCGACTCGGCCAGGAACTTGCGCGGATCGAACTCTTTCGGGTTCTTGGCCAGGAACCGGCGAATCGCACCGGTCGAGGCAAGGCGCAAATCGGTATCAATGTTGACCTTGCGGACACCGTGCTTGATCGCTTCCTGGATTTCGCTGACCGGCACGCCGTAGGTTTCGCCGAGATCGCCACCGTACTCGTTGATGATCTTCAGCCAGTCCTGCGGCACGCTCGACGAACCGTGCATCACGAGGTGCGTGTTCGGAATACGAGCGTTGATTTCCTTGACGCGGCCGATGGCCAGAATGTCGCCGGTCGGCGGCCGGGTGAACTTGTAAGCGCCGTGCGAGGTGCCGATGGCAATCGCGAGCGCATCCACGCCGGTGTCCTTGACGAAGCGGGCGGCTTCTTCCGGATCGGTCAGCAGCTGCGAATGATCGAGCGCGCCTTCGGCGCCATGACCGTCTTCTTCGCCCATCATGCCGGTTTCGAGCGAACCGAGGCAGCCGATCTCACCTTCCACTGACACGCCGCAGGCATGCGCCATTTCGACCACTTGCCGGGTCACCCGCATGTTGTAGTCGTAGTCTTTCGGCGTTTTGCCGTCTTCGCCCAGCGAGCCGTCCATCATCACCGACGAAAAGCCCATCTGGATCGAGCGCTGGCACACCGCCGGCGAGACGCCGTGATCCTGATGCATGCAGACCGGGATATGCGGAAACTCTTCAATCGCCGCGAGGATCAGGTGGCGCAGGAACGGTGCGCCCGCGTATTTGCGGGCACCGGCCGAGGCCTGGATGATCACCGGTGCGTCAACGGCATTGGCCGCTTCCATCACCGCGCGCATCTGCTCAAGGTTGTTGACGTTGAACGCCGGAACGCCGTAATTGTGCTCGGCGGCATGATCGAGCAATTGCCGCAGGGTAATCAGTGCCATCTCTCTCTCCTTAATCCATCAGGTCATTCATTTGTCGCTCTGACGTAGCCCGGATTAGCCGCGTAGCGGCGTAATCCGGGTTCGCGCAGCGAACGGAACCGCGCAGTTCTCTTCCAATGCAACTATCACGGCAATTACAAATAGTTTGGGCCTGCCTATTGCGCCGCGGCAGCGGCGCCATGTGTCGGGTTACGCCGCTACGCGGCTAACCCAACCTACAGGGACGTAGGGCGTGCCGACTGGCGTCCGGAACGCCAGAGGCCAACCTACGCTGATCTATTTTGCTCTATCGATCAGAATCGCAATCGCCGGCAATTCCTTGCCTTCGAGGAATTCGAGGAAGGCGCCGCCACCGGTCGAGATGTACGACAGCTTGTCGCTGATGCCGTACTTATCGACGGCTGCCAACGTGTCGCCGCCACCGGCCAGCGAAAACGCCGGCGAGTCGGCGATTGCCAGCGACAAGGCTTTGGTGCCTTCACCGAACTGATCGAATTCAAACACGCCAACCGGACCGTTCCAGACAATCGAACCGGCTTTCTGCAGCAGCGCGGCGAACTGTTTGCGGGTTTCCGGGCCGATGTCGAAAATCATGTCATCGGCGGCAACATCTTTCGCTGCCTTGATGATGGCCGGTTCGTTGGCATCGAATTTCTTGCCGACTACGACATCGACCGGCACCGGAATGTCGGCGCCGCGGGCTTTCGCTTGCGCCATCAGCGTTTTCGCCTGCTCGACCAGATCGGCTTCGTACAGCGATTTGCCGACCGGGTAACCCGCCGCGGCGAGGAAGGTGTTGGCAATGCCGCCACCGACGATCAGCTGATCCACTTTTGCGGCCAGCGCTTCCAGAATGGTCAGCTTGGTCGAGACTTTCGAACCACCGACGATGGCGACCAGCGGCCGCTTCGGTGCGGTCAAGGCCTTGGTCAGCGCCTCGATCTCGGCGGCCATCAGCGGACCGGCACAGGCGATCTTGGCGAACTTGGCAACGCCGTGAGTCGAAGCTTCGGCGCGGTGCGCGGTGCCGAAGGCATCACCGACGTAGACATCACAGAGCGCGGCGTATTTCTGCGCCAGCTCGTCGCTGTTCTTCTTCTCGCCCTTGTTGCAACGTACGTTTTCGAGGAACACGACTTCGCCGTCTTTGACGTCAACGCCGTTCAGGTAATCGCTGACCAGGCGCACCGGCTCGTTCACGCGGGCGCGGAACCATTCGACGATCGGCGCCAGCGAATCTTCCGGCTTGAACTCGCCTTCGGTCGGCCGGCCGAGGTGCGACATCACCAGCACCTTGGCACCTTTTTCCAGTGCCAGCTTGACGGTCGGCAGCGAAGCTTCGAGCCGGGCAGCGGAAGTGATGACGCCGTCAGCAATCGGCACATTCAGATCTTCCCGGATCAACACGCGTTTGCCGCGCAGATCCAGATCGGACATCTTGATAACGTTCATGTTGCGTGCAATCTCAATGTAGGGTGCGCCGTGCGCACCAAAAGCTTGCCTGGATCCCCGACTGCGCGGGGATGACACGCATA